>JAUNMW010000127.1 GCA_030537395.1 Clostridia bacterium | reverse complement strand
GGCACAATGAAAATAGGCAAAATCAGGCGGGGGAAAGGCCGCCTAATGCTGCCTGCTTGACTCCAGGCAGCTAAAAGCTGCCTGGAGGAAACCACGTGTAAAGGCGGCTTTTCCCCCGCCTGATTTTGCCTATTTTCACCGGATGCAAAGCATCCGGAATGGCGGCTTTCAGCCGCCGTGCCCGAAAGCGACAGAAGTGTACGTTCATTTGGCTTTAATCTCCTGCAAGAAACAGCGGGAATAGCGTTTTTTCGACAAATCAAGCAATTTCCGCTATTGCGGGTCCAGGGGATCATCCCCTGGTCGGGGTCTGGGGCGGATAGCCCCAGCGTAACCCTTCGTTAGCTTTGAAATTCATCCTTTAGAACTTGCCTGTTAAGAATATAAAAGACAAATGATATTACACGATCTTGTCCATGAAGCCCATATACTTGCGCAGGGGTTCGGGGATGCGGATGCTGCCGTCGGCTTGCAGATTGTTTTCCAGGAAAGCGATCAGCATGCGGGGCGGGGCCACCACGGTGTTGTTCAGGGTGTGGGGCAGATATTTCTTGCCATCCGCGCCCTTGACGCGAATACCAAGGCGGCGGGCCTGAGCGTCGCCCAGATTGGAGCAGCTGCCCACTTCAAAGTATTTCTGCTGCCGGGGGCTCCAGGCTTCCACGTCGCAGGATTTGACCTTCAGATCAGCCAGATCGCCGGAGCAGCATTCCAGGGTGCGCACCGGAATATCCATGCTGCGGAAGAAATCCACCGTGTTCTGCCACAGCTTGTTGTACCAATCCATGCTCTCCTCGGGCTTGCACACCACGATCATTTCCTGCTTTTCAAACTGATGGATGCGGTACACGCCGCGCTCCTCGATACCGTGGGCGCCCACTTCCTTGCGGAAGCAGGGGGAATAGGAGGTCAGAGTCTGGGGCAGCTCGCTTTCGTCCAAAATCTGATCGATGAACTTACCGATCATGCTGTGCTCGCTGGTGCCGATCAGGTACAGATCCTCACCCTCGATTTTGTACATCATGTTCTCCATTTCGGTAAAGCTCATGACGCCGTTCACCACCGCGCTGCGAATCATGAAGGGGGGCACATAGTAGGTAAAGCCCCGATCGATCATGAAATCCCGGGCGTAGGACAGGATAGCGCTGTGCAGCCGGGCGATATTGCCCTTCAAATAATAGAAGCCGTTGCCGGAAGTGCGGCGGGCGGAATCCAGATCGATGCCGTTGAGCCGCTCCATGATGTCCACATGGTAGGGGATTTCCCACTCGGGCACCACGGGTTCGCCGAAGCGTTCGTTTTCCACATTTTGGCTGTCATCCTTGCCGATGGGCACGGAGGCGTCGATGATGTTGGGGATCACCATCATGCGCTTTTTGATTTCTTCAGCGTATTCCGTTTCCTTGGCTTCCAGGGCGGCCATTTCATCCTGCATGTCCTTCACCTGCTGCTTAGCGGCCTCGGCTTCGTCCTTCTTGCCCTGGCCCATCAGAGCGCCGATCTGCTTGCTGATCTTATTGCGCTGGGAACGCAGGTAATCCGCCCGCTGAATGGCTTCCCGGTTCTTTTTGTCCAGTTCCAGCACTTCGTCCACCAGGGGCAGCTTTTGATCCTGGAACTTCTTTTTGATGTTTTCCTTCACCAGGTCGGGATTGGTACGGATGAGGTTAATGTCAATCATGGGAGGTCTTCCTTTCACGTAAATGTAGTTTTCAGCCGTTTACATAAGGAGCGCTTTGGGGGCGGAGAAGAGAACAGAGTGCAGAGTACAGAGTGCAGGTTATTTTGAGACAGCAAAGACTACCGATACATTGTTAAGACAAAATATATCTGTACTCTGTACTCTGCACTCTGCTCTCTCCTTCGCTGCTTCCCATATCCTTGAGTAACCGCCTGAACGATTGCCGGATAAAAAAAATCTTCCTGTCCCATTCATCTGGGACGGAAGGTTTCCGCGTTGCCACCCAGCTTGCGCGTTTCTTTCGCGCCGCTCGTATGCGCTGTAAGGGGCGCTCCCCGGCGATTCCTCATCGCCCGCTCCGGGATGGATCGCTTTGGCCTTCCGCTGCCTCGCACCGAACCGGCAGTTCTCTGGGGGAAGCATCCGCCGCCATTTCCCGTCTTTGCGGTATGGGGATATGATAGCACCCTTTCATAAAAAAAGCAAGAAAAAAAATGGAATCCCCTTTCCCGGCAAATCGGCGCGAAAAAAGAGATTCCATTCGGTTCCGGCAATTATGCCGGACTTGAAGCGCAGGCTTCTTCAGCCCTCCATATAATACGCCTTGTACCACTCCGCAAAAGCCCTCAGCCCCTGCCGGATGCCGATGGAAGGCTTAAATCCGTAATCCTCCTCCAGCGCCCGGCTGTCGGCGTAGGTCACCGGCACGTCGCCGGGCTGCATGCCCACCAGCTTCCGATGCCCTTCAAAGTCATAATCCTTGGGCAGCACCCCCGCCCGGACCAATTCCTCCTGCAAAGTGGAAATATAGTCCAGCAGGTTTTCCGGCGTACCCCCGCCGATATTATAAACCGCATAGGGCGGCACAGGCAGACCATCCTCGCCATTGGCTTTTTCCGGAGCGCCTTTCATCACACGGAGGATCCCTTCCACAATATCATCCACGTAGGTGAAATCCCGCTTGCAGTTGCCATAATTGAAAATAGAAATCGTTTCTCCCCTGACCAGCTTCTGTGTAGCGGAGTAGTAGAACATATCAGGCCGGCCCGCAGGTCCGTAAACCGTGAAGAACCGCAAACCAGTAGAAGGAATGTTATATAGCTTGGAATAGCAATGGGCCAAAAGCTCATTGCTCTTTTTTGTAGCCGCGTACAGGCTGACAGGGTTATCCACCTTGTCATCGGTACTGAAAGGAACTTTCTTGTTCCCGCCATACACGGACGACGAAGAGGCATAAACAAGATGCTCTACACCCGCTGCTCCTTCATCATAGGAATGACGGCATGCCTCCAGGATATTATAGAAACCGATCAGGTTGCTCTCCATGTAAACATCCGGGTGATCGATAGAATAGCGCACCCCTGCCTGAGCGGCAAGGTTCACAACAATGCCGGGTTTGTATTCGGCAAAGACCCGATCCACCAGCGCTTTATCAGCGATGCTTCCTTTGACAAAAACGTGTTTGACCTGTGAACGCTTCGCTGCTTCTTCGATCAGTGAAAGCCGGTACTCCTTCAGTTTCGGGTCATAATAATCGTTCAGGTTGTCAAAAGAGATTATCGTACCACCCGCAAGCTCTTTCAGCAGGCGGAGAACAAGGTTTGCCCCGATGAACCCGGGAGAACCCGTAACAAGGATGGTTTTGTTATTGAGATCGATTTTTTTCTTCATGGTGTCGCACTCCCCGTGTTGTTATTGGGTGGGTATTAACGAAAAAGCGGTGACGAGCCATTCAACTGCGTCACCGCTTATAGTAATAAAATGGCGGCACGGCAAGATGGCCCTCCGGTTTCTCCTCATAGGAGGTAATCCTATCGTTCTCATCAGCCGTAATAATCACCGTTCTATACTGTTTTACCAGGTCATGTTCCTTATGACACATCACACAGGAACTCTTCTTTCCCTGCGAAAAACGGACAAAACACTGATGATTAACGCAAATACACTGCCGACCAACCTACCAATGATATCAATGATTCATTTCATGATCATCTGAGATGGGCTCACATAGTTGTTGGAAGAAGTCAGAACAGTACTTCCGCCGATTATTTCAACAAACTTTGAAGTGGGAGACAGCATGAATGGCTTAGTCCAGTTCATATTTCTTCTTGTCAGCAACGCTGATATCCGTGCCAAGCTGCACCTCGATCAGCTGAAGCTCGCTTTCGGCGATAACGGTGTGCTTGCATCCGGCAGACATGGTGATCACATCACCAGCCTTTACCGATTGCTCCATGCCATCCACTACGGTTTTCCCGGTCCCGCGGATCACGTTCCAGATTTCATCCCGTTTCTCATGACTGTGATAGTTCATCCTATGTCCAGGATTCAGCGTCACCTTAATCGTCATGCTGTCTTTCTCGACATCGATAACCTGATAGCTTCCCCAACTCTTTTCAGCAAACATAATCTGCTGATCGATAGCATCGACATAGGGCTTTATCTTATCCGCCGTATCTTCTGAGGAAACCAAAATTCCATCAGGACTGGCTGCGATAACCACATCCTTTAATCCCATTGCAAGGATAGGCAGATTAAGTTCATTTACTATATGAACATTATCTGTTCTTTGGCCAAGTGTTCCCCTACCGATCACTTCATCTTCCATGGCTTCGGTCAGAGTGTTCCAAGTACCAATATCCTTCCACGTACCAGAGTATCTGAGCACCGCAATGCTTGTCTCCTGCTCAACCACAGCATAGTCAAAGGAAATCTTTTTGAGATTTGCGTAATTGCTGAAAAGTTCTGCATAGGAGCAAGTTCCCAGTAATTCCTTGCTCTTCTCAAGCACATATCTCAGCTTATACGCAAAAACGCCGCCATTCCAAAGAGCACCAGCAGCAATATACTCTTTCGCCTTTTCTTCAGTTGGCTTCTCCGTAAAGCCCCAGCCACAAACTTCTGCGTTCTGTATTGGTTTAATATAACCGTACTTTTCACTGGGATAGGTAGGCTCAATTCCCATTAACACAAGATTTTCTGTGTTATTAATTGCTGCCTCATATAGTTCTTTAATACACTCGAAATAGCTGTGATCCACATAGGGATCAACAGGACATACAACTACTGCTTCATCCTTGTCAATTCCCTTCACATCGTGAAGGTACGCAGTCGCAAGAGCTATCGCAGGAAATGTATCACGACGACAGGGTTCCACCGAGATTCCCACATCCAAACCAACCTGGTTGTGAATAGCTGAAACCTGAGACTTTGACGTTGCTATAGTAACATCAGCATCAGCATCTACAGCTTTGATTTGGCGATAAACACGCTGCACCATAGACTCATAGGATTCCGCATCGCCCGATGTAGTTGCTTTAGTCTTGAATATTTTGATGAATTGCTTGGAGCGAATCTCGTTGGAAAGAGGCCACAGACGCTTCCCGGAACCACCGCTTAATAAAACTATATTCATAATCCTCACCTATTCTAAAAGCTCCACTGCCATTACGGACAATGTAGTTAGCAGTTTACCTTTCCGCTCTCATCGGGTTCTCAAGGAAGTCTTTATAGGACAGACGGATGCCATCCTCAAGCTCGGTTTTATAGGTCCAGCCGAGCGCTGTTGCCTTGCTCACATCAAGCAGCTTGCGAGGCGTGCCGTTTGGCTTGGTGGTATCCCACTCAATGCGTCCGGTATATCCGATCACCTTGGCAACCAGCTCGGTCAGTTCTTTGATGGTCAGTTCCTTGCCGGTTCCAGCATTCACAGTCTCATTGCCACTGTAGTTGTTCATGAGGAATACGCAGAGGTTGGCGAGGTCGTCCACATACAGGAATTCACGGAGAGGAGAACCGTCACCCCAGCAAGTTACAGTCTCTTTTCCTTCTACTTTTGCCTCATGGAAGCGGCGGATCAGGGCGGGGAGGACGTGAGAATGTGTGGGATGATAGTTATCGTTCGGGCCGTAAAGATTGGTCGGCATTACCGAGATATAGTCCGTGCCATACTGGCGGTTCAGGAACTCGCAGTATTTCAGGCCGCTGATCTTCGCCAGGGCATAAGCCTCATTGGTCTTCTCCAGCTCGCCGGTCAGAAGGCAGCTCTCCGTCATTGGCTGGGGAGCCATGCGCGGATAGATGCAGGAGGAGCCCAGGAACTCCAGCTTCTTGCAGCCGTTCTTCCATGCGCTATGGATGACGTTCATCTCCAGCATCATGTTATCGTACATGAAATCAGCCAGAGCATTCTGGTTGGCCACAATGCCGCCCACCTTCGCCGCAGCCAGGAATACATACTCCGGCTTTTCTTCAGCGAAGAAAGATTCAACAGCATCCTGACGCTGGAGATCGAGCTCTTTGTGAGTACGGGTGATGATGTTCTCATACCCCTGACGATTCAGCTCACGGATGATAGCGGAACCGACCATTCCGCGATGACCGGCAACATATATCTTTGCGTTTTTCTCCATCATCTCACTTCACCACACCTTTCTCCAGATACTCGGCCAAGTTGATGATGCGCTCCACGGCGTTTTCCTTGGCAACCTTCTTCATGTCATGATCTACCATGATCTTAACCAACTCTTCAAAGCTGGTCTTGGTGGGGTTCCAGCCAAGCTCTTTCTTCGCCTTGGAAGGATCGCCCCAGAGGTTGACTACATCGGTAGGACGATAGAAGTCAGGAGAGACCTCGACAATCACTTTGCCAGTTGTCTTGTCGATCCCCTTTTCATCCATACCCTCTCCGGTCCATTCAAGTTCGATTCCGGCGTGATGGAAAGCAAGCGTAGCAAATTCTCTGACACTATGCTGTACACCCGTGGCGATGACGAAATCTTCCGGCTTCTCGTTCTGTAGAATCAGCCACATGCACTCTACATAGTCCTTGGCATAGCCCCAGTCACGCAGGGAGCTGAGATTTCCCAAGTACAGTTTGTCCTGCTTGCCCTGGGCAATACGAGCTGCCGCCAATGTAATCTTCCGCGTGACAAAGGTTTCGCCGCGTCTCTCTGACTCATGATTGAACAGGATGCCAGAACAGCAGAACATGTTGTAGGCTTCTCGATATTCTTTGATGATCCAGAATCCGTACTGCTTAGCAACGGCATAGGGACTGTAGGGATGGAATGGAGTCTTCTCGTTCTGAGGAACCTCTTCCACCTTGCCATACAGTTCACTCGTGCTCGCCTGGTAAATACGGCAGGTGTCGGACAATCCAGTAATCCTCACCGCTTCCAGAACACGCAGGACACCAACGGCATCAATATCAGCTGTGAACTCAGGAGAGTCGAAGGATACCTGGACGTGAGATTGCGCAGCCAGGTTGTAGATTTCGTCCGGGCGTACCATGCCGATTACTTTCACAAGAGAACTGGTGTCGGACAAATCGCCATAGTGCAGATGGAACTGCGGATGGCCCTCCAGATGAGCAATGCGCTCACGGTAATCCACGCTGCTCCTGCGAATGATTCCGTGAACGTCGTATCCTTTTTCAATTAAGAACTCAGACAGATAGGAGCCATCCTGGCCCGTAACGCCCGTGATCAGTGCTTTCTTCATGTTGTTTCCCTCCAAAGGGCGTTTCGCCCGAATTCGCTGCAACCATCAACAGTTTCTTTCCACTGTCTTATGCAGTCTTTTTATATTTTAGTGGGCTGCAAGCCAGTTTTGAATTCAATATCTTGGCTTTCACTTACAATATATTGGTTTTTCATAAAAGGCCCAAAATATGGGGGAATCGCTTCCCCTGATCACAGCACAACGCCCTTCACGAGAATCAGATTGCCGTATTGCCGATCTTCACCTGTCTGGATTACAGCGTATGCCTTCTTGGCGCGTTCGTAGAACTCGAAGCGTTCTATCTTCTTCGGTTCTACCACGACAGCATCATGGTATTTCGCCCAAATCTCCGGTTTGGGCATCCTTCTCTTATCTTCATCCGTCATATCCATCAGAATTGCGGGATCAGAATATGTATCCAGTGGAAATACGGATAGGATTGCTTCCGTGGCTCTCACGCCGTCAATCCCCGACAGCCGGATCAATCGCTGCGCACAGGTCTCGGCAGGAAAGTTCGCATCCGCGATGACCAGTTCATCCCCATGGCCCATGTCACATAGTATTTTCAACAGATCCCCGGTCAGGAGTTTATCGATTCCTTTGAGCATACCTTTCACCTCAAACGAGTGTAGCGTCCCACACACCAATATCAGTATCGGAGAACACGGATTTCAGACGGGCCTGCAGCTCTTCCTTCGGCACTCCTGCACGGAGTACCACCTGCAGGAAACCACCGCCGCCAGCGCCGCAGATCATCTTTCCCTGTACTAAGTCCTCTACGCTATCAAAAACTTGATCTATCAGGGTGTTAGTGCTTCCCGCGTCAATCATCTGGCTCAGCTTCCAGTGGGTAGATAAAAGGTTGGCAAAGTCATCCACATGACCCCGCTCCAATTCAAACCGCATCAAAGCAGCCGTCCGCTGTATCTCGTTGAGAGCATAGACTGTATCTGGCTCATTGCCGATATACCGGCCTACTACATCTCTTAACAGGTTCCTTGCCAGTCTCCTCTGCCCTGTGTAGATGAGCGTGAACCGCTCGTTCAGTTCTTTTTTAGTCTCCTCGTCCAGCTTTATATGCTGTACCTTTATTTCTTGCTGGAGACCGGGACGAGAAGAAATATACTTAATCCCATCGGTCACACCGCCAACCTGATCCTGCCAGCCGCCACCGGTGGACATGATCTGCTCCATGCACAGCACCGTGCTGTACAGATCATCTTCTCCATACTCCAATCCCAAGAACTCAAAGATAGCCTTTACACAAGCTGCAGCGAGGATAGAGGATGTCCCAAGGCCGCTGCCTTTCGGCACACCAGTAACCTCTGTATCCATCCAGATGCCACCGCCGAGCCGATCCAGAACATCAGAAAGGGTGCCACCCGTACTAGGAATCACACCGCAGGCAAGCAGCGCGGCTTTCTGAAGGACATAGGGATCATAAGGATCACCAGTTTTTTGTAGAGGTTCGATAGTATCAAACTCTCCATGTACATCCATGTCCCTGGATTCAAATACTACTTTCTTCTCTTCCAGCCTTCTCAGGCTTACTTTTACAGGTCGTTCCCCATTAAGTAATATAGCCGCATTCAGCACCGTGCCACCGTTCTCGTTGCAGTACGGAGGAGTGTCCGACCAGCCGCCGCCCCAGTTGACACGGAGAGGTAGTTTGACCTCCACGTTGTCCACAGCTATTTTTGCTTTTTTATTTTCTTGTAGGGTTTTGAGGGTTGTATCAAGGATGGCAGAGGACAAAGAGCTAAATGCTTTTGCCACTTCACCTTCGTCCTTTAGCGCAAACCCTACATAATAGTGCAGCCGCATCTTCTCGCCAAAGT
>JAUNMW010000406.1 GCA_030537395.1 Clostridia bacterium | reverse complement strand
GCGCTTTTTCTTTTGCCTTGCGAGGAGCTTCCGCAGTTTCGGCGGCAGCGGGCATGGGCACGATCTCCCCTTCGGCCAGGCTGCCATCCGGCAGGATGGAGAAACCGGAATAGGCAGTGACCAGGCCATGCTCGGAACGGTCCAGGCCCATCGCTTCATCCGCAGCGTCAGCCCGGAGGCCAATCGTCTTTTTGATAAGTGTGAACACCAGGGCAATCACCCCAGCTGTCCAGGCGATGGTGCTGGCTACGCCCAGCAGCTGGATACCCAGGAATTTGAACCCGCCCCCATAAAATACGCCCTTCATGGTGGATATGCCGGTGGCGAAAAAGCCGGTCAGGATGGTGCCCAGCGCGCCGCATACCCCATGCACCGAAATCGCGCCCACGGGGTCATCGATCCTGGCCACCTTATCGAAAAATTCCACTGACAGCACGACAGCAGCCCCGCAGCAGATACCGACGACGGCCGCGCCGAAGGGGTTCACCGCGTCACAGCCCGCCGTGATGCCCACCAGCCCTGCCAGCGCGGCGTTGAAGGTCATGGAAACATCGGGTTTTCCATAGCGAAGCCAGGTGAACAGCATGGTCACCAGCGTCGCCAATGCCGCAGAAAGATTGGTGTTGAAGAACACGAGGCCAGCGGAGGTAATCAGCTCGTCGGTATCCATGCCCACGGTGGAAGCGCCGTTGAAGCCGAACCAGCAGAACCACAGGATGAACACGCCCAGGGCGGCGATGGACAGGTTATGACCCAGGATCGCCTTGGGCTTGCCGTCTTTTCCATACTTCCCAATGCGGGGCCCCAGCATTTTCGCGCCGATCAAAGCGCACACGCCGCCCACCATGTGCACGGCCGTGGAACCGGCGAAATCATGGAAGCCCATTTCCGCCAGCCATCCGCCGCCCCAGATCCAATGACCGGACACGGGATAAATGAACAGGGAAATCGCCGCGGAGTAAATGCAGTAGGCGGAAAACTTGGTGCGCTCCGCCATAGCGCCGGAGACGATGGTAGCGGAGGTGGCGCAGAATACCGTCTGGAAAATGGCGTAGGCCCACAGGGGCACTCCGGCGGGAAGAATGTGGCTATAATCCCCCAGGATAAAAGGATCGATCCAGCCAAAGGCCGCCGTGCCCGCGCCGAACATGATGCCAAAGCCGAACAGCCAATACAGGGGCGTGCCGATGCAGAAATCCATCAGGTTTTTCATCAGGATATTGCCGGTGTTTTTGGCCCGGGTGAAGCCGGCCTCGCACATGGCAAAGCCTGCCTGCATGAAGAAAACCAGGGCCGCGCCGAGCAGGACCCAGATGGTGTTTGCGGGAGAATACGTCATACCGCTCACTTCCGTTTCTGTAGAATTACCAACAAAAAAGGCGCCGGGTGCATCAAGCACACCCTTGCGCCTTGTTGGAATGATGGCATTTTATGCCGGTGAAAGCCGTTTGTCAAGGGGGAAAACAGTCAAAATACAATCTCAATGCTTCTTTGGCCTTCGGGGCTTTCGGTATATACCCAACTCAAAATCTTTGCACGATCTTTACACGCCTAACAGGTATTCTTACACCATTCTTATTCGATCTGTTCTATAATTGCCTCATATCAGAAAGGGGGAAAAAGCGTGCGGATCTTTGGAAAGTATCGATTGACCACATTCCAGATCATCGCCTTTGGCTTTGCTGCGCTGATCCTGATCGGCACCCTGCTGCTTTCCCTGCCCTTCGCCAGCAGAAAC
>JAUNMW010000006.1 GCA_030537395.1 Clostridia bacterium | reverse complement strand
CGTGGACGGCGGGGGGGGGGGCGCGCCCGCTCACCCGAGCGCCGGCGCGATACACCCCGCCCCTCCCCCAGAAAACTCCCGTCCTCCGCTTATTCGGCGATGGAGGCCAGGTAGTTGTCCCGGCCGCGGTTGGCCACTTCTTCCAATTCGGCGGCCACGTCGGCGGCGCTCAGTTCGCCCCGCAGGATCTTGCCGTTGATATCGTTGGAATTGTAGTAGGCTTCAATTTCGCCCCAGCCCGGGCACACCGGCCAGTTGGAGGGAACGAAGTTGACGCCGCGGGTGAGCACTGCTTCATAGAAGCCCTTGATGGTGTCGTCCGCGTTGTCCACCAGATCCTGCCACACTTCGGGGGTGCTTACCACAGGCATACGGCTGACGGGATAGCCCAGGGAACGGTAGGTTTCCTGACGCTTTAAAGCGGCCATGGGGCCCCAACTCATCCACTTGGCCAGCTCCCAGGCTTCCCGGGGATGCTCGGTGGAGGCGGCGATGATGCCGTTATCCACGATGGCCAACTCGCCCTTGCCTTCGCCCATGGGCAGCGGATAGTACACGAATTCGCAGCCGGTTTCTTCCTTCACGGTGGTGTTGAACATGGCCATGGTCCAGGGCCAGTCAATGTGCATGGCGGTGCGGCCCTTTCCGGGAGGCCAGGCGCCGGGATCGCCCAGCACGGCTTCCTTGTCTTCCGCGCTCATCCACTCACAAATCTTGTTGTTGATCACTTCGGCGCGGGTTTCCACAGCTTCCACCCAAGCGTCGTCAAAGTGGTACGCTTCGCCGTCCCAGCCGAACTTGCCCTGGTTGCCGTTGATGGCGGCGGGGAACAAATCCACATACAGGGGATTGGAAACACCGAAATAGAATTCCTCGGGATGGCTCAGCTCCTCGGCCAGATCGAAGTAATCGTCCCAGGTCCAGTCAGTGGAGGGCAGATCCACATTGTACTTATCGAACAGGGTCTTGTTCATGAATACCATGTGGGGGAACAGCACGGCGGGATAGGAATAGTTCTTTCCGCCGATCTTGCTGCTGGACACCATGGTGGGGTACAGCTCCTGAGCGTCCGGGTCCTTTTCATAGAATTCAGTCAGTTCCAGGGCCCACTCATTGGACACGGCGGCGCTGACAGAGAAGACCCAGAACACATCGGGCAGCTGGCCCTGAGAGGCCAGGTTGGTCAGGCCCGCGTCCCAGGTGCCCTGATCGATGGGCACAAATTCCACGTGGATGTTGGGATGGGCTTCTTCAAACTGGGCGATCAGCGCCTGCAGCACTTCGGGCTCGCCGGCTTCCGCCTGGCCCCAGCAGGCATACCGCAAGGTGATTTCATCGGTGGTCAGGGGTTCCAATCCTTCGGCCAGGGCAAAGGGCATCGCGCTCATCGCCAGCGCCAGGATCAGCAGCATGGAAAGCAGCTTTTTCATGGGGAAACCTCCTTTTTTGTTCTTGGTATTGCTATATCTGACACGGAACCGAAGGCAACGCACCGCCTTCTTCCGCAAAGATATCGGGTTATTCACCCGTGATGCCGCTTCTGTCGATGGCTTCGGTAAAGTACCGCTGCAAACAGAAGTAGATGATCAAGAGGGGCAGGATGGTCAAAATGGTGCCGGCCATGGTGACGGCCTCGTTTTGAATGTTGGTGGCCCCGCCCATTTTGGCGGCCCAGCCACTGACCTTTTCCAGGTAGGCCTTGTAGCTGTCCTCAAATTTGCTCAGCTCCATCAGCAGCGTGGACACGCTATGGGTATCCCCCAGGGCGGCGTTGCCCATGTACAGGCTGGTGGTGTAGGTTTCATTCCAGTACCACACGAAGGAAAACAGGAAGGTGGTCAGCATGGCGGGCAGGCCCAGGGGCACGCCGATGGTGAAGAAGATGCGCTTTTCGCTGGCCCCGTCCACCCGGGCGGCCTCGTCCAGAGAGGCAGGGGTCTGCTCGTAGAACGCCTTGTAGATGAGAATGAAGATGGCGCTACGCAGGCCCTGGCCGGCCGCGGCGGGCAGGATCATGGTGAGGATAGAGCCTAAGATGCCGTAATCGGAATACAGGGTGTAGGTGGGCACCATGAGCACCGGGAAAGGCACAATGAAGGTGAGCAGCACGCAGGCCATCCAGAAATTCTTTCCTTTGAAGCGGAATCTGGCGAAGGCATAGCCCGCCAGGGCGCAGGAAAAGGTTTGGAACAGGCTGGGCAGGAAGGATACCAGCAGCGTATCCATCAAATGCTCCCGGAAGCCCATGACCTCCAGGGCCTTTTGGTAATTATCCAGGCTCAATTGATGGGGCAGCCACTGCACGGAGGGGTCCAGCAGATCCGTCAGCGATTTCAGACTGGTGACCCCCATATGCAGAATGGGGTAAATGTACACAAAGCCCAGGGAGGTGAGCATCACATACAGGAAGATCTTGGCCCCCAGGCCCAGCTTTCCGTTGCTGCCCACCAGGGCCTTTTTGATGGCCTGGGCCCTGTTTTTCCGTGCGGAGGGTTTGGCTTTCGTGGTCATGCCGCGCCTCCTTTCCGGGCGGCGGCCCGCTGGGCGTGCAAGCGCTCCACCCTGATCTGCTCTCTGGTTTTGCTCACTTCAACCACCGTGGCTTTTCGGGGCTTGGTGACCAGATAGATCACCAGCAGCCCCACGGCCAGGGTGAGCGTATACACCCAGGCCATGGCGGAGGCCACGCCGTAGCCGCCCCCAAAGGACGTATTGAACATGCGGGAATTGATTTCGGAAATTACGCTGTTCAGGCCGCTGGTGGCCAGAAACACCAAGGTGTAAATGCCGTTGATCAGGATCATGGGCTGAATGGCGGGCAGGGTGATTTTCCAAAAGGCCACCCAGCCCCCGGCCCCGTCGATCAGCGCCGCTTCGTACACCGCCCGATCAATTTTCTGCAAGCCCGCCATGTAGATCAGGATGGGTACGCCGGAATACCAGAGCACCAAAATCAATTGGGTAAACAGCCCGTTCAGAGGGTTCGCCAGGGACGCGGGCAGCAGTTCCGAAATGATGCCCGACACTCCGTAGCTTTCAATGAGCGGCACGGTGGTGGCCCCCTCGTCCATCAGGCGCTGGAGCACCGGGCCGGACACCACGATGATGGGCAGGAAGAAGATGGTGCGGTATACGCCCTTGCCCTTGATGTTGTGGTTCAGCATCATGGCAATCACCAGGGAAAACACCAGGATCACCGCCAGGCGCAGGATGGCTTCCCGGTAGAAATCGGTCAGCAGGCCCGTAAACACCGTATCTTCATTGAACAGGTACTTAAAGTTGTCAAAGCCCACATAGCTCATTTTCCGGCCCGCGGCGGTCATTTTCACGTTGCTTAGGCTGTAAATGAAGGATTGAACCAGGGGCACCGCGAAAAAGCACACAAAGCCGATGAGCCAGGGCAGCAGGAAGATGTAGCCCTTCATTTCCCGCCGGGCCACCAGGCCGAAACGTTTCTTTTTCATTCCGCCCCGCCCCCTTTCACCAAAGCATAGCTCAGGGGCTCCACCTGCGTTCCGTTCACCGTGCAGGGCTGATCGCCGTAATTCACCAGCAGGAAAACATCATCACCATAGCGCACCTGGGCCACGCCCGGCGAAAGCAAGGTGTGATCCGTCATCACCCGATCTCCGATCTGTGCGCGGAGGGCTCGGATTTCCTCATCCGTTTTGAGTACCGTATCGGCCATGACATCCCACTGGGCCGTGAACACGTCGGAGGAATTGGTATTCATCAGCTTTTGCACTTCCTCCGCCGTGATCAGGAAGGAGGGGTTCGCGCCGTATTCGATCAGCTTGAGCAGCTGCCGCTGCTGGTTGGAATCAAAATTGTTGTAATTGCCGAAGCAGGGCACATGGCCGCTGAGTACCAGGGGCAGGAAGGGCACCTCGGCGGTGATGAAGGAATAGCTGGTGCAGTTCAGGGGCAGATCCAGATATGCCGCCATGTAAGGATAGTAAGCCGCCAGGGGATTTTTCAGGGCCAGCTTCATATCTCCAAGCCGCCCCATCGCTTCCCGTGCGCTTTCCAGCGCCTCGCCCCGGGTATAGTTCCTTCCGGCGGAATAGTAGGAAAACAGCGTATTGGACAGCGTTGCCAGCGTAACGCCGGAAAAATCGGCTTGATGGGTCTTTTGGTAATCTGCCAGGATTTCCGCCGTGCGCCGGGGCGTTAGGTAATACATGGAAGGGTACAATTCCTTCCCCGTGGGGATTTCCGCCACCGTTTGGCCGATGGAGCGCACGATGTCCAGGCGCATATTGTACATGTGGCCCGGGTTCGCCAGCACGGGATCGGTTTCCAGAAAAAACGCTCCGCCCGCGGCTTGAGTTTCATTCCGCAGGGCCGCCAAATCCTTCATGCTGCCCAGCTTGCCTTCCAGCCCCACAGCCCCGCTGCCATAGTTTTTGGAAAGCCCTCCGCTTTGCCAGCCCCGGTAATTGATCAGGGGCGGCGTCAGGCCCCGGCTCAAAGCGTCCTGTAAAATTTCCCTCGCCTGGTTTACCGTGGTCATAGGCACCAATTGATCCCACAACAGAAACTTTTCCGTTTCCGCGCCCAGGAAATCCAACCGGGGGCGGTAGGAGGTATCGGCGTTTTGCAGGGCGTTTTGAGCCTCCAGTACCTGCCGGTACTTCCGGGCCATGCCGGCGTAGCTGGCTTCCTCCCCTTGCAGGAAATAGAAGCGCACCTTCATATCCCGGCAATAGGCATTGGTTTCCCGGGCGGGCAGGCCCATGGTGCGGGTGGTTTGGCGAATATAGGATTCCCGCAGGATGAAGTGAACCGCCGCCCAATTGTATTCCGTGATCACGCCGCCGGGATAGGCCAGCATTTCCGCGGCTTCCTCCCCCATTTCCGCCACGGCCAGGAAAGCCGCGCCTTCCTCGGAATAGGCCATGCCGTAAATCGGCAGGGTGATTTCCTCCGCGGGGCGGTTCAGGCGGGAAGATGTGCTCCGGTCCACCCCCACGTTGGCCCCGTAAATCCGCTTGATATAAGGCGTGTTGCCCATTCCCTTGCCATCGGAAAAGGCGATGATGGCTCCCGCCGCCTCCGGGATCAGCATATAGCCCGCCTGCTCATTCAGGCGCGCCGCGCCGAAGCAGGGCAGCAGGTACAGGCCACAAAGCTGGGTTTCGCCGTATTCCTGAATGGCGTCCCCCGGCACCAAAATGGACAGCCCGTCTGCCTCCAGCCGGATTTCTACCTTCATTTTTTGACCGAGGGAAGGAAAATCCACCGTGAAATCCGCGCCGTTCTCCAGCTTTTCCATAGCAAGCTGCGCTTCTCCCGTGCGCACGTCCGCCCGCTGGGCCGAAGTGCTGGTGCCGGACACGTAATCAATGCTGAAGGAGGAGGACAGGAAGCCCTTCCAGGCGGCGTTGCCGGACACGCTGTCCGGGTCTGCCCCGCTGGCATACAGCTTGCCGCTGGCCTTATCCAGCATCGTCAGCGCCATGGTTTCACCGTCTATGGTCAAAGCATAGCCTTCATTTTCCACCGTATGGGTTTCCGCCATGCCGATGCAGGGCAGAAGCAGCAAAAGCAGCAGCAGGCAAAATCCTTTAGCTTTCATAATAGAATCTCGCCTCCTTCCAAACGCCGGAAAGGAATTCCCACAATTGAGCGATCAGTGCCGCCGCAATCACCAGGGCAATCACGATCATGAGCATGGTAAACAGGGAAAGCAGCAGCGTCACGATGGTTTCCCGGAAGGAATAGTTTTGCAATGTTTTCACCATCATCACGATCAGGATGAAGCAGCCGGCCAGGGAAATGATGTTCAGCAATGTGATGATGAAAGCCTCGTTATAGGTAAGCACGAAGGACAGGCCGAACACGATGGGGGTAAGCACGATGTAGGGAGTGAGGGCGTAGGCCAGGCCACAGTACATCTGCTTGAAGGTGCCCTCCCCGTCCCGGATGGAGCAGATCAGGTTGCAGGAAACCAGGAACAGCAGCAGGCCTCCGATCACCAGCACCACGTCGTTCATGATTTCGTAGTGCCCGTCCTGCACGCCCTTGAACAGGAAGCCGCAGGCGTATTTGTTCACCAGGAAAATCAGGAACATGGCCCCGTACAGAATGGATGCGGACAGCACGGATACCTTGTTTTCAAACCGCACGCCATAATAGGCGTCCGCCGGGTTTCGGGGAAAATAGCCCATAAAGCGGATTTCCCGGAGAAGCTTTTGATCCATTCCCCGCCCGACGGCCTGGGAAAAACATGCCGCGGGCCGCCATTTGGTTTTCAACACCTTCCATAATTTCCGAAGAAGGATCAACCCGGCAATGCCGAAAATCAGCCACAGGATATTTTGCTGGGCCCAGGCGTTGCGCACTTCCCAGTAAGCGTCGCTGTAGCCGGCCTTATCGCCGCCCAGGCGGAAGGCTTTCAGGGCGTCGTCATAACGTTCCAGCTTGTAATAGGCCTTGCCCAGGCCCATCTGGGCATAATCGAACATGCTGTTCAGGCGTATCACTTTTTCCCAGGGTTCCTGGCTAGGGGCATACAGCCCTTCCTGATAAAGCGCCAAAGCTTCATGCACCAAGGACGCGTATTCGGTGATTTCAAAGCGCTGCACCAGGGCCTTGTCCCGGTCCAGCACATAAAGCCTGCCTTCATCGTCCACGTCGATGGCCACGGTGGACACGAACAGGCCGATGCGGGTGCGGTCCAAATCCTCGCCGCCGAAATAGAACAGCACCCGCCCATCCCGGGTATATTCCATGATAGAGCCCAGCTCATTCACCACAAAAACGGTTTCTTCCTTGCTCACCGCAATATCCACGGCGTTCTGGAAGCCCCAGGACACGGCGGGCATGATGTTGAGCCCGCTCATGCTGAGTCTCTTTACTGTTTCCGAGCCCGTGGTGACGGTATACACCAGGCCCCGTTCATCCATCGCCAGCGAGGTGGGGGTGGAAGGCACGTTCTTTTTGAGCATATTCAATTGCTCCTGGGTATAGGTGAGGCGCTTGATTTTTTCCTCTAAGGAAATTTCCGTGCTGTTGGCCCCAAAGTACCCCAGGAAGGCGCCATCCGCGCTGAACTGGGCGATGCCGTTGGTGTTGCCCTTGCTGATCACGTACATGCCGCCCGCCTCGTCCACCGCGATTTTCAGGGGGCGGAAGGCGTTCTTCTGGCCGTACAGGGCGGTGCCGGGATGCGTTAAGGTCAGCAGCAATTCGCCGGAATCCGTATCAAACACAAATACGGCATCTTCCTTGCTGTCGCACACATACAGCTTCCCGTTCCGGGCATAGATCCCAGCGGGGGTGGAAAACAGCTTTTTATCCCCGATCACCCGGATCAGTTCGCCATCCAGGGTGCATTGGATCACCCGCTTGTTGCCCTCGTCGGAAATATACAGGGTGCCCCCATCCACAAACAGGTCCGCCGGGCGTTTCAGGGCTTTTTCGTCAAATTCGTAATAGGTTTTTTCCGGCAGATAACCGTTTTGGGAATACACCCGCTTCCCGTCGTAGGTTTCGGTGAGGGTATAATACGGCGCTTCATCCGCCAGCGCCTGAAGGGGCGAAAGAAGAAGGCAGACGAGGGCGGCCCAAAGCAAACACTTTCTTTTCACGCGGCCTTCTCCTTTCTCAGTCTTCCTTGAACATTTTGCCGGACTGCTTGGTGATCACGTAAATCAAAATCAGCAGCACCACGGAGGCCGCGGAGGCGTAGCCCATTTCATAGCGGATAAAGCCGTAATCCTCGATGAGGTTCACGATCAACTGGCCCGCGTACTGGGGCGTGGGATTGGCCCCGGACAGGCTGACGCCGATGTAGCCCACCTGGAAGGTGTTCACCACCGCCATCACCATACCAAAAAGCATTTGGGGCTTCATGAGGGGAATGGTGATATAGAATACTTCCTGCAGCCGGTTTCGGATGCCGTCGATGGAACCCGCCTCGTACATACTTTCATCAATGTTCATCATGCCCGCCAGCATGGCCAGGAACCCCACGCCCATGCTGCTCCACAGGGCCACCACGATCATGACGGGCATCAGATATTCGGAGGACTGCAAAAACGCGATGGGCTCGCTGATCCAGCCCAGATTCAGCAGCAGCGCGTTCAGATAGCCCCGCTCGTCGCCGCTGAACAGGATGCGCCATACCACCGTCATGGCCACGCCGCTGGTCATGGAGGGGCTGTACAAAAGCAGCGCCAGCACCGTGCGGGGGCCCTTGGAAATCTGGCTTAAGCACCAGGCCAGAAAAAAGCTGAGCACATAGCCCCCCGGCCCCACGATCACCGCGAACAGGATGGTGTTGGGCAGCACGTACTGCATGAAAATGGCGTCCCGGGTGAGCAGATTCACATAATTCATGAAGCCCACGAAGGAGGGCATTTGGATGGTGTTGAAGTTGGTAAAGGACAGGCCAATAGCAATCGCCACCGGGATCACGATGAATAGGGAGAATAAAAGCGCATACGGGGCGATGAACGCATAGGCAGCCCGGATGCTTTGGGGACGCCGCGCGGGAGCGGCCAGGGGCTTTGTTTTCATCATTGCAGCCACTCCTTTACCATGTCCAGATCGGGAGCCAGGAAGGGGGCGGTCAGGCGCCCGTTTTCCATGCGCCTGAATTCCTCTAACTTCCTCTCCACTTCCCGGTCGATACGCTTCACCGCTTCATCCAGGGCTTCCCGCAGGTTCTTTCCCTCCAGACAAACGGCGTTGATGGCGTTGGAGATTTCCCGCTCCACCATGTAGCTGCCCGGCACCCGGGGGGCCTCATAAATCCACTGCATCTGTTCCGCGATGATTTTCTTGTGCTCCGTGGGCCAGGGGGAATTGGCGAACGCCGCTGTGTTGGCGCTGTTCCACAAATATTCGTTGCCCAGGGTGGATTGCAGGGTGAAGGCGAATTCCGTCTGGATTTCCTCGCTCATCCACCAGGTTAAGAACTGCCAGGCTTCCTCCTCCATTTTCGTGGAGGAAAAGATGAAGCAGCTTTGCTCCGCTCCGCTGGTCCAGCGCTGTACGGTGCCGTTTTCATCCGTAAGCCCGGGGTACAGGGCGATGCCCCACCGGTCGCTCAGCTCCGGCGCCGCGTTCATAAGCAGATTGTACATGCCGTAATTGGCTGTGCCGATGGGCAGCGTGCCGTCCCGGAAGGATTGATAAAAGGAATTGATTTCATAATCCATATCGTAGATGATGAAGCTGTCGGTCAGGGTCTGCAGACCCTGGATCGCCTCCGGTTCGTCCAGCAGGATATGGATGTTTCCGTTTTCGTACAGCCTGCCCCCCGCCTGGAAAAGGAAGGGCGTGGTGATGGAAAAGCTCTTGTAGCCGATCACGTTGGCCACGAAATTGTTGTAATTCAGGCCAAACCGATGCAGGGTGGGCAGCAGGGCGAGCACATCCTCATAGCTGTCCGGTACGGAAACGCCGATGTTTTCCAAAATGTCCTTGCGGTAAAACAGTACATAGAAATTGAAGGTTTCCGGCAGGGCATACAGGCCCTCGTCGCACACCCCGGGAATCAGCAGCCCCGCGGGGAACCAGCGGCCCACTTCGTTTAAATTCGCATAGTCCCGCAAGTTTTTCAGCGCCCCACGCACCGCCAAATCGTAGGTGCGGCCCGAGGATACCCCCAGGGCCACATCCGGCGCGCTGCCGGAGGCGTTGGCCAGCACCAGCTTGCTTTCATCCGGCATGATGGAAAAATCCACCTTCACGCCGGTCTGGGGGGTAAAGGAGGTGTCCGCCATGCGCTGCAAAATTTCCAGGTACTGCCGGGGCCGGTTCACCCACACCTGCAGGGTGCCTTCTTCCGCTTCATTGCCCGCGGCATAGCCCTGATCCCCAAAGGACGCCCCAAAGCGCTGGGCGGCGGCGCTGAGCTGTTCTCCCGCGTTGGGGGTTTGGGGCAGCAAAGCGGCATCGGTATAAAAATGTATGCTGTCCAGCCCCATGCCGCTGTTTTGCAGGCTTTCGGTCATATTCACCAGGAAGGACCGAGCTGAGGACGCGCCCTGGCTGAACTGGCCCAGTTTTTTAGGCAGATCATCGGGCTTTTGAGAAAGCAATTCCAAAGTATCAATCGCCATATCCAGATTGCTCAGGGCCCCGATTCTTCCTTCTGTTCCAGCCACGCCGCGAAGGAAAGAACGAACCTCCTCCAATTCGCCCATCCACCGCCGCAAATCCTCTGTGATGTGAAAATCAAAATCCGAAAGGCTGAAATCCCGGAAAAAGTCGGTGTTCCCGCCGGTAATTTTGGTAATATCCAGGGCCAGGGCCGCCATTTCATCCGAGATGCGGTTCAATTGCAGCACGGCGGGGCGGACGGGATCCAGGGAGGTTTGAATGGTCAGGGTATGGTTGCCAGCCGTCAGATACACAAGAGCGGGCTCCCCATTTTCATCCTTTACCGTTTGGTTTTCAAAATTCAGGCAGTAGGAAAACGCCGCGTCCATAAAAGCTGGGGAAGGAATTTTCCCATCCACATAGAAGGTGCGGAACACCGGAAAATTGGCCAGCTCCGCCTGCCGCAGGCGCAGGGCCAGGCCATAAAACCCTTCCTCCGCCACGGAAAAATCATAGGTCAGCGCGTCCAGAGCGTAGTGATAGGAAATATCCTCAATATAATTGATCACCTTTTCCTGATTGCTGTACGGGGTCAGCCGAAGATCATAATCCGCCGCGGGCCGTACGTTGGGGTTATTCCGGGCGGGCACGTTTTCGGCCTGAATCGTAATGATGCCGCTGCCAGCCAAGCTTCCCTGAGCTGCCTGCGCTTGGGGGACAATATCCGTTTCCAAGGTGACGCTGTACAGTTCAAAGGGCCCTTCCCGGCAAAGGAGGGTGATTTCATGTTCTCCCGCCGTCAGGTATAATCCCATGCCCCGGCTGTAAAGCCCGGCCTTGCCCAGCATCCGGCATTGAAGAACGCCCGTGTCCTTGATGGGCATGCTCACCACTTCGTTGCCGTACCGGTCTTTTTCAAAGGGGCCGTTCATCAGCCATTGGCTTTCCAGCTTGAGCGCTCCGCACTCCTGATAGGGCGTTTCTCCATCCAGCAGCAGAGAATAAGCGTTATCCAAAATGTTGTTTCCCGTCACGCGATACGTAAAAACCGGATAGCCGAACATATCCTGCGGGGCGGAAAAAGAAAACGTAAAAGAATCCCCTTCGCTGAACGCCTTTCCTTCCGAGGTATACAGTGGAAAAGACGCCGTGACCTGTTCTTTTCCGCCCCACGCTTCCAAATAAGCCGAATAGTTTTCCATTCCCCCATCGGCCTGGGCCGCACCGGAAAGGGATAAAAGCAGAAGAATGATCAGCAGAAAAGCGTACCGCCGAAACCGCATTTTGTTTTTCACAGGTTCTTTTCCCCTTTCCTCGAATGATTCAAGCACTGTTTCACTTATATTAAAACATTTTCCCTATTGTTTTTCAATGTAAAAAACGCATTTTTTGTGTGTATTTGCCTCTTTTTTACCATTTACTTTATTTTTACTATTAATTATCCGAAATTTTATGTTTTTTACTCCGAATTTATTGAAATAAAACTTTTCATCCTCGCCATCGGATTCTCCGAATTTTCGCGCTGAATATGGTGGTTGGATATAATCGTGTAATTATTCACTTTGGGTACTCGTACAATCGCCATGTATTTCTCCTTTCCGTCGCGTGGATAACATCTTTACGCCGGTCATTTTTGTCCGGCGTTGTCATCTGGGGTTAAATCAATGACTTTCCAAAAACAGAAAAGCATCCAGAAAAAATCTGAATGCCTGGATCAAAGTGTTCTTATTTGACTGTGTGTTCGATTGATGCTGGGGTGTATTTGCCTAAATGCACTTGCGGACCAATTCTTCATCATCAATCGCCGCATCCAGCAACCGGCTCAGCAGCGCTGTATACCCCTTTCCGTATTGCTTTGCTTTTTTCAGGGTAGCAGGGGATATGCGAAGGGAAATGGTTGGCTTGGTGCGGTTTTCCCGGTTTATTCGTTTGAATTGCTGAAGCTGTTCAGGAGTCATGGCCGGGCTGCCCTCGTCAAAAACAGGCGCTTTCTTTTCAGCCGCGTCCAGTTCTTCCAGTTCTTCGGGCAACAGCTCCGGGGATAAATCATGCAAATTCATCCTCACCATATTCATACCTCTCAAAAGGCTAATGACCCTTCGTCGATTTCAAAGGATTCGTACACATTTATTCCACCTTCTGTATCTTATCATGGCATATTACAAATTGCAATACAATTTGCAATACATTACGCCTCCCTGACCCCGATCCGGTCCGAAAAATCCTCGATGGCCAGGCAAAAACGCTCCGATGGTGTCAATTCAGTCAGGGACGGGTCACCCTCACGAATTCTCAGGGTTCTGCGAATTTCCTTGGGAATGACCACGCGGCCCAGTTCGTCTATGCGTCTTACGATGCCTGTCGCTCTCACTGCTGTTCGCGCCTCCTTGACTTTCATCAGCCATAGGTTTTCCATGGAAAGGCGTTTTATGCGACAGCCAATGGCGGGAAGATTTGGAAAGGGAAGCATGGAAAACGCATTTTCATTGGTTTGACACTTTTAATGTCGTTTTTTAGGGAAACCGCATGATGCCTTTCACAACGGTTTGAGAACAGTGAAATCTTATAGGGGGCTCATACAAGTGTCCTCCACGTACCCTCGCAGCTCGTGTTTGAGAGTACCGCTGCATAAACTGTCATGTTGAATTCCATACTGAAAAGCTCGGAACAGTTCTCCGGTCTTTTTTTGTGTAACGAAAGCCCCTGCGCATCACTTGCGCGGGAGCTGCGGATTTATTCAGGCTTCATCCGTTCTGTATGTCGTTACTGCTTTCAGATATCGTTCCGCATCTCCATTGAGGAGCCATTCCGCATAAGCCGCGGGATCGTTATAAGGGCTGCAGGACTGGGATCGAAGGGGCATGAAACCGTCTGGAGCAATGGCCAGACGGTTTTTCCCATTTGCCCTGAAAGGCTGATCACAGGATGATCCGGATCTCTTCCAATGGGAAACGAGCTTTGAATTCGATATGCTTTAACGCCGGTATCAATATGCTGAAATTTCTGCACAGTGCCAAAAAACGCTGAATTTTCAACGATTTGGTTCATTTTTGGACGGTGCTGAAATTTCTGCCAATTGAAAACGGAAGAAATCTATGACACAATGTCCTTGCCGGATAAAATTCGACCACGCTGAGAAAAGAGGGATTCAAGTGCAGCAGACTTTGAAAAGGAACCTCACAGCCGGAGACAAGCTGAAAAAGCTGTGGCGGGGAATCAACCAGAACCGTTGGCTCTATGTGCTGATCCTTCCCGCGCTGGTGTATCTGATCATTTTCAATTACCTGCCCATGTACGGCATTCAGATCGCCTTCAAGGATTACAAAGCGGTGCGCGGGATCGCCGGAAGCCCCTGGACCAGCATGAACGGTTTCAAGCACTTTAATACCTTCTTTCATGCCTATTACTTTGGACGGCTGATCGGCAACACACTGCTTTTGAATTTGCTGGGGCTGATTTTTTCCTTCCCCATGCCGATCGCTCTGGCGCTGATCGTAAATAACATCCGCTCCCAGCGGCTGAAAAAATTCACCCAAACCGCTATCTACGTGCCCCATTTCATTTCCACCGTGGTGCTGGCCGGTATCCTTTACATCCTGCTTTCACCCACCAACGGCATCGTGAACCACCTGATCACAGCCCTGGGCGGCAAATCCATCTATTTTATGAATGAAGCCAGCTGGTTCCGCCCGGTGTACATCATTTCCGGCATCTGGCAGAACGCAGGCTGGGATTCCATCCTGTATATCGCCGCCCTGGCGGGCGTGGACCCGGAGCTTTACGAGGCCGCCACCATCGACGGGGCCAACAAATGGCAGAAGGTGCGCTACATTGATTTGCCCCATATCGTGCCCACCGCCACCATGATGCTGATTCTGAACAGCGGTTCCCTGCTTTCCTCCGCTACGCAAAAAACCCTCCTGCTCCAGACCGGCGGCAACATGGCCACCTCTGACATCATCGGCACCTATGTGTACACCATGGGCCTGGGCTCCGGCCAGTTCTCCTATACCGCGGCCATCGGCCTGTTCGTGAATGTTGTCAACTTTATCCTGGTGCTGTCCACCAATAAGATTTCCGCCAGCATGAACGGCGAAACACTGTTCTGAGGAAGGAGAAGAAAAGCATGACGGCAATAGCGAAAAAAGAAATAAAACCCATGAAGCAGAAGGAAATCAAGGCGGATCGGGCGTTCAATATCTTCGTTGGGGTCATGGTGACCCTGGTACTGCTCGTCACCCTGTATCCCATTTATCTGGTGATCATTTGCTCCTTTTCCGACGCCTCCCTGGTCACCTCCGGCCAGGTGACGCTGTATCCCCGGGGCGTGACGCTGCTGGGCTACAACGCGGTATTCCAGAATCAGGAATTGATTCATTCCTTCTTCAATTCTGTTCTGTATACGGTCACGGGTACGGTAATCAGCCTGGTAGTCACCATGGGCGCGGCGTTCACCCTGTCCCGGAAGTTCCCGGGAAAGAAGCTGCTCTCTTTCCTGTTTGCCTTCACCATGTTCTTTAACGGCGGTCTGATCCCCACCTTCCTGACCATCCGGGACGTGGGCCTCTATAACAAAGCCTGGGTGTGCATCCTGATGGGCTGCGTTTCCGTGTGGAATGTGATGGTAGCCCGCACCTACATTACCTCCACCATTCCCGAAGCGCTGTATGAAGCGGCCAACCTGGACGGCGCGTCCCAGATGCAATATTTTGTCCGCATCGTGATTCCGCTCAGCGGCACCATCATCGCCGTGCTGTCGGTGTACTACGGCGTGGCCAAATGGAACGATTACTGGACGGGCCTCATCTACCTGCAAACCCGTTCCTTACTGCCGCTGCAAACCATCCTGAAAGAGATCCTGGCTTCCCTGGAATCCAGCCGCGAGCTGCTCATGAGCATGGTCAGCGATACGGCAGCCCAGGACGCGGAGCTTTTAAACCGGGCCCAGATCGCCAAGTACTGCATCATCGTAGTGTCTACCGCCCCTGCGGTTGTGCTGTATCTTTGCATGCAGAAGTTCTTTGTCAAAGGCGTTATGATTGGTTCCGTCAAGGGATGAACCTCGGTCTGCCGCCCTTTGGCGGCAAAAAGTCCGAGGTGAAATCAGCCGAAACAAGCGATCTTTCCATGAAGGACAGTCGCGCCGATTGAGGCTGCGAATACCTATCTTGTTCCCAAGGGTTGAAAACCCAAACAATATAAAGGAGGCTTCCCCATGAAAAAGACTCTCGCCCTGCTGCTGGCCGCCGTCATGCTCCTGGCCTGCATCCCCGCTTCTTTGGCTGAAACCAAAGAAATCAGCGTCATGGTGCAATATCGTGACATCGACGACCTGGACTTTGCCAACATGCCCTACTTCAACGACCCTGAAAACGGCATTACCGTTCAAAGCGGCGTCCATGCCACCTTCAACCAGATCAAGGGCTCCGACTGGAGCACCAAGGTGAACCTGATGCTGGCCAGCGGCGAATATCCCGATGTGATCGTCCGCGGCGGGCTGGATCTGGAAATGTACGGCGTGGATCAGGAGATCCTGATTCCCCTGGACGATATCATCGACCAGTATATGCCCAACTATAAGGCGTACCTGGACTTTGATCCTCAGACCGCCCAGAGCCTGAAATCCTCCGACGGCAAAACTTACCAGATCGGCTGGCTGATTCCCCAGAACATCAACACTGACAGCCACCTGTTCATCAACAAGGTATGGCTGGATAACCTGGGCCTGGAAGTACCCGCCACGGTGGAAGAGTTTGAAAAGGTTCTCGTCGCCTTCCGGGATCAGGATGCCGACGGCAACGGCGACCCCTCCAACGAAATCCCCATGGGCGGCACCCTGCGCAACCTGGTGGACGGCATCGCCCATCTGCTGAACTTCTGGGGCGTGGCCAACAACGAAATCCACGTAGCCCTGGATGATGAAGGCAAGGTGTATTCTCCCCTCCGGGCGGAAGGCCTGCGCGCCGCTCTGGAAACCGTTTCCCGCTGGTATAATGAAGGCCTGATCGACGTGGAAGCCATTTCTCAGGACTCCAATGCCTCCGAAGCCAAGATCAACGCCGGCAACGTGGGCGTCACCTGGCGCTGGCGCATGTCCGCCATGGGCACTGACGAAGCCATCTATACCCAGTACGTGTGCGTGCTCCCCTTCTCCGCCGACGGCTATCAGGCCCGGCTGCAGCGCTATCTGGAAATCCCCTCCTTCGGCGCCGCCATCACCGCGGGCTGCAAGGACGTGGAAGCTGCCGCCAAGTGGCTGGACACCCAGTTTGCCTGGGAAAACATGATCACCGGCTACAACGGCGCCAAGGATGAATTCTGGGGCTACAGCGAAGATGGCAAGGTGGAAATCTTCCCCATGAGCGACGGCACCCGCACCGTGCCCGGCCAGTCTGCCATGATGTACTGCTCCGGCCCCGAATACTTCTCCAAAGTGAACATGCCCCCGCACCGCATTGAAAAGACCACCTACTGCGAAGCATACGACGCTGCGGGCGTGATCGAAAAAAACAGCTGGAATATCCTGTCCAAGCTGATCACCTTCAACGTGGAAGAATCCACTCAGCGGTCCCTGCTGCATGCCGAAATCGATAAGTACGCCAAGGAATCCCTGGCCAACTTCATCGTAAAGGGCGTCACCGATGAAAGCTGGGCCGCTTATGAGAACACCCTGAAAAATATCCGGCTGGATGAATACATTGCCCTGTACCAGACCGCTTATGACCGGTATGTAGAGGCTAATCAGTAAAAAATTCAGATGGACAGAATCAAGCAGATATTGTAAAATGTAAATCAATCACCGCACCCTGCCCCCTCATCCGGGCAGGGTGCATCCCTGCTTGTTGGGAGGGGAAAACAATGCAGACTGTCGATCTGTTCCTGTTCGCGGGACAATCCAACATGGCGGGCCGGGGCATCCCCTGCGAGCGTTTTCCCGAAACGGCTCCCGCCCTGATCCCCGGCGCAGGCTGGGAATACCGGGCCGTTTCCGCGCCGGGCCGCCTGTTTCCCCTGGAAGAGCCCTTTGGCAGGGATGAAAACCGGATAGGCGGCATCAGCGAGCATTTGAAAACTGGCTCCATGGTATCCGCTTTTGTAAACGCTTATTATTCGGAAACCCACGTCCCGGTGGTGGGCGTTTCCGCGTCCAAGGGCGGCAGCGTCATGGCGGAATGGCAGCCAGGCACGCCCTATCTCAACGATGCGCTGAATCGGCTCGCGGCAGCAAAAGACTGGCTGAACCATCATGATTACAAAATCCGCCGCATCTTTGTCCTCTGGTGCCAAGGGGAATCCGACGGAGATGCAGGGACGGAAAAAGAAGCTTATTTGCAGGGCTTTGACCGGATGCTCACCGCCATGCTTTGCGCAGGCGTGGAACGGCTTTTCCTGGTGCGCATCGGCCATTGCAATCTGGAGGGCGGCTTTTTCAGGTATGTACCCATGATGGAATGGCAGGAGGAAATTGCCCGGACGAACCGTCCTGTCACCATGGTATCCAGGAAATTTTCCAGCATGCGGGAAAGGGGCCTGATGAAGGACGCCTTCCATTATTACCAGGCGGCCTATAACGAAGCGGGGCGAGAAGCGGGCGAAAACGCGGCGGCCTGGCTGCGCCTGCACATGAAACCCTGAACAGATAGAATAAGGATGGAAAGCTATGAGGAAAAAACGGCAGCTCAGCAAATTGCAGCTTCGGTATTTCGCCTCCTACCTGGCGATCCTGCTGCTTGTCATGATCGTGATGGTCTTTTTTGCTTACCGTTCCTTTTCCGATTTCCATTCCCAAATCCTTTTGAACCGGTATCAGGCGGGTCTGCATTTGGTGCAGGACGCCCAGGAGCAATTGGTTTCCACCCTGATTTCCATTGCGGGGCAAATGACCAACAGTGATATTACCCCCGTGAAATACGCCGAGGATCCCGTCAAGGCATCCCGTTTTTCCGGCAAGCTGGCCTCTTACCGGGCGGTCAACGGCACCTTCAGCGAAATCTTTATTCATTTTACCGGCGACGATTACATCTATTCCTCCACCAGCTTTTTCCGCATGGACCGGTTTACGGAACAGGCGCTGACCTTCGAGAGCGTTTCGCCGTCCCAAATGGAAAGCGCGCTGGAAAAAACCGCCTATCTGACCATCTGGCCCGAAATGCCCGTGCAGGGCTATGCCGTGCGCAGCGATATGGGCATTCACAGCGTGGTCACGATTTTTGTTCCGCTAAGCTATCCCGGCGGAGCCCGGGTGGGTACGGTCATGTATCTGGTGGAAAGCGATCAATTTGCCGAATGGTTTGCAAACTTTGGCCTCGCAGAGGCGGATGTGCTTTTGCTGCATAACGGCCAGGCGATCACAGCGCAGAATAAATCAGGCGTTCCCGGGGAAACGCTGATTCAAGCCGCCGAAGGTTCCGAAACGGAGCTGCGTTACGGCGGTAAGCTGTACCATGTTTTAACAGAAACGGGAAGCAGCAGGCTGAGCTGCGCGGCGTTGGTGTCCGATCAGGAATTTGCCGTGGCGCTGTCCGGATCGGTGAAAGCGCTGGTGCTGGTATCCGCTATTGCGGCAGCCCTTGCCGTGCTGCTGATCACCAGGTTCGTTCAATCCAGGATGCGGGGCATCAAGCTTTTGCATTCCATGCTGGCGGAGCATGAGCCCACGGGCAACGAATTGTTGGAAATCCGGGACGGCATTCAGCGCCTGATCGACGAAAACGCCTCCATGACCACCCGCCTGGAAAACATGGCGGACGTGCAGCGGGGCGAGTTCGTGCGCCGTTTCCTGCTGGGAACCTTTCAGGATGAGGATGCGTATCTGCAGATGGCCGAGCAAGTGTCCGTCAATGTGGACACCCGCTATTTCGCCGTCGCCATCGTGGCCAAGGCCGCTGAATCCTCCTATGAATTGACGGTGGATAAAATCGACCGGCTCTTTGATGAAAATGTAAGCGGGGCATCCCTGATCCCCGTATCAGCGGAAAATCATTTGATCCTGCTGGCCTTCGCCAACGAGGAAGGGCAGCTTCGCACGTTCCTGGAGGCCAAGTTTGCCGGCTTAAAGGCGTGCAGCGCGTCCATGATCATGGGTGTCAGCGGCTTTCACACCGTTTGGGCCGAGGGCCAGCGGGCCTATCTGGAAGCGGAAAACGCCTTTGAAATGCGCTTTGTAAAGGGCAATACCGCGCCGATTTATTTTGAGGAGCTGGGAGAAAACCAAATTCTGGAGGCCAACTACAACCGACAGGCCGTGGATCATTTGCGCCAGGCGCTTCGCAAGGGCGATGAAGCCCGGATGGAAAAGGCGCTGCTGGAAGTATCCCAGGCCATGCACGATACCCGGTCCTCTCTGTTCGGCTTCCGGTGCATGTACAGCGAAATCATTACCGCCGTCAGCACGGAGGCCCAGCAAAGCGGCGTAAAGGAGGAAGAGCTTTACGATCTGTTCCGCCTGAGCCGATGCCTGTCCGTGGATGAATTGGACGGGATGCTCAAGCAGGTGTGCCGAAAAATCGTTTCCCTGCAAACCAAAACCGAAACGGAGGAAATCCCGGAGCCGGTCCGGAACGCCTACGACCTGATCCAGCGCCGTTTTTCCGAGCCGGGGCTCACCGTGGCCAGCATTGCGGAAGAGGTGGGCATGAGCGATTCCAAGCTGTCCGTGGACTTTAAGCGCGTTTACCAGGAAACGCCCCTGGAGTGCATCACCCACGCCCGCATGCACAGGGCCCAGCATCTGCTGGGAGATACCGAAATGCCTGTCAAGGACATCGCCACCGAATGCGGGTATTATGATATTTCCGCTTTTAACCGCCGCTTCAAATCCTATACCGGCTGCACGCCTCAGCAGTTTCGTCAGCAGGGTGAAGGACAGCAAGGATAAGGAGAAAAGCCAATGGAACGCACTGTTTCTGATTTGAAGGAAGGCTGGCGTTTTGCGTTGGGTACGGATCAGCCGCCGCAGGACGCTTTTTACCCGATTCATATCCCCCATGACTGGGCGGCGGATCGGCCCATTTCCCGGGACGCGCCTTTGAATATGGCCCAGGGGTGGTTTCATCGGAAAGATATCGGCTGGTATGAAAACAGCGTTCATGTTCCTGAGAAAAGCGGGGCCAGGCGCTTTTTCCTGGATTTCGGAGGCGTGTTCGAGTGCGCTGCGGTCTGGGTCAACGGACAGTTCGCAGGCGAACAGCGTTATGGCTATACGCCTTTTCGTCTGGAAGTAACCGATCTGGTGAAAACCGGCGAAAACCGCATTGCAGTGCGGGTGGACAACACCCGGGAACCCGCGGACCGATGGTATTCCGGCTGCGGCATCTATCGTCCCGTGCAATGGATCGAAACGGATCGGGCGTATTTGGATGAAAGGAACATCTTTGTACAAACGGGTATTCAAAACGGGCAGGGGATCCTGCGGATCAGGACGGGTTCGTCCCTGCCGGTGACCGCAGCTCTTTTTGATCCGAACGGCGCTTTCGTGGATGAAAAAAGCGGGCGCGAAGAAATTGTGCTGCGGGCGGCCAGGCCCCTGCTCTGGTCCGCCGAAACGCCCTTCCTGTATACCCTTTCGCTGCGTCTGGAAAACGGGGACGCCGTATCTTTGCGCGTGGGTATCCGCACCGTGGAAATCAGCGCGGAAAAGGGCCTGATCGTCAACGGCGAATCCATCAAGCTGCGGGGCGTTTGCCTGCACCAGGATATGGGCTGCCGGGGGATCGCCGCCGCGAAGGAAATGTGGCGGGACCGGCTGGAAAGGCTGAAGGAAATGGGCTGCAACGCCCTGCGCCTGGCCCACCATATGCACAGCAGCGCCATGCTGGATCTGTGCGACGAGATGGGATTTTATGTGTATGAGGAAGCCTTTGATAAATGGCGCAGCGGCCTGTACGGCAGATATTTTGACCGGGACTGGCAGCATGATCTGGATGCGATGCTGCTGCGGGATCGGAACCGTCCCAGCGTGATCATCTGGGGCGTGGGAAACGAGGTGGAGAATCAGGGCCAGCAGTCCATGGTGGATATCCTGGCCATGCTGACAGATTTCGTGCGCGCCAAGGAACCCACCCGCCCGGTAAGCTATGCCATGAATCCGCACTTTAAGCGGTCCGGAAAAAAGATCGATTTCAGCGCCGTAAAGGATATTCAAAAGCTGGTAGACGAGGTGGACGACCGGGAAATTGACGAAATGGAAGAACGCCTGGACTGCATTGAAGCCATCGCCCGCCATGTGGATATGATCAGCTGCAATTATCAGGAGCAATGGTTTGAGGACATTCACCGGCGTATTCCCGGCAAACCCATTTTGAGCACGGAAGCCTACTCCTTTTTTATGGGGCATCCGGAAAGCATGCAGAACTACACGGAAAGCATTCCCGCGTTCCTGCCGGAAAAATACCCCTTTGTGATCGGCAGCTTTGTATGGACGGGCTATGACTATTTGGGCGAATCCATGGGCTGGCCCAGCAAAGGCTGGACGGGCAGTCTGCTGCGCATGGACGGCACGCCGCGCATCGGCTATCATATTCTCAAAAGCCGCTGGGCAAAGGAATCCATGGTGCATCTTTCCATTCTGGACAATGATTTGGGGGATGAATTGACAAAGGCCCATTGGGCCAATCCGCCCTTTGAGGATGTGTGGGATTTTCCCAAATTGCACCAGGGCGTGCTGCCCTATTTGATTGCCGCCCATTGCGAGCGGGTGGAAATCCATGCGGACGGCCGGGTGTTCCATCCGGCTTTGCCCGGCGAAACCCCGGACGGATACATCCTGGGATTTGTGCCCTGGAGCCCCGGAAAAATCGAAGTGAAGGGCTATATCGGGAACGAATGTGTATGCAGCCATGCTTTATATACGCCTGATACGCCCGATCATTTGGCGTTTTCCGCCCCTGCGCAAAGAACGGTTCTGCCGGGTGAGGAAATGATGCTGACCGCTTCCATTGCGGACGCTCAGGGCCATCCTTGCATTCGGGACGAAAGGACCGTCAGCTTTCGGGCGGAAGGGGACGCGGAAATACTGGCAACGGAAAACTGCAATTTGATGGAGCCCACGCCCTATTCGTCGCCGTCCCTCCCTGCCTGGCATGGCAAGGCATCCGTTGTTTTCCGCCGTACCGGGAAAGAAAGCTTCAGAATCATCGCCGAATCGGACGGACTGAAAGCAGCCGTTTGGGATGCCGATTCCCTTTCAGGGAGGAGATAAACCATGCGTTATGAAAACCCCATTCTTCGCGGTTTCCATCCTGATCCCAGCATTTGCCGGGTGGAGAAGGATTACTATCTGGTCACCAGCTCCTTTGAATATTTCCCCGGCCTTCCCGTTTATCACAGCACGGATTTGGTAAACTGGCGCCAAATCGGCAATTGCATTGAGCGGGATCACCTGCTTCCTTATGAAACTGCCGCCGCAGGTCAGGGCATGTGGGCCCCCACCATCCGGTATCATGACGGCATGTTTTTTGTGACCGCAACCTTTCAGGGTTATGGCAACTTCATCGTTCATTCCGAAAACCCCGCTGCAGGCTGGTCAGAACCTGTAAGCGTGAACATGTCCGGCATAGACCCTTCCCTTCTGTTCGATGGAGGCAAGGCCTATTACTGCACCAACCAACGGGGCGAGGATGACCGGGAAGCCATATCTTTGGCAGAAATCGACCCGATGACCGGAGATGTGCTATCGCCCGCACGGGTGATTTGGCACGGCATGAGCGAAGACCGGCCCCAATACCTGGAAGCGCCGCACGTTTATTCGATTGGCGGATGGTATTACTTGCTGGCGGCGGAAGGCGGCACCCGGTTCAACCATATGATCACCGCCGCCCGGAGCCGGAGCGTTTGGGGGCCCTATACCTCCTGCGACAGGCTGATCCTCACGAATCGGTATGCGAAAAATACCGGCATCGCGGGCAGCGGCCATGGGGATCTGGTGGAGGATCAGCAGGGAAACTGGTGGCTCGTCCATCTGGCGACCCGGCCGGATGAAGCCTGGTATTCCCTTTTGGGCCGGGAAACCTTCCTGCTTCCTGTCACCTGGGAAAATGAATGGCCGGTCATTGGGGACGGCGCGTCCCATCTTGTATGCGAAGGCCCTTTATGGGCTCGGCAAAAGCCCATAGAAGCCTGGCGCGCGGATTTCAGCCTTCGCCAGCCCCAATGGCTGTTCCTGCGGAAACCAAGATGGGAAAACTATGATTTTCAAGGGAATCAGCTGCTGCTGACGCCGTCCGCCGATCATTTGTCCGATCCCCTGGGCCGCCCAACATTCCTGGCTTTGCCGCAAATGGATATGGACTGCACGGTGGAAGCGGAAATCAGCTTTGATCCAATGTACGACGGAAGCGAAGCGGGCCTGACGATTTATATTGCAGACTATGGATATTATACCTTCTGCAAACGGCGGGAAAACGGCAGCAGCACGCTTGCCGTTGATCGTTCGGGCGGAACGTTTCAGCCGATCTGTGTTCCAGCGAAGGATGGAGCCGTTCATTTGAGAATATCTGCGGCAAAGAAAGGATATTGCTTGTCCTATGCGTTCAACAATGAAGCTTTCCGCACATTGACCCTTGTGCCGCCCCTTACGGCCGATGACGCCGGAAAAGGGTTTACTGGCACGCTGATGGGTTTATATGCGCAATGCAGAAACAGCGGTGAAGAAAAAGCAAAGGTGATATCCTTCTCCCAGATTCTCACAGCAAATAGATGATAATGAAAAGAGCAGCGCTGCTGAAGAAGCAAAACGCTGCTCCTTTTTGATTCTTCACGAAAAGCCAGGCGATAAATATTGACTGCAAAAAAGTGCGGAAGGTATTTCCAAAGTGCGATCACCACAAAACGCAAAGGAAATACAGCCATGCTCCATTCAGATCATAGCAAAATCACAATCAAATGTCAGCAATATGAGTGCAGAGTTTTCATGGTAATATGACAAACCCGGAGCGTTTGCCTTGGTGAACATATGGCAGCGCGCTTTGCTTTGGGTATCCACATTACAGTTTCCCTGTCCACAAACACGGGTAGTTGCAAAATCCATGCCCACTTTTCGGGGGACAGTTACGTTGTCCAGATTTATTTCAACCGCATTTCTTGTTTCATAGTAAACCCTTCGCCTTAATCACACTGTGGAAGTTACTATAGGAATTCACTTGAAAGGATTTTCAATATAATAGCCTACGCTCCCGCCTTGAATCATCCCGCTATTTGTGGTAAAATCAGCGTAGGAAAGAATCCCATCATATCGCAGTGGGAAGCGGTCATGAGCATATCCGACGGACAGCCGGGAAAAAGAATAACCGTATTTAAAACGAAGTTCCAAAGGGGGCATCCATATGCAGTTATCAGCGCAGGATATCGTCCGCATTCAGGAGCTGGCCTGCCGTTATGCAGAAGCCGCCAGCCTGCCGGAGCAAAAAATACGCAGACAGGGCTGGGAAAGATTCAATTCCCTTTTGCCGGAACGCCCGCGAGCGCTGATCGACCAGATTCCGTGGAACGAAATGAATGTGGACGGCTGCCTGGATCCGCAGGTGGAGGAGCCTTATTGGCGGTGGGTCGAAACCTGGCTGCTGCGCGAACTGTATAAGTGGGATCATATGCGGGCGGACATGGTGCTGGACCCCTATGTGAAGCTGCCCCGTCCCATATCAAGCAGCGGCTGGGGCCTGGAGGCCCAGGTGACCCGGCTTTTCATGGATAAAACCAGCGACGTGGCCTCCCAATCCATGCAGAATCTGATCCAGGAACCCGAAGATATAGAAAAGATCCATACCCCGGTGCTGACGCTGGATGAAGCCCGGGAAGCGGAAATTGCCGAAACGGCGGATGCGCTGTTCGGCGGCATCATCGATTGGCGCTTCACCGGACTGGTGATGCACCTGGGCGCCTGGGACACCATCGCCTACTGGATGGGCGTGGAAAACTGTTATATCGAATTGATGGACCGGCCGGAAATGATGCATGCCCTCATGGAAAAAATGACCGAAGGGTATTTGGGCATGATCGACCAGGCCAACCGCCTGCGCCTGTTCGATACGCAGGAGCATTACTGCCATTGCTCCCACACCTACCGGCCCGACGATCCCACGGAACGGACCGGCTGCTCCCGGGACGCCTGGGCCTTTGGGCTGGCGCAGCTGTTCACCGCCGTTTCGCCTCAAATCACCGCGGAATTTGAAGCGGCCTATATGCAACGCATTTTCCCCTTCTTCCGCCATATTTATTACGGCTGCTGCGATCGGCTGGACGACCGGCTGGACATCGTGAGCGCTCTGCCCAACGTGCGCAAGATCTCTTGCAGCCCCTGGAGCCATCGGGAAGCCTTCGCGGAAAAGCTGCCGAAGCATATCATCATGAGCAACAAGCCTTCTCCCGCCATGCTGGCAGGGGATTCCTTCGATGAGGAAGCGGTGCGTGCCGACCTGCGCCGGACGATTGAAGCGGCGCGGAAAAACGGCGTGCAGCTGGAAATGATCCTCAAGGATATTTCCACCGTGCGTTATCAGCCCCAGCGGCTGTGGCGTTACAGTGAAATCGCGCTGGAAGAATGCAGAAAAGCAGAATAAGAGGGGGAAAGCCCCATGGCTATCCTGGCCCAAGGCATCCGAAGGGGCCCCCGTCAGCCCGGTTTGCCTGCCATCCCCCCCGGCTGCCTGTTTTCCTCTATTTGAATAAGCGCATAAAACGATCTGAAGGAGAGGTGCGCCATGTCCTATTACGATATAGCTCCCGTAAATGGCAATCCGCGAAACAGCGAAGGCGCGTTCTGCCCGACCGATGGAAAGGAATTGCTTTTCGCTTACTCCGCCTTTCGCGGCGATTCGTTCTTTGATCACGCATGCGCCGACATCAAGCTGATCCGTTCGTCCGATGGCGGGATCACCTGGAGCGCGCCGGTTCTTGTGGCGCGGCCCGAAGATTACGGCGCGATGAACATCATGAGCGTATCCATGCTGCGGATGCAAAACGGCGATATCGGGTTGTTCTATCTGGTCAGGATGGACTGGCTGGATATGTACGCCGTTCTCCAGCGGTCCTCCGATCAGGGGAAAACCTGGAGCGCGCCGAAGCGCTGTACACCCCGGAAAGGCTACTATGTGCTGAACAATGACCGCGTGGTCCGCACCTCCTCCGGCAGGATCATCCTGCCCGTTGCCGACCATGAAAACAAAAGAACAAGCGACGGCGGCGTGCGCTTCGCTCCCGCCAAAGCCGTATTTTTCTATTCGGATGATGACGGCAATACCTGGAACGAAGCGCCCGCCAAGCTTTCCCTACATTATCCGGCATGCCGTTCGGGGCTGCAGGAACCGGGCGTGATTGAAACGGCTCCCGGCCGTTTGTATGGATGGGCAAGAACAGATTTGGGGCGGCAGTATGAATTCTGTTCTGACGATAACGGCCTCCATTGGTCGCCAGCGCAGCCTTCCTGGTTCACTTCTCCCCTATCCCCCTTATCCATGAAAAAGCTCGCTGACGGCCGATTCATTGCCATTTGGAATCCGGTACCGGCCAACAATATCAAAATCGTGAACCGCGCCACGGGGGACCGCACGCCGCTTGTGTACGCTTTCAGTGAAGATCAGGGAAAAACCTGGAACGCACCCGTGACGCTCGAAGACGAGACGGACCGCGGATACTGCTATACAGCCATTCACCAAATCGGCAATCATCTGCTGCTGGCCTATTGCGCGGGAAGCGAACAGGATATGGGCGGCTGCTTGAACCGGCTCCGCATTCGCCTTCTTCCATTGGATTCCGCTTCGTACTGAAATACAGCAAATGAAATCCAACCAACAAAGGCAGGCATCCATACGATGGATCGTTACGATGTGATCATCTGCGGGGCGGGCAGCGCGGGATTCTGCGCCGCGGTTGCTTCCGCCAGGATGGGCGTGAAAACCGCTCTGATTGAAAAATACAACATGCCCGGCGGTATTTTGACCGTGTTTGGCAATAACGCCATCGATCAATTCAATAATCCCTATATTCCCGAAAAGAAAATGGTCATTGCGGGGATCGGCTGGGAATTCGTAAAAAGGCTGGAGCGGGAAGGGTATGCCCGGATCCCGGACATGAACGCCGAAAGAAAAAGCCACGATCAATACAGCGTGAAGGTGAATCCCGTAGCCGCCGCCAAAATCATGGACGATATGCTGCTGGAAAGCGGGGTCCATCTGTATTACGGGCAAAGCGCTGCGGACGCGAAGACGGCGGACGGCCAAATCACCGAAATTCTGATTGCCACAAAGTCCGGCCTGAAAAGCCTGAGCGCAAAAATCTATATGGACTGCACGGGCGACGGGGACCTGGCGGCTTTCGCCGGCGCGTCCTTTGCCGCGGGCGACGGAGAAGGCCGTCTTCAGCCCGGCACCCTGCGCTATTATCCCGCCGTGGACGCGCAGGACAGGATTCTGAACTACGGCGACAATCAAAACCATGTGCCGATCGAAGCCGTCAGCAGCGACGCCGTCACCCGGGCTGAAATCGCGTCCAGAAAAATGCTCTTTGAGCAAATGAAACAAGGCGGCCGGATCATGGCCGCCGCCCCCGCGGTAGGCCTGCGGGAAGGCAGACGAATCGCGGGCCTTTCGGAAATGAACGTTCAGGACTACTGCGCCGGAACCGTTTTTCCCGATTCGGTTTGCTATTCCTATTGGTTTGTGGATATTCACCGGGAAAACGCGCCTTCCTATATCCGTTATATCACCCACGATAAAACGCCCACGATTCGGCTTTCCGCCATGATTTCCAAAGATTTTTCCAATCTGATGATGGCCGGAAGATGCGTATCCTCCGATCGGGAAACCAATTCGGCGCTCCGAGTGAAAGCCAGCTGCATGGCCATGGGCGAAGCCGCCGCAACAGCGGCAGCCGTCGCTATCCGGGATCACGTGAAGATCGGCATGGTCGATATCGAAAAAGTAAAGGACGCTTTGGACAAAAACGGCGCTATTATCCCAGGCAAAGAGAGAGCGTTTGAAAGGGCATGAACGCAGACCGTATTTGTTTTCCATTTTCTTTCATCGGGGAATATAATTCTCCCAAATCCGGCCAATAAAAATGCCCATACCGAGCGTACCCGGCATGGGCATGAGGACATGGGGCTTCACGCCGCCTGGACTTACCGCGTTCCAGGCGGCGGTTCATTTTCTCTGCGCCGCGTTCAGCGCCGTTGTTTTCCACCCGTTTTTATTCTTCCACGATGTGCTGGGTCAAGCCGTTGATGTAAATGGGCGTCAGCTCCGCCTGGATCAGGGGCCGGGCGTAAGCCAGGAATTCGGGCAGCATGTCCGTGCGGGCTTCATTGATCCATTCCAGGGGCACTTTCTTTTCAAAGTTGGCCACGTCGTTGATATCCACCAATTCCGTCGTGCACTGGTAAGGATCGTTGGAAAGGCGCTTTAAGGCTACCATCATGCCGGTAACGCCCTCAAAGGCCGCCTTGGCCGCCGCGCCGCCCACTTGGAAGGCTTCCGTAATATCGGTGCGGCTGGTCACATGCCCGGCGCAGCGCTGCAGGATGGAAAGTTCCACGGCGCGGGTGCGGGTGGGCAGGTTCCGGGCCACCAGATTGGAAAGATACCGGGCAGTGCCCGTCAGGTTGATATGGCCGAAGGCGTCCACCGAGTGGGCGTCGTCGCTCAGTTCGCAGACGAACCGGCCATCCGGCAGCTTCACGCCCTCGGATACGGCGATGACCACGGAAGCCCGCTCCTTCTGCATCTTTTCCACCTTGGCCAGGAACCGGTCCGTATGGAAGGGCAGCTCAGGCAGGCAGATCAGATCCACCCCTTCGCAGTCCTCGCCCCGGGCCAGGGCGGCGGCGGCGGTGAGCCAGCCCGCGTTGCGGCCCATGACCTCCACGATGGTGACGAAATTGGTGCCGTACACCGTGGCGTCCCGGATGATTTCCTTCATCACCACGCCGATATACTTGGCGGCGGAGCCGTAGCCCGGGGTATGGTCGGTGTGCATCAGGTCGTTATCGATGGTTTTGGGCACGCCCATGAACCGGATCGGGGACCCGATCTGCTTGCCGTACCGGGCCAGCTTGTTGATGGTGTCCATGCTGTCGTTGCCGCCGATATAGAAGAACCATTGTATATCCAGCTTTTTCAGGATCGCGAACAGCTTTTCATAGGTGGCTTCGTCCTGTTCCGGGTCCGGCAGCTTATAGCGGCAGGAGCCCAGGAAGGAGGAAGGAGTGCGCTTGAGCAATTCAATATTGATAAAGGAGCCCAATCGTTCCGTCAGATCGCATACTTTTTCATCCAGCAGGCCCTGGATGCCGTGGAGCATGCCGTATACATGCTTCGCGCCGCGCATCTGGCAGGCCTGAAACACGCCCACCAGGCTGGAATTGATGACCGAGGTTGGGCCGCCGCTTTGTCCTACGATTGCGTTTGCCATGGCAATCCTCTCTTTCGTTCTCAGCGTTTCACGCGGGCGCTGCCGTTCTTCATGATGGATTCCACTTCTTCCTTGCTGGCCATGGAGGTGTCGCCGGGGGTGGTCATGGCCAGAGCGCCGTGGGCCGCGCCGTAATTAACGGCCAGCTCGGGATCGCCGGTGGTCATGAGGCCGTACACCAGGCCGGAAGCGAAGGAGTCGCCGCCGCCCACGCGGTCCAGGATCTCCAGGCCGTTGTATTCCTTGGACATATGCACCTGGCCGTCCGCCCAGCAGATGGCTTTCCAGTCGTTCACGGTTGCGGTCTTGACGGTGCGCAGGGTGGTGGCGATGGCCTTGAAGTTGGGATACTGCTTGGCGGCTTCCGCGATCATCTTGTAATAGCCGTCCAGGTTCAGTTCCTTCAGGTTTTCATCGTTGCCTTCCACCTGCAGGCCCAGGCAGGCGGTGAAATCTTCTTCGTTGCCGATCATCACGTCCACGTACTTGGCAACTTCCTTGTTCACTTCGCGGGCCTTTTCCAGGCCGCCGATGGCGGACCACATGGAGGGACGGTAATTCAGGTCGTAAGACACCAGGGTGCCGTACTTTTTGGCGGTTTTGCAGGCTTCAATGACGGTTTCGCAGCTCTGTTCGCTCAGGGCCGCGTAGATGCCGCCGGTGTGCAGCCAGCGCACGCCCAGCTTGCCGAACACATATTCAAAATCAAAGTCCTCGGGCTTGGCCTGGGAAATGGCGGTGTTGGCCCGGTCGGAGCAGCCCACGGCGCCCCGGATGCCGAAGCCGCGCTCGGTGAAGTTCAGGCCGTTGCGGCACAGGCGGCCGATGCCGTCCGTCTTTTTCCAGCAGATCAGGCTGGTATCCACGCCGCCCTGCTCGATCAGGTCCTTGAGCAGCTTGCCCACTTCGTTGTCCGCGAAAGCGGTGAGCACGCCGGTGCGCAGGCCGAAGCACTTGTGCAGGCCGCGCACCACGTTGTATTCGCCTCCGCCTTCCCAGGCCTTGAATTCCCGGGCAGTGCGGATGCGGCCTTCGCCGGGATCCAGGCGCAGCATGATTTCGCCCAGGGATACGGCGTCGTAGCGGCATTCATTGGCAGGTTTTACGTTCAGGTTCAGCATGGTAATATCCTCCTTGCAATTTTTATTTTTTCTGTTCCTTGTTCTCGGCGCTGCCGTTTCAATGAAAGGCCATTTTCAAAAAAATGCTCCTTATATTCCATTATAACGGAAATTTCGTAAAAAGCAAGCCGAAGATTCGCCCAAACGGCAAAATCATCGGCTTGCTTGCTTTTATTCTGTGCCTCTCTTGGTTACAGGATTGTTCTCCAGAACAAAATATAAGCTGAAATCCAGCAAAAGGGGATAAAAGCGCATAGGCTTTCGCGGCGCGCTGCTCGGCCAGGTTCATTGGACCGGCCTTCTTTTGCTTGGCGCTGCGCCAGGCGTACATGACATTCTGCCGCATACAAAAAAAGCATATGCTCTTAAATATCTGTAAGCGGCGGGCGCTCTTCCTCCTTTGTCCGCCCCCGGGCCGGGGTCTTTCGGCGCGGGAAACGAGGAAAAACCCGCTGATGCGCATTGACACAGCGAGCCAATTTTTATATGATATATTGGAAATAAAAAGCCCTGTGAAGGCATATAGCACCGGCGGCATAAAGGAGATGAAGCATCGTGGCATATATACGCTCTCCCCGGGAAGAACTGACGGGATACCAGGAAAGGGCCCCCTTCCGCCCTTCCATTGATCTGCGCTGCGACTTTGTGATGGTATACGGCACGGACCCCACCATGCCGCAAAGGATTCGCGAATACCGCAGCCAGGGCTATACCGTGCACCTGATGACCGGCATTTCCTGGGGCGAATACCAGGATTATCTGGACGGAAAGTGGGACGGAACAAAGCACTGGGACGAAGGCCAGCGGGACAGAAACGATCAGCAGGTATCCCACGGCCCCACGGTGCCCTATATGTGCCCCACCCTTTCCTTTGCCGATTATTTGGCCGAAAAGCTGAAAACGGCGGTGGACTGCGGCGCGGAAGCCATCCACATGGAGGAGCCGGAATACTGGGATCACAGCGGCTATTCCCCCGCCTTTCAGCGGGAATATGAAAACTATTATCACGAGCCCTGGCGGCCCCAGCATGAAAGCCCCGACGCCGCTTACCGCAGCGCACGGCTCAAGGTGTTTTTATACTGCCGCGCCATTGGGCGGATCAGCGAAAAAATCAAAGCCTACGCCAAGGAAAAATACGGAAAAGACATTCGCTTTTACGTGCCCACCCACAGCCTGATCAACTATACCACCTGGAAGATCCTGAGCCCGGAGGCGGAGCTGCTTTCCATTCCTTCCGTGGATGGGTATATCGCCCAGGTGTGGACGGGCACCAGCCGGGAAGGCAGCGTATACGAAGGGGCGTACCGGGAGAGGACCTTTGAAACGGCGTTTCTGGAATACGGCGTCATGCAGGAATTGGTGCGGGGCACCAGCCGGCGCATGTGGTTCTTAAATGATCCCATCGAGGACCGGCCCATGTACACCTGGGAAAACTACGAGCTGAATTACAAAAAAACGCTGACCGCGTCCCTGCTCCAGCCCCGGGTGTGGCATTATGAAATCTGTCCCTGGCCCCATCGGGTGTTTGATGGAAACTATCCCCGGATCCCGGAAAACGCCGCAGCCATCCCCGCCGACACGGCGGCGGGCCAGGCCATGCGGGCGCTTAACGGCAATATGACGCCCAAGCCCATTCCCGAAGCCTACGCTTCCCTGCTGTCCGCCGTTTTTCAATTGATGGGCGATATGGATCAGCAGGATTGGGAATTTGAAAACCAGCCGGACAGCGTGGGCATTTTCCTCTCCGACAGCGCCCTGTACCAGCGCACCTTCCCGGACGGCATCGTGCAAAAAGGCGGGCTGCAGCGTAGGATGAACAAAGTGCTGTGCAAGAACACGGACCCCGCTTCCTTCAACCGGGAAGCGTCCCAGGCGCTGATGCGGGAAGTGGCCGAAGATCCTGATCTGGCCCTGGATTTCATTCAAAGCATGGCGTTTCCGCAGTTTTACGGCCTGGCGCTGCCGCTGCTCAAATACGGTCTGGCGGTGCGCCCCGTGCAGCTGGACAATCTGAAACGTTTTTCCGGTTATTTGAACGGCATGCGCGTGCTGATCCTGAGCTATGAATTTCTGAAGCCCGCTTCCATCGATATCCATACGGAACTGGCCGCCTGGATCCGGGACGGCGGGAAATTGATCTACGTCGGGGATGGGTCCGACCCCTTCCATCAGGTGCGTTCCTGGTGGCGGGAGGCGGGCTATGCCGATCCCTCCGCCCATCTGTTCCAGCTGTGCGGTCTGCCGAAGGACGCCAATGTCGGCCGGTATCCCGTTGGAAAGGGTGCGGTTACGATCGTTCCGTACGCGCCGTACACCTTCTGCCTATCCAAGGCTGCGGCGGATGCATGGCGGCAGGCCGTGCACCAGGTGCTGGCAGAAGCAGGCCTCCCCTGGCAGGATCGCAGCGACCTGACCCTCCGGCGCGGACCGTACCTGATCAGCGCCGTCATGGATGAAAGCGTGAATAATGCGCCCAAGGTGCTCCAAGGCCTGTTTGCGGACATGCTGGAAAACAATTTTGCCATTCTGCGCCAAAAAACGATCCAGCCCGACAGCAGCGCCATCTTGTTTGATTTTTCCAAAATAGAAAAGGAAACCTTCCGCGTGATCGGTTCGTCCGCCAGGATCGAGGAGGCCAGCGTGACGGAGAACGCCTTCACTCTCCGCCTTCGCGCGGCGGACCGTATTCGCGTCCATACCCGCCTGAGGCTTCCCGGAAAGGTGACGGAATTGCGGGGAACCGATGATTCCGGGAACGCTGTTTCCCTGCATGACGCCTGGGACGATGAAACCCGCACCTTGCTCCTGGGCTATTCCAGCCGCGGAAAAGCAATCACCGTTACCGGCAGCATGCAAAGCGCCGCCGGGATCCCTCTCCCTGAAAACCAATGAACAGCTTTCTTGCTGTAAAGCTTTTATACGCTTAACAGTAGTTTTCTTAAGGGTAAAAAGCAAAGTACAAACCAAACAAGGGATTACGCCGGGGTTTCACCCCGGACCCCACCAGGGTACTGAGTACCCTGGACCCTCAATAGCGGAAGTTACTTGGTTGAACGAACAAACGCTATTCCCGCTGTTGCTTGCAGGAGATGGAAACCAAACGCACGTACACTTCAGTCGCTTTCGGGCACGGCGGCTGAAAGCCGCCAGACCGGATGCTTTGCATCCGGTGAAAATAGGCGAAATCGGGCCAGGGAAAGGCCGCCTATAATCGCTTGATCAATTCCAGGCAACCAAAGGTTGCCTGGAATGATACAACACCTGGTAAGGCGGCTTTTCCCTGGCCCGATTTCGCCTATTTTCATTGTGCCCGAAAGCTTGCTATATTCCGTCCCCAGTGCTGCACGCGGAGTTTCTTGGCTATATCTATCAAGTATCTTCGCGAGGAGCGGGTCCAGGGACGAACCGCCGATGACCGCCTGTGGCGGAAATTTCATCGGCGGTGAGATCAGCCGAAACAAGCAATCTCCCCTGTGGGGAGTTGCGCCGATTGAGGCTGCGGACAACAGGCCCTGGCGCAGAGTTTGAGGCCGCGCAGGCCTCAACGTTCCCTTTTGCTGGATTTTTGCTTGTATATTTTCCTTGGGAACAAGCTTGTTAGTAGTCAGAACAGTATCATCCCGCAGGATCAGGCAGCAATAAAAAAGCAGGAAACAATTCCTGCCTGATTCCAACACAGCTTATGCACCGATGAGCCCCACGGCGATGTCATTGACATTGGTGCCGGTGGGGCCGGTTTTGATGAGTCCGCCCACCGCTTCCAAAGCATGATAAGCGTCGTGGTTTTCCATCATGGAAGCATAGGACAGGCCTTTTTCGGCCAATGCTGCCAGCGTATCGCCGTCCACGTAGCCGCCCGCCGCGTCGGTGGGGCCATCGGTGCCATCCGAGCCCACGCAGATGACGGCGGCATTTTGGATGCCTGCGATCCCCTGGGCCGCGGCCAGCGCCATTTCCTGATTGCGTCCGCCCAGACCGTTGCCGGACACATGCACCACCGTTTCGCCCCCCGCCAGGAAAGCCGTTTTCTGCCCTTGATTGGCGTGGGTTTTCAGGATGCTGCCAAGGAAGCTGCCCGCGTCCTTGGCTTCGCAGCAAAGCTGATCGGTGAGCAGGACGGGGGTATAGCCCAAAGCCTGGCTGGCGTCCGCCGCTGCGCGGGCCAGCTGACGCACACTGCCGATGATCTGCGCTTCCGCGTCGGGCAAAGCTTTGGGCGTTTCTTTTCGGAGACAATCTTCCGCCTGGGGACTGATTTGAATATGGTACCGGCAAATTACCTCCAGCGCTTGTTCGCAGGTGGAGCGGTCCGGCACGGTGGGGCCGGAGGCAATCATGTCCAGTGGATCGCCCAGCACGTCGGACAGCACGATGGAAATGACATGAGCTGGGGCGCACCAAGCGGCGAATTTGCCGCCTTTGACACCGGATAAGCGCTTGCGCACAGTGTTGATTTCCACAATATCGCAGCCCGCCGCCAGCATTTGATCGGTGATGGATTGCAGCTCCGTGAGGGGAATCAGCGGTTTTTCAAACAGCGCGCTGCCGCCGCCGGAGAGCAGGAACAGTACGGTGTCCGACCGCTGCAAATCCCGGGTCAGCTCCAAAGCAGCCTGGGTCCCTTTTACGCCCTGCTCATCGGGAACAGGGTGTCCCCCTTCATAGCAGGTGATCTTTGGAAGCGGGTGTTCCGCGTGCCCGTATTTAGTCACCACCACGCCCGCTGTCAGCGTATCGCCCATCGACCGCGCCGCAGCCTCGGCCATTTTCCAGGCCGCCTTGCCCGCGGCCACCAAATAAACCTTGCCCGGAAAAGCGCGCCTTTTCAGCGCTTTTTCCACAGCATAAGCAGGGGTCACAGCGTCAATCGCCTTTCGGATGATGGTTTCCGCGTCCTTGCGAAGCAAATCGTTCATTCCGTCATCCCCTTTCCGAAAATGCGATTGCACCGGACCGGCTTCACGCTTGTATTTGAAGAATAAATTTCAGTTCATAATCCTGTTTGGCGCTGAACTGATGCTCTCTGGCAATGGCTGGGCCGCAGGCCCCGGTGCCAATGCCCTGCTGGAAGGCCTGAATGGTCACATAGGTGCCGGTGCGCTTTTCATCCTCCCAGTGACGCATGGAAAGCAGGGCCCGGTCCGTGTAGGGCTTGACGCCCAGCTCAAACGGCTTGTCCGCCGCCAGGAAGCGAACGGCGGTTTTCCCATCCGAAACGCCCGCTTCCGTGCAGTCGCATCGGTTGCCGCTTTCCTGGGGCCTCAGGTTGGGCTCCGTCATATCCGTAACCCGGCAGCAAACGCGCCCAATGGGGAATTGCTCCTTCATGTCGATGTAGCTTTCGCCGGTGCGGCCCGTGTACTCTACCTGATCGAAGGACGCATCCAAATAGAAAGTTTTTCCAAACCGGGGCAGGATGCCGCCGCCGCGTTTGCAATGAATGCTGCTGGTGACCAGAACGCCCTGGGCGCAGCCCTCATAGGTGTCCGTCACCGCAAAGGACGCCTTTTTGTTCGTCACTTCAGACACCACCTTGTACCCATACGGAATCTGTTCCGTGGAAATCACCCGCTCCCGCTGGGCGGCATAGGGCTTCATGGTGTCGGAGAAAAGGGGATCGGTGTCGTTGTCCGTACCGGCCCGGTACAGGATGGTGCTTTCTTGGGCGGAGGAAACGAGCTTTTTGCCGTTCCAGGTCATGCACAGCTTTCCATCCTTGATTTCGCAGCCCGTGGGCAAAGGACGGTCAGCAGCGGCGCCGGGAACCTTCATGGACAGGATCAGCTGTTCTTCCGCAATAGCTTCTTTGCCGCCCGCTTGCCGGGTGGTGACCACGGCGGTTTGTACGCCCCGGATTTCTTGCCCCACCGGCAGCTTCATGATCACCTTGGTCATGGGAGCCGCGTCGGGAAAAACCGTGTTGACCGTGCCGTCGTTCCAGGCAAAGGTCAGTTCATATTGGCTGGCGTTGGTAAAGGCGGTAGTATTGAAAATTTCAAACTGTCCGTTTCCCAGATACGTTACCCGGATGGGCCGGTAAATGAACCGCATGATCTTTGCCCCGGTGGAGGGCGTTCTATCCGGATAGAACAGGCCGTCCACGCAGAAATTGCCGTCGTGCTCCCATTCGCCGTGATCGCCGCCGTAGGTGTAGGAGCCGTCGGGATGCAGCACGGCGTGATCCACCATTTCCCACACGCAGCCGCCCATCAGGTTATCATATTTATAAATCTCCTGCCAGTAAGCCTCCGTGTTGCCGGGGCCCACCCCCATGGCGTGGGCGTATTCGCACAGGAAATAAGGCCGATCATTCAATGGCTTTTGCTTCCGGCAATGCTCGCCCACCTGATGCACCTTTTTTACAGACGGGTACATTTCACTGCCCACGTCGTAGGCGATGCGCTTGCAGTGGACGGCGCTTTCGTAATGCACCGGCAAAGCGGAATGGGCCTTCAGATAATCGTACATGGCGTCGGTGTTATGGAAGCCCCCCGCCTCGTTGCCCAGGCTCCACATAAAAATGCAGGTGTTGGCGTGCAGCTTGTCCCGCTGATACAGCCGGGTGATGCGGTCCACATACCGGGGCTGCCATTTGGGATCGTGACTGATGGTGTTGTAGGTGCCGGTGAGCTGCATGGCGAAGGTGGCGTGGGTTTCCAGGTCGTTTTCATCCACGATATAAATGCCGTGCAGATCGGCCATCTCCAATAGCAGCGGGTCCGGCGGGTAATGGGAGGTGCGGATGGTATCGATGTTGAATTGCTTGCAGATCAGAATATCCTTTTCGATTTCGTCCGGGGTCATGGTGTAGCCGTTCCGGGGACTGGTATCGTGGTGATTGACCCCTTTGAATTTGATCTTTTTCCCGTTGATTTTCAGCACGTCCCCCTGGATTTCCACGGTTTTGAAGCCGATGGATTCCTTGACGCACCCGCTGGGCGTTTCATAATAAATATCATACAGGGTGGGACTCTCCGCGTTCCATTCCGTCACGCGCAGATTTTCAAACGCCGCTTCCGCTTTTTTGTCCCCGGCATGCACGGTTTTCTTTTCCTGAATGCCGTGTCCCTCCAGCGTGAAGGTCACATCCGTGTCGGCGTAAGTTTCCGCGGTCAGGATGAGCTTGTAGCTTTCCCCCGTTTTTTCGGTTACTGCGTTTATATCCCAGAAATCCGCAGGCTCGTCGATGCGCAGCAGCACATCCCGGAAAATGCCGTTGCTGCGGAACATGTCCTGATCCTCCAGATACGTTCCTGTGCACCAGCGGTGCACCACGGCTGCAAGCTCATTTTGGCCAGGATGCAGAACGGCTGATATATCAAACTCGGCGGTGTTATGCGCCCCCTCGGAATAGCCGATATACTGGCCGTTCACATACAGATCCAGGCAGCTGGCCACGCCCAGGAAAGAAAGCGTATACCGCTTATCCGCTTCCTGAATATCCAGGAAACGGCGGTATACGCCCACAAAATTGTATTGATCCTCCGGCTTCTTCCACCGGGGCATCACCTTCTGATCCACCCCCAGCCAGCTGAACACCGTGCCCACCTTTTCGGTAGTAGGAATCATGGGGGGCTTGAAGGGGAACTGATACCGGATGTTCACATAAAAAGGCTGATCATAGCCCCGGAACTGCCAGCAGGAGGGCACGTCGATGGAATCGAACTTCACCTGATCGGTGTCCAGCGTATCCGGCAGCTGGGAAGGAACGGGATAGAACCTGAAATCCCAATCCCCGTTCAGGCACTGCACCTTCGGGGAGCGATACCGCTTTTCCTTGGGCGATACTTTGTCCGCTTCCCCGCGGCTGGGGTACGGAATAAAATAACTGCGCCCGGGCAGCTTATTCGCTTCGTATACGGAAAAATCATGGTAATTGCGCTGGTTCAATCGGATTTTCATGGGATCCCCCCGTATATTTTTCCTGGAAGGGCGCAGCTGCCTGACGCCATGTCGCTTCCGGCCCTGCGGCTTTCAGGCAGTGCCTGTATCCTGCATTTTATCCTTGAAAGCAAAACCCTTTTCAGTCAATCAAATGCGGCACATGGTAGGTGACCTGCTTGTACCACCAATCCCAATCGTGCTTTACATCCCAGCCCCACACATCAAACCACACCCCGATGCCCTTCTGGGCGCAGATATCCCGCAGGCGGAAGGTGGTATCCGGCACCTCCCAGGCGCCCTGTCCCACCACGATGATGCCCTTATGGCTGTTGTACTGGGAAATGTAGGGGTGATCCTCCGGCATGCCCGCCAGATAATCCACCGGGCTGTTCAAGTACACCCGTTCATCCATATAATCGCCCCAGCCGTAGGAGCCGGTGTAAATGCCGCTCAGGGCCAGCAGGCCGTCAAACAGATCGGGCCGACGGAAAAACAGATTGGCGGCGTGGGTGGCCCCCAGGGAGCAGCCGAAAGCGATCACGCCCGGAAAGCCCGTCCAGCCGTTGCGCGCGTTGGCCATGTTCCGGGCGAAGGGCACCACTTCATCGCAGATATAATTCATCCACTGCTCGTGCCGCCAGCTGCGCCAGCCGGGATCCCCGGTTTCATTGCTCCAGGTTTCCTGATCCATGGTATCGATGGAAAACACCATCACCTTCCCGGCGTCGATCCAGGGCTGCCATGCATCCGTCATATGGAAGTTTTCAAAATCGAAAAACCGGCCATTTTGGCAGGGAATGAACAAAACAGGGCGCCCGGCGTGGCCGTACACCTTCAATTCCATATCCCGGTTCAGGGCGGCGCTGTACTCTTTGAAATACTGGGTTTCCATGGAAAAAATCACTTCCTGTCATAAAATAGAATGGGCATAAACAGAGGAATCTGCTCTTCCCAGCAGGCCTCGCAATGATCGCCGTTGGGCACAAGGCGGCAGGTGGTGAACACGCCCTTTTCCATCAGTGTATTGGCGGTATCCATAAAACAGCGCAGCATGCCGATATGGTTTCCCATTTCCCGGGTGCCGTAATCCATATAAACATGGGTTCCCCGGCGGAAGCGGGTCTTTTTCAGCAGCGCGGCCATTTGATCCCGAACCAGCCACACGGAGGGCGAAAGCGCCGCCGCCCGGCTGAAATACTTGCCGAAGGCCGTGACCGCGTACAGGCTCATGAGCCCGCCCATGCTGCTGCCCGCGATCCAGGTATGCCGCCGATCCGGCAGGGTGGGGTACTGTTTGTCGATCAGGGGCTTGAGCGTGCCCGTCAGCCAGGCCAGGAACCGCTTCCCCCGGCCCGTGATATGGCCGAATTCCGGATCGTCAAAGGAAAAAGGCGAGTATTCGTTCAGCCGCCCGTAAGGGGGCCGATGATCGCAGTCCACCGCCACCACGATCAGGTTCACGTCATTTTCATCCAGGTATTCTCCCATGCCCCAGCTTTTCCCGTAGGTAGCGTCCTCATCGAAAAACACATTGTGCCCGTCAAACATATACAGCACCGGAAACCGGGCCTCGGGCTCCTCCTCCGCTTCCTTCGGCAGATATACATACACCGTCCGCTCCTCTTTCCCCATGAAGGGCGGCACGGGAATCCCCCACTTTTCAATCATATATGATCCTTCCCGGTATGCAGATTCGGCATACGCCGGAACATAGTTTATCACAGCCCCCGCCCGGAAACAAGCGTTTTTCCCCCGGCCGCTGCATTTTTTGCGTTTTCCGTCCGGGCCCCGTGAGACAAATTAACAATTTGATAACAAATATCATATTGACAAATGAAGGGAGCATGATAAAATGATAGCTGCTTTCATGAAGAGGGGGGGAGGATGGCATGGCGGCCAAAGGGGCTTACCGGACCCGGCAGCAGGACGAGCTGCTGCAGTTTTTGAAAAATAATCCGGGCGCGCACCACACGGCATCGCAGATCAGGGATTATTTTCTGCGGCAGGATCAGCCCATCGGCGCGGCCACCATCTACCGCCAGTTGGAAAGGCTGGTGGAGGACGGCACGGTACGCAAGTATCTGCTGGAAACCGGCGACAGCGCGTGCTACGAATATGTGGGGAAGGACCCCTGCTGCAGCGGGCATTTCCACTGCAAATGCGAAAAATGCGGCCGACTGATCCACATGAACTGCGACGAATTACAGGCAATAAAGGAGCATTTGCTCACCTGTCACGGCTTTGAATGGAACAGCGGCAAAACCGTGTTTTACGGAATCTGCGATCAATGCCGGAAGACGGCTTGACGATAAAGAGAAGGGCCGGAAAGCGATAAAAATGCGGCCCCGAAGGAAAGGAGGAAACGGACATGAAAAATCATCGTCGGCTGTGTGCCGGGCTGCTGTGCGTGGCTCTGGTGCTGCTGCTGTTCGTTTCTTCCGCCTACATCGTGTGCGAGGCGCGCCATGATTGCGCCGGGGAAGCGTGCGCGGTCTGCGCGCAGCTGCTGCAGGCAAAAGCGCTGATTGAGTGCTTTGCTTTGACTGCGTTCCTGTTGCTGACGCTTTTCGCCGCGCTGACCCTGAAAAGGGAATATGACGCTCAGCAGGGGATGCTGCGCGCGTCCGGACGCACACTGGTAAGCTGGAAGGTCCGGCTGAATAATTAAGAAAACGGAACGCAAGGTTTTCGGAAGCCTTTTGCAGGAAAATAATACCTCTTTAAGGGAATATTTTCTGTGGAAGGGATAAGAAAGACCTTGTTTTTTTGTTATTCTCAAAAGCCGAATGAATTGGAGGAAGGTTCCATGAAAATGATAATGGCTTCTGTTCTGGCGCTGATATTGCTGCTCACCGGCATTGCGCCTTATACCGCTTTGGCGGAAGGAAAAAAGGTTTCCGTAGTCACCACCATCTTCCCTCTTTACGATTGGGTGCGGGAAATCACCGCCGGAAATGACAATGTAGAAATCATCATGCTGCTGGATTCCGGGGCCGATCTGCACAACTATCAGCCCACGGCCCAGGACATCCTGAAAATCGCCTCTGCCGATCTGTTCGTATTCGTGGGCGGCGAAAGCGACGATTGGGTGGAAGACGTGCTGGAAACGGCCCGCAACGATCAATTGGTCTCCGTCAATCTGGTGGAAGCCATGGGTGATGCGATCAAAATGGAAGAAATTGTGGAAGGCATGGAGCATGACGAGCATGATCATGACGATCATGACGAAGACCATGATGACCATGACGAGGAGGAGGATCATGATCACGAGGAGGAAGCGGACGAGCATATTTGGCTGTCCCTTCGCAACGCCCAGGCCCTGAGCCGTGTGATCGCGGAAAAGCTGGCCCAAATCGATCCGGACAACGCCTCCCTGTACCAAAGCAATTTTGAAGCGTATCACGAAAAGCTGGCCCAGCTGGACGCGGCCTACGCTGAAGCGGTGAACGCAGCCGCGTACAAAACCGTGCTGTTCGGGGACCGGTTCCCCTTCCGGTATCTGGCGGATGACTACGGCCTGAGCTATTACGCCGCGTTCTCCGGCTGCTCCGCCGAAACGGAGGCCAGCTTCCAGACCATCCTGTTCCTGGCCCAGAAGGTGGACGAACTGAACCTGCCCGCCGTGCTCACCATCGAACAGCCCAAGGCCCGCATCGCGGAAACCATCGTGAGCGCTACGAAGAACAAAAACCAGAAGATCCTGGCCATGAATTCCTTGCAGAGCGTCACCAGCCAGGGCGTGCAGGCAGGCATCACCTACCTGAGCGCCATGGAGGAAAACCTGGCGGTTCTCAAGGACGCGCTGAGCGATTAAGGAAAGTCCTTTTGATGTAAGAACCGCTTTAAGTAAGAAAAGGAGTTGAGAGTTAAGAGTTGAGAGTTGAGATATATTTTGCTGATATATTTTATTCACTGGATTCGCAGTTATTGATCTCCCAAGCAATACTTGAATTGAAAACGGGAAAGTAAGAACGAAACGATTCAGAAAACCGTAGGGGCGGATATGATCCGCCCGCTAAAAACGTTCATTTTCCTGCACGTTCGGGTATGCGACCCTCGGGCGGATGATATCCGCCCCTACCAGCTACCTTCGTTTTAGGTAAGATGAATTCAAGTTTTTATTGGTACAGCAGTAAAAACGAATACGGCTATATAACTCTCAACTCTCAACTCTTAACTCTCAACTCTCTGACAGATTTAAAGCTCTCTTCAACAATTCATCACACCAATTCCGGGAGGTTCTATGAAGAAGCTAAGCTTTTCACTGATTTGTATGCTTTTATGCGTTTCTCTGGCGCTGGGCGGTACAGCCTTGGCGGAGAGCGCCGTGGATGTGGACCTGACCGCCATGAGCAGCACCATGATTTATTCCTACGTATACCAAATGATGTCCGATCCGGACGCCTATATCGGTAAGATCGTACGGATTGCCGGCTGGTACGATGTTTTTCAGGACCCCGACACCGGCATGGTGTACACCTGCTGCTTTATCCCGGACGCCGCCGCCTGCTGCGCGCAGGGCCTGGAATTTGTCTGGGCGGGCGAACACGCTTATCCCGCCGATAATCCCGAAGCAGGGGCCAATCTTATTGTGACCGGCCGCTTTGAAACCTATCTGGAGAACAGCTGGGAATACGTGCATCTGGCGGACGCGGAAGTGATTTGGGAATCGTAAGCGCCTGCCTTTGCATCGGAAGGAATTTTCGGATTCGTCACATTCCGCGAATTGACAATTACCTACTTCTATGATATATAAATAAAGCGCGAAAAAGATGGTTTTTCGCACTTTCTGCTAAGGAAGGATAAGCACTATGGCGCAATTGACTTGCAAGGACGTATCCCTGGGCTACGAAGGCCACGTGATATTGTCCGGGCTGGATTTCACCGTGAACGCGGGGGACTACCTGTGCATCGTGGGCGAAAACGGATCGGGCAAATCCACGCTGATGAAAACCATATTGGGGCTGCAAAAGCCCATGGGGGGCTCCATCGCCTTCGGGGATGGGCTCAGAACCAACGAAATCGGCTATCTGCCCCAGCAGACCCAGGTGCAGAAGGATTTTCCCGCCACGGTGTGGGAAATCGTGCTGTCCGGCTGCCAGGCCCGGGCGGGAAACAGGCCTTTTTATAGCAAAGAAGAAAAAGAAATGGCCCGGAAAAACATGGAGAAAATGAACATTACTCAATTCTCCAAACGGTGCTACCGGGAGTTGTCCGGCGGCCAGCAGCAGCGGGTGCTTTTGGCCCGGGCCCTGTGCGCCACCCGGAAGATTCTGCTGATGGACGAACCTGTGTCCGGCCTGGACCCCAAGGTGACGCTGGAAATGTATCAGCTGATCGAGCAATTGAACCGGGAAGACAAGGTGACCGTGATCATGATTTCCCATGACATCACCGCCGCCGTGCACTATGCCTCCCACATCCTGCACATCGGCCATGAAATTTTCTTCGGCGCCAAACAGGATTATTTGCAAAGCGATCTGGCCCGGCGTTTCCTGGCCCTGGAAGGGGGGAAAACCAAATGATCCAGCAATTGCAGATGTATCTGAGCGTTCCCTTTGTGCAATACGCGCTGATCGTGGGCGTGCTCATCGCCCTGTGCTCCTCGCTGCTGGGGGTCACCCTGGTGCTCAAGCGCTTTTCCTTCATCGGCGACGGCCTGTCCCACGTGGCCTTCGGGGCCATGGCCATTGCGGGCATCCTGCGGCTGAACAATGATATGCTGTTCGTGCTGCCGGCAACCGTGCTGTGCGCCATCCTGCTTTTGCGTACAGGGCAGAATACCCGCATCAAGGGCGACGCCGCCATCGCCATGATTTCCGTGGGCTCGCTGGCGGTGGGCTATATGCTTTTGAACCTGTTCCCCAAGTCCTCCAATGTATCCAGCGACGTGTGCACGTCCCTGTTCGGCTCCACCTCCATCCTGACCCTGACCGCTACCGAAGTCTGGCTCAGCGTGGGGCTGTCCATCGCTGTGGTGGTGATCTTCCTGCTGTTTTACAACAAGATTTTCGCCGTCACCTTTGACGAGGACTTCGCCCATTCCACCGGCACGAAGGTGGAGGCGTACAATCTGCTCATCGCTGTGGTGATCGCTGTGATCATCGTGCTGGCCATGAACCTGGTGGGCTCTTTGCTGATTTCGGCCCTGATCATTTTCCCCGCCATGTCCGCCATGCGCGTATTCCGCAGTTTCAAGGGCGTTACCATCTGCTCCGCCGCGGTATCCGTCAGCTGCGCGGTGATCGGCATCCTGGTATCCATCCTGGCCAACACGCCGGTGGGGTCCACCATCGTGGCCGCCGATATCGCTGCGTTTTTGATTTTCAGCATCCTGGCCCGCTTGGGCGTGGGAACGAGAAAGGCGTGAATAAAATGAAAAACACCATGAAAAAACGGCTGATCCTTCTGGTTCTCCTCTGCGCCGCGGCGCTGGCCTGCACCGCCTGCGGCGGCGATAACAATGCCGCTGAAGCATCCACCACCAGCGAACTGCCCGTCGTGCTCAATCAGGGCGAATACGTGCTGTACCAGAATATTTTTTACAATGACTACGGTTCCCGCTACGACGGCACGGAAGTGACCAAGCAGGGCGTTTTTGCCACCATTTACGATGCGTACAGCAGCATGACCCGCTATTATGTGTGGGGCTATCTGGACAATACCAAATGCTGCGACTGGCAATGGGAAATCAAGGTAAAGAACACCAATAATCTGCCCGCCAACGGGTCCCTGGTTTCCGTGAAGGGCACCTTCACTTCTTCAGACGACGCCCTGGACGGCTACTGGATCACCGATCCCCAGATCACCGTGAAAACCAAGTATGAAAATCCCGCCCCGGCTGATCTGGATATGTGCACCCTGAGCGATACCCTGGAGCGGGTGCAGGTGATCAACATCCTCAATCGAGCCGAAGCCTTTGAAGGCAAATCCTTCTCCGCCTATGGCCGCATCCTGTCCATGACAATGCTGCAAGACCCCTATTACGACGGTTCCTGGCAGATTCCCTTTATGCCCAAAGCCGGCACTCAAACGCCTGCCATCGGCACCACGGTGGAGCTTCGGGGCACCGTCACCGGCGGTAAGCTGGCCGACTGCATGCTGAAGGCCATCAACTGAGTCCCGCCATACTGTTTCACGGTTTGAAACGGCGCAGTTTCCGGCATTCCCTGCATGGGGAGAGCCGGAAGCCGCGCCGTTTTGTTTGGGGCGCCCCCTGCGGCATAAGCCGGTATTCTGAGCAGAAATGTTCTTTTCATTCTCCCGCTCCCATGCTATAATGAACAAAAAAGCCAAACCGGCAGGGATGGGACAGTCATGCAAAAAAAGCCGAATTTCGTGTTTATCCTTACGGATGATCAGGGGGCCTGGGCCCTGGGGCGGGAAACGCCGGAAATCATCACGCCCAATCTGGACAGAATGAGCCGGGAGGGCGTGTATTTCCGCAATTTCTTCTGCGCGTCGCCGGTATGCTCCCCCGCCCGGTGCAGCATTGCCACGGGTCGGCTGCCCTCCGCCCACGGCGTGCACGATTGGCTGCGATCAGGAAACGCGGCAAGAGACGCGCTGCCGCCTGACATGCGAAAGGCTTTTCCGGAGGAACGGGAAGCGGTGGATTATCTTTCCGGCATGCCCACCTGCTTTGACGTGCTGCGAAACGCGGGTTACCGGATGGGGCTGGTGGGCAAATGGCATATGGGCGACAGCATGCGCCCCCGCCCCGGATTCGATACCTGGATTTCCCTGCTGCGGGGCGGCTGCCTGTATAAGCACGCCGACGTGTGCGTGGAGGGGAAGGCCCGGTTCATCGATCAGTATGTGACCGACTTTTTTACCGACCATGCGGTGCGGTATCTGAACGGTCATCCCCGGGAGCCCTTCCTGCTCTCCCTGCACTATACCGCGCCGCACACGCCCTGGCACCACGATCAGCACCGGGAAGACATGCTGGCCCTGTATGATGCCTGCGACTTCCCCAGCCACCCGCTGCAGAAAGTGCACCCCCATCAGGTGGCGAACATGGACGTGGGAGACACCGAAGAAAAGCGGCGCTATTTCCTGAAGGGCTATTACGCCGCCATCAGCGCTGTGGACGAGGGCGTGGGCCGGGTGCTGGACGCCCTGGAAAAAAACGGGCTTGCGGAAAACACCATCGTCGTTTTCGCAGGAGACAACGGCATGAACTTGGGCCAGCACGGCGTATGGGGCAAGGGCAACGGCACTTACCCGCAAAATATGTATGATTCCTCGGTGAAGGTGCCCTTTATCGTATGGGGCCCCGGCTGGGTGCGCCGGGGCGCGGTGGTGGATAACCTGATCAGCCATTACGATATCCTGCCCACCCTGTGCGAATATTTCGGCCAAACCGTAACGCCAAACGATCCTCTGCCCGGGGAATCCTTCCTGGAGGAGCTGACCCGGGGTCGTCCTCCGCGGGATCGCCGCATCTGCATCCTGGATGAATACGGCCCGGTGCGCATGATCCGCAGCCGCACCCATAAGCTGATCTATGAAGGGTATCAGAACGGCCATCAATTGTATGATCTGGCTGCCGATCCCGGCGAAACCGTGAATCATTTCGGCGATCCCGCCTACGCCGCGGTGCAAAAGGAGCTGTGGGAGCAGCTGGACCGCGCGTTCCGGCGATTCTCCCTTGCCCCCTTTGACGGGGCCAAGGCATCCCCCACCGGCTCCGGCCAGCTGGGCCCCATCACCCGGGAAGGGGAAAACGTGTTTCACCCCGAAATCAGGCTCTACTGGAACGAAAAAGAGAAGAATAACTGTTCAATCGTCAACCCAGAAAGAGCCCTTTAAGTTACGTAGTTAGTATCAACTAAGGGGTTACATTGGGGCTATCCGCCCCAAACCCCGACCAGGGCGGTGAC
>JAUNMW010000405.1 GCA_030537395.1 Clostridia bacterium | reverse complement strand
CCCGGTAGCGCAGAGAACCTCTGCTCAGCTTGTTGGAGAAGTTGGAAATGCTGTCACTCCAACCGTATTCGTCGGACAGTAAATCAACCACCTGCTGCATGGTCATGCCGGAGCGGACGACGATACTTTTGATTTCATTTTTCACATTCATAGTCATACCTCTTTCATTGTTATTCGGATTTGGAGCCAATTGAAATGGCTCCCATGATGTCTGCATCAATGATGCCTTGTTTGCTTTTTCTGTTTCGGAATGGATTCTTTGAAACGGCATAGAAAAACACGAAACCGTGTAGCCGATTCACCCTTCTCACCAGCGCGATTGGGTGAAAAACTGCTACGGTTTCGTGTATCATTTTCCCGTTTCCACAAGCCATGGGAAATCGGTTCCGATTTCGGGTGTTTCTCACCGCCTTTTTCTGTTTTTTCTGTTGAACCCGGAATCCTCTATCCCGATCCATCCCATCTATCCCCGGGGATACTTGGGATGGATCGGGATGGATGTTTTCCACATCAGAGAATTATTGGAGCGGTCAGCGCCTGAATACCCCAGAAGCCGTTGACCTGCTTGCCGGATTTGTTGATGATCTTGTTGCTGGCCTCCAAATTGTAGTCCTCCAGATGGCTTTTCAGGTAGCTGCTTACAGACCGCTGTGCGATGGGGCGGTAGCCGTTATCCTCGCACCACATCTGGTAAATTGCGTACAAATCCCGGGAGGTGATGGTGCTGTCGGCTTTCAGCTGGATGTACCCCTCGGATTGCAAGAACTCCACCAGATTGTTGGCGTTCCGCTTGGCGTGCTCCTTGTTTTCCGCTGCTTTTTTACTGACCGTGAAGCGGTAGCTGTTGGCTTGCAGCCGTTTCAGCCCTTCCAGACACCAGAGGAAGATACCCTCCACTTCCTGCTTCAGCTTGTCGGAAAGATATGGGTCATCCACTCTGCCCGGCAGTTTCCGCTTGGTCTGCAAAATCAGCTGGCGACGGAAGAAACCTTCGGATTTATCGTAAAGGGCCTCCAGATCGCCATTGGAGAAGGCCAGAAAGCGCACATACATATCTCCCTGAAAGCTCTGTTCCTTTTTCCGCTCCAAATCCATAGGCGTCTCCGCGGTGATGATGGACTTCACATAGTGGGTAGAGGACAGGGCCTCCATTTTGGTGTCGTCGTCCACCATCACCAGCACATGCTGCAAATCCGCCCGGGCAAAGGCACTGTTTTCCACCTTGTCGATGCTGCCGTTCTTGGCGTTGGCACCGAACAGGGTGTGCATCACCACGCCGATCCGGGACTTGCCCTCGCCGCCGTTGCCCTTGATGAGCAGCATCACCTGACCCCGGGTGCAGGGAATCAGACAGTAACCCATGAATTCCTGCAGGGTCAGAATGTCCTCCGGCTCCAGAAGCTCAGACAAAAACCGCAGCCAGACCTCCGGCCGGGGCGCGTTGGGATTGTAGGAGATGGGCAGTCGGTTCAGGCAGAAGCCTTTTTCCTCCACGAAACTGCCATCCAGAAAGAGAGTCCCGTTGGCGAGGAAGATACGATCCTGATGCTTTTCCAGTTCCCCACGGTCATAGCACTCCATGCGGATGGCTTCCAGCAGGTTTTTGGCTTTGGTGACCAGCCCACCGGTCAGGTGTTCCTTGATGTCATCGAACACATCCCGCAGGAGCCGGTCTTTGTCCGTGACAACGCCCTCCGTGGTGAAGAAGTCCTCTCCCTTGCTGAGCAGGGGGTGCTGTTCCAGA
>JAUNMW010000126.1 GCA_030537395.1 Clostridia bacterium | reverse complement strand
CATATCACTGCTCGCAAATGGATTGTGTCTTGCTTTAATTAGGTAATAGTATAAGCCATCACAGCTTCGTCCATGGGGATACCGGTGTCAAAGCCGCTGCCTTCGCTGTAGGCCCGGGCAAAAGCGTTGTAGGTGTCGCCGCCGGCGGCGCAGAAGTTGTTGGTCACCACCGCGTAAGTGGCGGCGGGATCAAAGGCTTCGCCGTTGACGGATTCGATGGTCACGCGCTGAATGGCGGCAGGAGCAAAGTAGCTGCTCTCCTTGCCGTCCAGCACATACACACTGCCCTGAGCGTATTCCTTGGTGGTATCCAGGGTCCAGGTGATGCCGCTGGTCTGGGGATAGCCGCCAATGGAGCTGGGGGTGCAGAAGGTGGATGCTTCCAGCGCTTCCAGCAGTTCTTCGCCGGTGACGTAGATCACAGCCACGGTGTTGCCGAAGGGCAGCACGGTGTTGATATCCTTCATGGTCACATCGCCCACGTTCACAGCAGCGCGAATGCCGCCGCCGTTGGTGATGCCCAGCACATGGCTGGGTTCCACCTGCTCAATGCCGCCTTCCTTGACCACGGACCACACCAGGGCGTCAGTGATCAGGTCGCCCAGGTTGGTTTCTTCGGTGCGGTTGCCGGGAGCCTTGTCGCCGGTGAGCAGCACTTCGCTGGTTGCAAATTTAGCGCCGTACTTGGCGTCCACTTCGGCCATAATTTCATGGGCCTTGGCCAGCACGGCTTCGTCCTGGGCCAGACCATCGGTGGGATACAGATAATGATCCTCAATGGTCTTGGTCGCGTCGTCGATCACCACTACGCTCACATAAGCAAACTTGGTGCCGGAGGACTGAATGGGTTCGCCGTTGGGGCCTTCGGTCATCACGGTGTGGGAATGGCCGTCCAGCACGAAATCAACGCCGGTGGTCTTTGCCAGTACATCCAGGGAGCGGTAGCCGTTCAGGGCGGATTCCTCGTCTACGCCCAGGTGCCACAGGCCGATCACCAGGTCGGCGGAATCCTTCACGCTGTCCACGGTGGTCTGCGCGCAGGTGTACAGATCGTCAAAAGTGGTGAAGTGGATTTCCTTGATCAGGCCGGGGTGTACCTTGGTGGCAGTTTCGGGGGTTTCCAGGCCCAGGAAGGCGATCTTCAGGCCGTCGGATGTTTCATAAATGGCGGTGCCGGGCAGAACGGATTCGCCGGTTTCATCCAGGATCACGTTGGCGGAAATGGTGGTGAAATTGGCTTTGGACAGGTTTTCCATCAACTGGGCATAGCCAAAATCGAATTCATGGTTGCCAGGGGTGGCGATGTCATAGCCCACGGCGTTCATCATTTCAATGGCGGCTTCACCCTTGGAGGAGGATACGTAAATGCTGCCCTGGGAGAAGTCGCCCGCGTCCACCAGGATCACGTTGGCGCCCAGGCTATAGAACCAATTGCGCAGGGTGGCGATGTAGGCGTAGCCTTCCAGATTGCCGTGCACGTCGTTGCTGTGCAGGATCACGGTCTTGCCCGCGTAGTTGCCGCTCAGCAGCTTGGACATACCGTTGACCTGGCCCTGCAGGGTGGCCACGGCGGCGTTGGCGGAGGCCAGAGCCTTTTCCGCGGTTTCTTTTTCGCCGGTCACAGCGGCCAGCGCTTCTTCAGCCTTAGCGGCGGCGTCAGCCAGCGCGGTTTCCGCTTCGGTGGCAGCGGTGGAAAGCTTTTCTTCCAGAGCGGCGATGGCGGCGTCCTTTTCGCTGGTCAGGGCGGCCAGGGTTTCTTCGGCCTTGGCGGCGGCGTCAGCCAGGGCGCTGTCCTTTTCCGCGGTCAGCGCGGTCAGCTGCTCCTGCAGGGAAGCGGCGGCCTCTTCGGCAGCGGTTTTGGCTTCTTCAATGGTGGTTTGGGCAGCCTTGGCCGCGTCGCTTTCCGATACGGCGGTGGCCAGTTCGTTCACTTTCGCGTCCAATTGCTTCTGCAGATCGGTAACTTTTGAATCCATCTGCTTTTGCAGATCGTTCTTCTGGCTCAGGCTCACGCCGCCGAATATCAGCGCGGCAACAAGCAGAATAGCCAGCACGATGCTCAGTTTCTTCATCATCATCTCTCCTTTTTTATTCAATAGGGTTCCGGCGATATTATACCAAATTCACGCATGAATTGCAATGAGATTTGGAAGGCCGCCGCCGGAAAGAAAAAAGCGAAAGCAAAGACGGCGCGCTTATGAACGCGGCGGGGGCTCTGTCTTTGTTTCGCTTTTTATGGAAGAGGTTCCGGCAGCAGGCCGATCGTATCAGCAGGTCTCCAGCTTTTTCACGCTGCCCCGCTCCACCAGGCGGACGGGCAGGATCACGTTTTTTTCGGCAACGGGCTCATGCCGCAGCTGGGAAAGGATCATATCGGTGGCCAGGATGCCTTTTTTGTCCGCGTCCTGATGGATGGTGGTGAGGCCCGGAATGGTCAATTGGGAAAGATAATTGTCGTCAAAGCCCACGATGGATTTATCCCGGGGAACGGTCACGCCGCATTCGCTCAGGCCCGCCATAATGCCCGCGGCCAGGATATCGGCGGAGGCGAAAATGCCGGTGATATGCTTTTTTTCGCTCAGGCGGCGGCCCAGCTTTTTGCCCTCCTCCACAGTGATTTCCTGGGTGAAGATCAGGGAGGGATCGTAGGCTACGCCGAATTCCGCCAAGGCGCGGCGATAGCCCTGCAGCCGCAGATCGATAACGCCTCCGGGGCGGATGGAGGGCGACGCGAAGGCGATGGACCGGTGGCCGTTTTCCAGCAGGTGCCGGGTGGCGATATAGCCGCCTTTTTCGTCCTCCAGGCCTACGCTGTACACGTCGGGATGATGAACATAGCTGTCGATGAGCACGAAGGGGATCCCCAGATTCAAGGTGGCGTCAAAAAAATCATCCTGAAACATACCGGTCAGGATCAGGCCGGACAGCCGCCAGCTGCGGCTGATGGCTTCCAGGGCCCCGGCGTCCTCCACGGAACGCACCATCAGATAGTAGCCCTCCTCCCGGGTGCGCTTTTCAATGCTGTCCACGAAAGCGCTCAGGAAGGGATCGCTCATGGTGCTGCCGGTGTTCTGGGGGGTAATATGGGTGATCACGCCGATGATGGAGGAATGATCGTTGGCCAGGGACCGGGCCGACATGCTGGGCACATAGTGCTCCCGGTTGATGATTTCCCATATTTTCGCCACTCTTTCCGGGGATACGCGGCTTTTTTTATTGTGCACCACATTGGATACCGTGGTGATGCTCACGCCTGCTTCGGCGGCAATGTCTTTTAACGTGACCATATTTTTCTCCGAATCGCTGGTATTCTATCGCTTCCGCGCAGAGTTAGGGATACGTAACATAGCAAGTATAGCCGTTTTTAGGCTTCGTTGCAATACCCTGAGCAAAGAAAAGCGGGGGCCGATGAACCGTCCCCCGCTTTGGAAGCATTTGCTTTTGAATTATTCACCCAGTTCAGCCACAAACTGCTGGATGGGCAGATCGCCGGGCTTGCCGGTTTCGGGAACGGTCATACCGCCCAGGATGGTTTCCTGGCTGGTGGCGTCCACGGGAGCCACGGCTTCGGAGAAGGTGATTTCATCCAGCCAGATCACGCACTTGGCGAAAGCGCGGATGTGGAAGGCGTTGGTCATGCCCGGGAAACCGGAGGCTTCCAGATCGATGACCAGATCCTGCCATTCGGTGGTGATGGCGGGATGAGTGCCGTCGGCCAGCACCAGATCAGAGAACCGGGCGGCATAGAACTTGGAATCTTCGGGATGCCAGTCCATGATCAGCTTGTTTTCTTCGCCGCCTTCAGCGCCTTTGATGCGGATGGTCAGGTACTTGCAGAAGGAAATGCCGTCCAGCGCCCACATGTTCACGGCTTCGCCCCAGTTGCCCATCCAGTCGGCGGCATGAGCGAAATAGTCCGCTTCGCTGTCATAGTCTTCGGGATCGAAGGCCTTGGGACGGTAGTCGATCTTGATGGCGCCTTCTTCATTCTTGGCGCGCAGGTTGGCCCAGTTGTCCCACCACATGTTCACGCCGTTGGGCGCCAGCTCGGGCTTGGCGTTGGGGTCGCGGTCGTCAAAGTTATCCCACAGGAAGGTTTCGCCTTCGGCCAGGGCGGGAGCGGCCACGGCCAGCAGCATCATGGCAGCCAGGATGATAGCAAGAAACTTTTTCATGGTGATCCTCCTTCAATATCGGTTGTATAGGTTTAACGCTAAACCTATCGGTTGGTTTGATTATAGCATGTTGTATACGGCCTGTCAAGCGGGAAAAATAAAAAATGTGGGAAAAATTTTTCCGTTTTGTATTGCCCAATTTCGTTTTAGCCTGTATAATAGAGATAACGGAAGTTTAACGTTAAACTTGCAAGGCAAAAAAGGAGGAAAACCGCAGATGAATAAAAAATTCATTCGATTCCTGGCCCTGTGTCTGCTGATCTGCCTGACTGCGAACGGAGCAGCGGCGGAAGCCGCGCCCGCAAAGCTGACGCTTTATGAAGGCCCCAAAACCATGACCAGCTCCCAAGCCGCCGCCGTGCGCGTAAACGGCTATGAACTGTTCGTGTACGACGTGATGGTGAACCACGAGCATATCTGGAACGCCAACACCCAGCCCACCACCACTCCCATGACCTATTTTGATTTTGAAGGCCGGGTTCGGGTTGAAATCGAAATGCCGGGGCTGCCGCAGCCGGTGGAAAGCGCGAAAGTGCTGCCTGGCGCCTGGGGCATCGTGCCGGAAGTAAAGGATGGAAAGGTCAGCTTCCTGATCACGGAGCCCGGCCAGTACACCGTGGTATTCAATGATAATGTAAACAAAGCCCTGCACATCTTCGCCAATCCCCTGGAAACCGACGTGCCGGACCCCAATGATCCCGATGTGTTTTACATCGGCCCCGGGGAATGGGTGATGGACGCCATTGCGCTGGAGGACAACCAGACCCTGTACCTGTCCGGCGGCGCGGTGCTGCACAGCATCGTTTCTGTCAGCAACGCCAATAACGTGCGCATCTGCGGCCGGGGCCTCATCGACGGCAGCGATTATCCGGCCTGGAACCAGGCGGGATCATACGCCCGGGTGCCCATCGATCTGAACCATTCCAAGAATGTGACGGTGGAAGGCATCGGCATTGTGAATTCCAATTGCTGGAACCTGAATTCCTATTCCAGCAAAAACGTAAAAATCGACAATGTGAAAATCATTTCCGGCCGACAGAACGGCGACGGCTTCACCTTCCAGTCCTGCACCGATCACATAGTCACCAACTCCTTCGCCCGCACTTGGGACGACAGCCTGGTGATCAAGAATTATTCCGGTTCCACCAAGGGCATCACCTTCCAAAACATGCAGGTGTGGACCGACCTGGCCCAGTCCATGGAAATCGGCTATGAAACGGATAAGGGCCTCACCCTGGACCCGGAAATCAGCGAAGTGCTGTTTGAGGATATTACGGTGCTCTATAATTTCCATAAGCCCGTGATCAGCATCCACAACAGCGACGACGCCTTCGTGCACGATATCACCTACCGGAACATCGTAGTGGAAAACGCCTTCATGCAGGGGGACAACGGCAATAACAAGGAATTGATCGAAATGACCCTGCAAAATTCCTCCTGGTCCACCGTGCGGGACGAGTTCGGCTCCATCGACAATGTATTGATCGACGGCTTGACGGTGATCAACACAGTGGACGGCAAGGTGCCCCGCTCCCGCATGTCCGGCCACAGCGATGAGAACCGCATCACCAATGTGACTCTGCGCAATGTGAGCATCCTGGGCAATCCCATCACGACGCTGAAAGAAATGAAGCTTTCCATCGATGATTACTGCGACGGCATCGTTGTAGAACAGGATGGAACCGGCGCGCAGGCAGCGGCTGTTTTGAATTCCGTCGGCGGCGAGCTTTCTTTGGATGAAGCGGACATCCTCACTGTCGTTTCCGCCCCGGATCAGGCCAAGGCGGAGCGGCCCCCCTGCTTCCCGGACCCGGCGGACGATTATATCCCCCTGCCGGAAACGGAAAATATCGCCCAGGGCAAGCCCGTTCTGTCCGGGGCCCACACTGACGTATATGTGGACCGGAACGTGAACGACGGCAAAACGGATACTTATTGGGAAAGCAAGGGCTTCCCGGCGGAAATCACCTTCGATCTGCAGGGCGTTTATTCCGTGTCCACCGTGGCGGTATGCCTGAATCCTTCCGCCATCTGGGAGCCCCGCATTCAGGAAATTGCCGTGCAGGTGAGCCAGGACGGGGAAACCTTCACGGAAGCGGCGGCCCCGGACAAGTACCAGTTTGACGCAGCCACCGGCAACCGGATCCGCATTGATTTTGACACCGTGGAAGCGGCCTTCGTGAAGCTGATTTTCACCATGAATTCCTCCTCCCGCACCGGCGGAGCGCAGGCGGCGGAAATCTGCATCTATTGATCAGCCAAGGAGAACGAACCATGAAATACCAAGGAATCATTTTTGATTTGGACGGGGTCATTTGCTCCACGGACGAGTATCATTACCGTTCCTGGAAAGCGCTGGCGGACCGGCTGGGGATCCCCTTTGACCGGGAAAGGAACAATCTTTTGCGGGGCGTCAGCCGCATGGACAGCCTGAAAATCATCCTGGAAAAAAGCGACAAAACCTATTCTGAGGAGGAGCAGATCGCCTTTGCGGAAGAAAAGAACGCGCTGCACCGGCAGCTGCTTTCCCAAATGTCCCCCGCTGATTTATCCGACGAGGTGAAAAACACCCTGGATACCCTGCGCAGGGCGGGGCTCAAGCTGGCCATCGGTTCTGCCAGCAAAAACACGCCCTTCATTCTGGAGCGCATCGGCCTGGGCGATTTCTTTGACGCGGTGGCCGACGGCAACTGTATCACCCACTCCAAGCCGCACCCCGAGGTATTCCTGAAAGCGGCGGAAATGCTGGGGCTGAAACCCGCCCAATGCCTGGTGGTGGAGGACGCCCACGCGGGGGTGGAGGCCGCAGTCAACGGCGGCTTTGACTGCGCCGCGATCGGCGACGCCCGGGATGATCCCCGCGCCGCTTGGCACCTGAAAGGGGTTTCGGATCTGCTCCAACAACTGTGATCATGGAAAGAGCGCCTTAAGTCACTTCGTTCAAGAAAACAGAGTTCAGAGTACAGATGATATCGTGAAAAAGAAGCGATGCGATTGTTCAGACCATTCAATCTGTACTCTGTTCTCTTTTTATTTAAAAGGCTTTATCAATGTTAATTCTGGCAAAATATAAATCGTTATTGCATATTATGAATAATTTTTCATAATTTTTTATAAAATAGCTTGACATTTCAAAAATGCAAGTGTATAATCTGCGTGTATTTATTCAAGAAGGAGAATGAACCATGGATAAGAAAGACATTAAGAAAGTCGTATTGGCTTATTCCGGAGGGCTGGACACCTCCATTATTATTCCCTGGCTGAAGGAAAACTACAATAATTGCGAAGTCATCGCCGTGTCCGGCAACGTGGGCCAGGCGGACGAACTGGAGGGGCTGGAGGAAAAAGCCCTGAAAACCGGCGCTTCCAAGCTGTATGTGCTGGACCTGACGGACGATTATGTGGACAATTATATCATTCCCACCATGAAGGCGGGAGCCATTTATGAAGATTACCTGCTGGGCACCAGCCACGCCCGGCCCTGCATCGCCAAGGGCCTGGTGGAAATCGCCCTGAAAGAAGGGGCGGACGCCATCTGCCACGGCTGCACCGGCAAGGGCAACGATCAGGTGCGTTTTGAACTGGCCATCAAGCATTTCGCCCCCACCATGCCCATCATCGCCCCCTGGCGGGAATGGAGCATCAAGAGCCGGGACGAGGAAATCGATTATGCCGAAGCGCATAATGTGCCGCTGAAAATCAACCGGGAAACCAACTATTCCAAGGACAAGAACCTGTGGCATCTGAGCCATGAGGGCCTGGACCTGGAGGATACCGGCAACGAGCCCCAGTACGAAAAGCCCGGCTTCCTGGAAATGGGCGTCTCCCCCCTCCAGGCCCCGGACGAACCCACCTACATCACCTTGGATTTTGAACAGGGCGTGCCCGTCAAGCTGAACGATGAAGCGCTGAGCGCCAAGGAAATCATCCTGAAGCTCAACGAGCTGGGCGGCAAAAACGGCATCGGCCTGCTGGACATTGTGGAAAACCGGCTGGTGGGCATGAAGTGCCGCGGCGTGTACGAAACCCCCGGCGGCACCATCCTGTACAAGGCTCATTCCTACTTGGAAAGCGTGTGCCTGGACAAGATGACCATGCACGAAAAGCAGAAAATGAGCATCACTTTTGCGGAACTGGTGTACAACGGCCAGTGGTTCACCCCCCTGCGGGAGGCCCTGAGCGCGTTCGTGGACAAGACCCAGGAAAAGGTCACCGGCAAGGTGAAGCTGAAGCTGTATAAGGGCAATATCATCAAAGCCGGCGTATGGAGCGAATACTCCCTCTACTCCGAATCCATCGCCACTTTCGGCGAAAGCGATTACAACCAGGCCGACGCTCAGGGTTTCATTAACCTGTACGGCTTGCCCATCAAGGTTCAAGCCATGGTGGACGGAAAGAAATAATGCGCCACCTTGCGCGCCCATCACCCCTTCCGAATTTCGGGAGGGGTTTTTGGGGGATTAATCGCGTACTCCTTCCACATTTTGCGTAATAATCAGTATTTATACTCGAAAATATGGGAATCAATACCCACTTTATCCGCAGAATCAAATAAAAATAGGGATCAAATAAAATAAAGAGATAATACTATTAACAGGCAAGTTCTAAAGGATGAATTTCAAAGCTAACGAAGGGTTACGCTGGGGCTATCCGCCCCAGACCCCGACCAGGGGATGATCCCCTGGACCCGCAATAGCGGAAATTGCTTGATTTGTCGAAAGAACGCTATTCCCGCTATTTCTTGCAAAAGGTTGAAGCCAAACGAACGTACACTTCTGTCGCTTTCGGGCACGGCGGCTGAAAGCCGCCAAGCCGGATGCTTTGCATCCGGTGAAAATAGGTGAAATCGGGCGGGGGAAAAGCCACCTATTGTTGCCTGCTTGACTCCAGGCAGCTTTTAGCTGCCTGGAGGAAACTGCG
>JAUNMW010000125.1 GCA_030537395.1 Clostridia bacterium | reverse complement strand
TACAGAGTTCAGATTTATATAGAACCACACGTTGTATTCATTATTCTATCTGTGCTCTGAACTCTGTACTCTGTGCTCATTGTTATTGCATGCTCCTCATGGCCTCATAGGCCGGGTCCTCGGCGTCGAAATCCCGTTCGGGGCATTCGCCGCCCAGGGCTTCGATGGCGCTTCTCAGCTCGATATAATCCAGGTAAGGCGTTTCTTCGCTGGCGGCTAGAGCTTTCAGCGGCTCGATGGCCCGCTCGTCCCCCAGCTTGCCCAGGCAGTCCGCCAGTACGGCCACCCGATCCCGCCGGGCCCGCAAAAGGGCTAAGGCCGTCTGGAACACCTGCTCGTCCCCCGGATAATCGGAAAGCACGGTCAGCAGCGCTTCCTGACCGTCCGGAGAGGACAGGGCCAGCGCATTCCGCATGGCATCGACAGCCCTTTCGCCCATAGAGGCCAGGCTGTCCAAAGCGTTGTCCGCCAATTCATCCTCGCCCTCCTGCCGGATGGCCTGCAGGCCGATGTAGTATTCCATGGGCGCGATGGAATCAATTTCCCGCAAAAGCGTAATGGCCGCCATGCGGATTTCCTGGGTGGCCCGATCCTTTTTCAGCAGGTTCATCAGCGCTTCTTCGGCATCCAGGCCCAGCTCCGCGATCCGGTTCAGCAGCATATCCGGCACGGGAATGCGCTGCTTGAAGTAATCCTCCATCCAGTTCACCAATTGCCTGGCGCTGTCAAACTGGGTAAAGTACTCTCCCGGCTTGGCCCCGGACAGCCAATTCACCGGCGTGTCCAAAAATTCCTCGTACACCTCCGGCATGGCGGCTTCCATTTCATCATAATTGCGGTATTTCTTGGCGTTTTCCTTCATCCAGGCGCCCACATACCGCTCGAATTCCTTATCAAAATTGATGCAGCGCACTTTGGTGCCTCCTTTTGCACGAATAGCTTTCTTCCCTTTTCGGTTGGGAAAGGGAGGTTTTTTAGAGTACAGAGTACAGAGCGCAGAGTACAGATTTATTTCGTCGATCAATGGGTGCTTACGATCTGTGTGTACACCATTCAATCTGTACTCTGAACTCTGAACTCTTTTTCATGAGTCTTTTCAAAAGCCGCATGATCCGCTTCTTACCGGGGGAGGACTTGTACAGCCGAATAGCCTCCACGCCGTTGCCCACCCGCAGAAGAAGCGCCATGGCCAGCGCCACGGTGATCGGCGCGGTGCGGTACTCATCAGCGCTGTATTTTTCCGCTTCGGTCAGGCGCGCGTACAGGCCCGGAAGCAGGCGGTAGATAACCTCCGTATCGGCCATGCCGTTCAGAGAAACGGTGATCAAATGCAGCATCCGGTTCAGCCGCCCGTAGCGCAGCCGCTCCGGCAGGGCGTACACCATGCCGCCCAGCACGGAAAGCATCACGGACCGGACGGAATTCATATGCTTTTCCTCTGGATGGCGGCGGTAATACAGGCCGTCTGCGTCATCCGGATCAATTTCCAGCAGCGTTTCCAGCGCTCGGCCAGCCTGGCTTTCCTCCCCCGGCATGCGCAAAAGCGTCAGGTATTTCAGCCGCAGATAATCCACGCTGGCTGGAGAATGCATCAGCTTTTCATTCACCAAGTTGAGGGCGGTTTTCGGCTTGCCCATTTCCCAGGCAACGGTGCAGAACAGCTCCGCGTCCGTGATGGTGCGGCAATATTGCCGGGCCAATTGCAGCTGCCGCCGGGCCTTCGGCCAGTCCCTGGTTTCGGCGCAGGCGCCTGCGAAATACAGATGCGCCCGCAAATCATCCGGCAGCTGTTCCGCCGCCCGGGCGAGATACTTTTTCCCCTCCTTGGGCGGCAGCAGCATGCCCAACCACAGGGCCGCCCGGGGCGCATGGCCCCGACGCCAAGCTTTCCGCGCCAGCTCCACCGCTTCCGGGGTTCCCGCCGCACGGAAGGAGCGGCGGCACAGTTCTTCCCCCCGGGCGCAGTGAGGCCGGGGAGAATTCCACTGCCAGGGATAATACTCCAGAATATCCTGGGCCCGCTCGCTGAACACACCGTCCGGCTCCAGCCGCAGGCTCTGGTCCAGCGCCCGTTCCGCCAAATCCTCGTCTCCCCGGTTCAAGGCGCAGCACCCGACGGCAAAGCACAGGCTGCCCGTCAGGCCCTGCCGCACGGCGGAGCGAAGCAGGCACCGTTCGGCGGCGGTGTAGCATTCCATGCCGGAGTAAATTTCCGAAAGCTCCAGGGCCAAACCCGGGTCCCCGCTCTTTTCCAGCGCCTTGCGCATCAGCCGGGCGGCGTCCGGCAGCTTCCGGGGGCTGTAATGCTTCCGGGCCCGGACGGCCCAGTAAGCCGCGGGGCGCTCAAAGGGCACCACATTGCTGCGCGATCCCGTCATCTGCCGGCCCTTTCCAATAATTCGGTCAGATCCTGCTTGCTGAATTGATGGGCCGTGCGGCAGAAATGGCAGGTCAGTTCCGCTTTGCCGTCCTCGTCGATCAATTGCTGAAGCTCATCCCGGCCCAGGGCGATCAGGGCCTTTTCCATCTTATCCCGGCTGCAGTCGCACTGGTAGCACACGGGCTCCCGCTCCAGGATTTTCATATCCAGCCCATCGAACCAAGCCTTCGCCAGATCCTCCAGCGCCACGTCCGCCACTTCCCGGCTGATGGCTGTGAAGAACACGGAACGCAGCTCCAATTGCTCCAATAATTCTTCGCTGCAGCCCGGCATGGCCTGCACCAGCACGCCCCCGGCGCTGAGGCAGTACCCCTCATGCACCAGGCAGCCCAGGGCCACCAGGGAAGGCTGCTGCTCGCTGACGGTGAAATACTGGGCGAAGTCCTCCCCCAGCTCGCCGCTGACCAGCTGGCTTTGGCCTATGTAGGGCTCTTTGAGCCCCAAATCCTTGATCACGGTCAGCCGTCCGTGATGGCCCACCAGGCCCCCCACGTCCAAATGGCCGTCTTTTTTGAGAGGCAAATCCGCGTCCGGGTAATGGGCGGAAATTTTCACCTTGCCCCCATGGGCCACGGCGGTGATTTTGCCGATGGGCCCGTCCCCCGCCACGGTGACGGTAACGGAGGCCTCGTCGTCCTTCATCATCACGCCCAGCATGGCGGTGGCCGTCATGGTGCGGCTCATGGCCGCCAGCGCGGTAGAGGAAGGGCAGTGGATTTCCGCCGCCTTCCGCGCCATGGCCGTGGTGCGGCACAAAAGCACCTTGGCCTGGCCTCCCATCAGGGTGATATGCAGCATTTCGTCGGGAAGATTCAATACGTTAAAGTTTTCGTTCATAATTGCTCCTGCCAATCAACAATAATAGCTGATTTCTCCAAAATAGTCCTTCCACTTTTTGATAATTTCAAAGCTTCTGGCTTCAATAATTTGCATGATCACTTGCAATTGACGCTCAGGGATATTGCTTTTGTTATTTTGCAACAAGCAGCGTCCAGAATGCGTAATCCAAATCTTTGTTGCGTTGGGTGATGGATTTCCTTCTGACACATGCACGTGAAGCGGTTCCAGCGGGTCATTCTCGTTTGTCCAGAAATAGATCAAATACCCCGCCAACCTTAAAAATTTGCGGCACGGTTAAATCCTCCATCCCTGGCTAATTCAAAAATGACATGCGCAACGCTTTCCAGCAATTCCTGATAGGAAGAAATTTCTTCTTGGGAAAAGCCTTGTATATCCTCCCAGCGATATTCCGGCAGCCAGCATACGGCGGAATGGAAACCGCCCCAAACGGGCTTTTCGATTACTACTTTCACTGTTTCCCGTCCATCGATCATTTTGCTCTCCGAATGAACGATTTCCGTTTCATCGTTTAATGTCATGAATGGATAAATCATGCTTCGCTTCCTCCTTTTTGAAGCGTATGCCCGCGAACCGTCACGCAAGGATGATCCAATATCGCTGTTCGGTTTCGCCGTCCTCGTTGACGAATTCGTTTTCCAGCACGCCGCCGTTTCGGATGATGGCTTTGGCGGAAGCCGCGTTCTCCTTGTCGCAGGTCATGAGCACCCGGCCAATCCCCAGTTTTTTGCATTCTATCAGGGCCAGGCGCACGATTTCCGTGCCGTAGCCTTTTCCCCGCTCGCTGGGCCGGATGCCGTCGCCGATGTGCCCGCCCGTTTGAAGCAGCGTGTCATTCAGGTAATGCCGGATGTTTACCGCGCCCAGCAGCCGGTTCCTGCCCTCGTCCAGCAGGAAGAACACCGAATCGGGCACCCGGTTTTCCGTGGGCGCTTTCAGCTCCAATTGCTCCAGATAATGGTCAAAATCATGGCAATCATTTTTGAAAATCGCCCAAGGAGAATGATTGGTGTGGTTAATTTCCTGGTCCAGCTTCCATTCGTCGATCATTTCGACCAACTGTTGTTCATATTCTTTCGATAGTTTGATCAGTTTGACGCCCATATTTTTCCCCTTGAAAGCCCTGCCGACATAAAACTGGAATTTATCAGACTATGTCTATTTTCAGCTCATGGCACTTTTTTATTGCAAGATCATGATTCTGCTTAGCGGCTTTTCCATACCACACTTTTGCCGTTTCAATGTCGATTTCAGTTCCAATGCCTTCCTCATAAAAGCTCGCAAGATTATATTGTCCATCCCTGTCACCGTGCTCGGCCGCTCGTTTTGTCCAATAAAACGCTTTCTCAGCATTCTTTTCTACACCCAGGCCATCGTAATAGAAATAACCAACCTGACACTCAGCTAACGGATAACCCTTTTCAGCAAGCGGAAGATGCCCTTGAAAGCACTTCTGATATTGCTTTGTTTCAAAATACTCATTGATTAGACGGTTGCATTCATCAAATTCTGGGCACGGCTGATAATATCCCATATAGCTTCCTCCCCCAAATCCCGATTGATCCGCCCTCAGTTCCGCAGACTGTGCAGCGGCGCGGGAATGCGTCCGCCCCGGGCGATGAAATCATCGCTGGCAAAGGGATGCACTGGAATGACGGGGGCCCGGCCCAGCAGGCCGCCGAATTCCACATAATCGCCCACCTGCTTGCCGGGAGCGGGAATGATGCGCACGGCAGTGGTTTTGTTATTGATCATGCCAATGGCCGCTTCATCCGCGATGATGGCGGAAATGGTGGCGGCGGAGGTGTCGCCGGGCACGGCGATCATATCCAGGCCCACGGAGCATACGCAGGTCATGGCTTCCAGCTTATCCAGGGTCAGGGCCCCGCAGGCCGCGGCCTCGATCATGCCGATGTCCTCGCTGACGGGAATGAACGCGCCGCTGAGGCCCCCCACATGGGAGGACGCCATCACGCCACCCTTTTTCACCGCGTCGTTCAGCAGCGCCAGTGCCGCGGTGGACCCATGGGTGCCGCACTTTTCCAGGCCCATTTCTTCCAGGATATGCGCCACGCTGTCGCCCACCGCCGGGGTGGGGGCCAGGCTCAAATCCACAATGCCAAAGGGCACGCCCAGCCGCTGGCTGGCCTCCATGGCCACCAGCTGGCCCACGCGGGTGATGCGGAAGGCCGTTTTCTTAATGGTTTCCGCCACCACGTCAAAGGATGCCCCGCGCACGCTTTCCAATGCGCGCTTCACCACGCCGGGGCCGCTGACGCCCACGCTCACCGCACAGTCGCCCTCCCCCGGGCCGTGGAACGCCCCCGCCATGAAGGGGTTATCCTCCACCGCGTTGGCGAAAACCACCAGCTTGGCGCAGCCCAGGCCGTCCTGATCCCGGGTTTTTTCCGCCAAATCCTTGATAGCCTGGCCGCAGAGCCTTACCGCGTCCATATCGATGCCCGCCCGAGTGGAGGCCACGTTGATGGAGGAGCACATGAGGTCAGTTTCGGAAAGCGCCTGGGGGATGGATTCGATCAGCCGCCGGTCTGCCGCCGTCATGCCCTTCTGCACCAGGGCGGAATAGCCCCCGATAAAGTCTACGCCCGTTTCCTTGGCCGCTTTGTCCAGGGCATGAGCCACGGGCAGGGGATCGTCCACCGCGCCGGTGATCAGGGAAACGGGCGTGACGGAAATCCGCTTGTTCACGATGGGCACCCCGATTTCCCGCTCGATCTCCCGCCCCACCTTTACCAGGTTTTCCGCCTGGCGGGCGATGCGGCTGTACACCCGGCTGGCAAGCCGCCGCGTATCGTCGCACACGCAGTTGAACAGGGAAATGCCCATGGTGATGGTACGCACGTCCAGCTTTTCCTGGTCGATCATACGCAGGGTTTCAAAAATTTGATTGGTTTGAATCATGCGGCATATCCCCCGTTAAATCTGGTGCATAGCGTCAAAGATTTCGCTTTTCTGGATGCGCACCTGCAATCCCAGCTTCTTGCCCAGGTCGTTCAAATCCCCCTGCAGCTCGTCAAAGGGGCAGGTAGGCTCCGACAGATCCACGATCATGACCATGTTAAAATACCCGTCGATGATCGTTTGGGAAATATCCAGAATGTTGATCCCCCGTTCATACAGCACGCTGCTCACCTGGGCAATAATGCCCTTCCGGTCAAACCCCAGCACCGTCACAACGGCCTTCGATTCCGCTGCCATTTGCCCCGTTCCTCCTATTCTGTCCGGCGCCTTGCCGGCTGCTTTGCTCCCATTACAGCGCCGCTGCCGGGAACCTCTCCGGGCCAGCGGCATGGCCGGCCCCGCTGCGTGCCGACCGGCTTCCTTATTATATCATAAAGCAAAACCAGCCGCAAGGGCGTGGCGCATAGTCTGATTCCGACAGATGTACGCATAGTCTGATTCCGGCAGGGGCACAGGGCCTGATTCCGTCCATGCCTTTCACTTTTCCGAAAAACAGAACAGAAACGCTCAAAATTTTTTCAAATTTTTTGATTTTCCCCCTTTACAAATCCCATTCCCCGTGCTATAATACTCTTCGTTCGCGGGGCATTAGCGCAGTTGGTAGCGCACAACACTGGCAGTGTTGGGGTCAGGAGTTCGAGTCTCCTATGCTCCACTGACACCCGGAAGCATTGAGAAATCAAGGCTTCCGGGTTTTTGTTGTAGCATAGAGCGGCTCAAATCCTCTGCACAAAACCGGTTATGAAATAGCCGAGAAACCCTTATGTTGTAAGGGCTTCTCGGCTTTTCCCGTTTTGATTGCTTATGAAATCGCAGTTGATATTTTTCATAGAAAAAAGCCGGCGATGCAGCATTCCTCTGCACTGCCGACATGAAAGATCGGATGGACAAAACGTCCGCCTGTACGCTTCGGGATCAGATCAGCTTTTTCGCAATGGTCATTTCCACGGTACGGCCCAGGATAGATACCTTTACGTTATCCGCCAGATGGCCCACAACAGATTTTTCCAGTTCATCCCAAGCTTCCTGCGCGTCCTTTTTATTCTGCTCGCTGTACTGCCGCAGTTGATCTTTGTAATCCTCCAGGGACCAGGCATAGCTGTTATACATTTGGGGAGCGCCGCCGCCAAAGCCGGCGGAGAACATGGGAACGCTGCTGGAAGGCTCGAAGAAAGAGCGGATTTTGCCCATAAAGCCCCGGGTGGCCTCGTTTTTCCCGCTGGTGGAGGCGGACAGAAGCTGACTCCGCTGTGCTTCGTCGACCAGGCTTTGAACCCTTAGATGCAGGGTATAAACCTGATCCTCATCCTCCATCCAGAACTCGCCGTTCACATTGCCGGCAATGGCCCGCACCATCGCCATGGTTTCCTCCGCCAGCAGCCGCAGACACATGGCATTCTTTTCTGAAAGCCCTTTGTAGGCCGCCGCTTTTTCCACCTGCTCCAGGGCCGCGTCCATGTTGCTGCCATCGCTGGAAATCAACATAATATCGGTTTTCATGCCGCGTTCCTCCTCACTCAATGGTCAAAATATCCGCAAAGCCGGTGACATCGAACACTTCCTGAACAACCTCATTCACATGCTTCACCTTCATGCCGCCCTTGCCGCTCATCTGCTTATGGGCGGACAAAAGCACCCGAAGCCCGGCGGAAGAAATGTACACCAGCTTGGAAAAATCCAGGGTCAGGCTCTCCACGCCCTTCAGGGACGCCGTCAGTTCCTTTTCCAGTTCCGGGGAAGTTGTGGTATCCAAACGGCCCTCTACCGCCAGGGTCAGATCGGCGCCGTTTTGCTGCTTGGTAATTTTCATATCTGTTTTCCTCCTTCATATTTTTCAGGCACAGGATGCCGTTTCATCCCTGTCCTGATAAAGCCGCATATCACCTACATGATATTCCAGATTGGGAATAATGTCAATTCAAACCGTAAGAAAATCCCGAACAGGCGAAGATTTTTCGGGGGCAGCTGCGCATGGGAAGGCTGCTTTTGTTTTCAGATAAAGTTCCGCCGGTAAATTCATTTTTTCCGCTGCCATCCCGAAAGGACGCGCGTATCAACAGATGGAAACGCCAAAGGCGCTTCCGAAAAAAAGAAAAAGAAAATTTTCCGTTTTACGGAAGGAGGAAAAAATGATGAAGAAAATGTTAGCGATGATTATGGCGCTGATGCTGGCTGTGATGGGCTGCTGCGCCGCAATGGCCGAAGAAACGAATGCCATGATGATGGGCGGCTGGCAGATCAATCAGGAAAAAATGCCCACCGTGCTGACCGAGGACGAACAGAAAATTTTCGATGCGGCCCAGGCTGAGGATTACACCGCCGCGGCGGTTTTGGCCACCCAGGTGGTTGCCGGAGCAAACTACGCCTTCCTGGCCCGGAACGAAAACGGCTGGGCCGTGGTGACCGTATACCGGAATCTGCAGGGCGAAGCGAGCTTGCTGAGCATTCAGCCCATTGACCTGGCCGATGTGAAAGCCGCTGAGGCCGCGCTGCCTGCCGGTCTGGCCGGCGGCTGGGCCATTCGGGAAGCCGGCAATGCCGCCGTTCTGACGGAAGAAGCCCACGCAGCCTTTGCTTCCGCCGCTTTGGACCGGGCCCTGTCCCCCATCGCCCTGCTGGGCACCCAGCTGGTGGCCGGCATGAATTATAAGGTTCTGGCCCTGGAAGACGGCGCGCTGTACGTGGTCACCGTGTACCAGCCCCTTACCGGCGACGCCCAAATCACCGAAACCGTGCCCTTTGATCTGCTGGCTTATGTGAACCGCTGATCCCGGAAATTGTTTACGCTAATTTATAACGCCCTTTAAGTCACTTGGTTAGATATGGCTAATGGGTACGCTGGGGGCTGCGCGCCCCCAGACCTGCGCCAAGGCCTGTTGTCCGCAGCCTCAATCGGCGCAACTCCCCACAGGGGAGATTGCTTGT
>JAUNMW010000124.1 GCA_030537395.1 Clostridia bacterium | reverse complement strand
CCCTGAGCGCTCGAATATATTACCACGAACTAACCTCCATTGTCAACACTTTTTTCGCTTTTTTCTTTAAGTTTTTCATTCTTTTCCTTTTTTCCGAACATTGTTTTCCGCTAACGCACAAATATGAACGCTCATTGATCCGTACTTTAACGCAAAGACTTTATGAAAACGTTCGTGTTTTAAAAGAACAATTGTTCTCGTTGTACTTGCTTTCAGTGTCAAAAAAGATCTTCCGCGGCATTTGCGAAAGATCTTTTTGAATGTTTTATTCTTCTAAATTTCCCATTTTATGTATGATATGGTCAATATCATCAACCGGATCATATGGAAACAATTACCTGAAAGAATACTCCAGCGTCACTTCCGCGGAAACATTCACATCCCCCGTGGAGATGGAAGTTCCCATATCAGCCGATTTTGCTTCGTATGCGTAAAAGTTCGTCATGCCGTAAGTTTCCCGACTGAAAGCGGCAGTATTTTGCGTAGCGTTGATATTTAATAAATCTCCCAATTCTACGCCCGCGGCCTTGGCCAGTACCTGAGCCTTCTGCATTGCGTCCTCCACGGCCCGGGTCAAAGCCTTTTGGTAAGCTTCATTGGCCTGAGTGGAAGAAAAGGAAATGCCATAGGTGGTGTTGGCACCGGCATCCATGGCCGCGTCCAGAACAGAACCGATCATGGACAGATCGTGTACTGTCACCGAAACAGTATTCTGCACCTGATAGTACTGTTTTCTGGTATCTTTTCCCAACACAGATGATTCATATTCATAGTTGCTGAATACATTGAATTGGCTGGTAACAATATCCTTTTCTTCAATACCAACACCCTTAATCGCCTCCAGCACGGCTCCCATCAAATTGGCGTTTTCCCTTTGCGCTTCCTTCACGCTTTCATTCCGGGTTTCCACACCGATTTGCACCGTAGCGGTATCCGCCGCCAAAGACACGGTAGCGTTTCCTCCAACCCGGATCACTTTTTCGCTTTCCTCCGCCAATGCGGGGACAGACAGGTTGAAAAGCAGCAAAGCCGCCAGAATAACAATCAGCATTTTCTTCATTCTCAATCATTCCTTCTTCTTTTTCTTCTTTTTAACGATCAAGCGGATCACAACGATCACCACAGCCAGCACGATCAGCCAAGGCAAAGCGGATACCAGGAAAATGACCATATCCTCCAGGAAGTATTGGAAGTTTTCCAGAGAATCGGACAGTCCGTCCAGGATGCGCTGTCCCAAAGTGACCTCCTTCATTTCCGTGATCCTGACTTCGCGGACGGATACGTTCACCGTGCTGTATTCCACCTTGCTATCGTAGGATTTCAGCTGGCCGGTGTACCGATCGATGTAATACTGGGCGTCCGCGATGGCGGATTCGATTTCGATCAGATCCGACACATCCTGGGCCGCCTTCATCATTTCCTGGAGCCGGGCCAGCTTTTCCTGCTGGGTCTTGAGACGCGTTTGAATATCATAGTAGGAATCGGAAACATCCTGCATCTCCTGAGTCATGGCGGTCACGTTGCCGATGCCCTGGGCCCCGGTCAGGAAATCATCCAGTCGGGCGGCGGGAATGCGCAGGGTCAGGGACGCGGAACGGGTTTGACCGCTGGACGCGTCGCCGGAAGCGGACAGGTATCCCACCCGGCCCCCCATCTCCGCCGTCAGGTCCTGAAGCCGCTGCAGGTCCGTATCATAGGCGGTGGTTTTCAGCGTAAAGCTGGCATTGCGGATGATTTTTTCTTCCCGGACAGAATCCGCGTTATTCACAGCCGATTCCTCAGCCACTTCATAATCGATCCCATCGTAATCGCTGTACAGGGCCTCGGCAGGCGCCTCCATCGCGCCGGCAGCGTAGGAAAAATTGGTCATCGCGCCGGTATCCGCGGCATATTTCGCGCTGCGCGCATAGGAATCCGCCGCGCCGTTCTGCGTGCTGTACTTGGTCCGGGGCGTCATGCTGTCCCGACTGATCAGCGTGCCGCCGATGACAAACACCAGCGCCGCCGCCGTGGCGGCCCAGGCCTTCCAATTCACTTTCTTTTTCGCTTTTTCTTCCATTGCTTTTTCCTCCCGTATCATCTGCCGCCAGGAGGAGGAGAAGCCTTCGGGTACCTCGATTTCCTCATCCAGCCGCCGGCAGTCCTGCCGCAGTGACAGCAGCGCGGCGCATTTTTCGCATTCCGCCGCATGGGCCCGCATGCGTTCCGCTTCCGCGTCCGAAAGCGTACCATCCATGAAGGCATCGAGAAGATTTGAAAATTCTTTGCAATTCATGCCTTTCGCCTCCTCTCACTGTTTTAGACGGAACGGAAAGAAAAAAGTTCCGAAGAATTTTTCAAAACTGCCGATAATTTTTCCCGGGCCCGATTGATCCGGCTTTTCACCGTGCCCAGGGGCACATTCAATATTTCCGCGATTTCATCGTAGCTTTTGCCCTGCATATCCCGCAGAACGATCATTTCCCGCATATCGGGCGGCAGCAGGGAAAGGGCCTGTCGCAAAAGGCGCAATCGTTCCTTTTCCTCCAGCCGGGCATAGGCGGTGGGGGCCGCGTCCGGGGGATCAAAGCCCTGCTCCTCGCGCAGCGCGTCTAAGGACACCGCGTTCCGGCGCTTCCGCAGGGCGTCGGTGCACACGTTCATGGCGATGCGGGTGATCCAGGTGGAAAAGGACGCGTCGCCCCGGAAGGAATCAAAGGCGCGGAAGGCACGCAGCATGGTTTCCTGGGCGCAGTCCTGGGCATCTTCCCGATTGCCCATCATATGGAAGCAAACGGTATACACCTGACGCTCGTTTTCCGCCGCCAGGCGCTCAAAGGAATCGTTTTTCCGTTTTTTAGCAAACAGATTAAATTCCACGGCCCCCGCTCCTTTCCGTTCCGATTGCATCTTTTTCTTCATGTGTTCAGTATACCATATAGAATAGAAAAAAGAAATGTGAAAATCTGGCTTGATCGATAAAAACAGGAAGAATTTACAATTGAAAATAATAGCAAAAAGAAGCTGCGGAATTGAAAAGAGCCCTTTAAGCAACGAAGGAGAGAACAGGGTAAAGAGTGCAGAGTACAGATTGAATAGTCGTTCAAATGGCTGTCTTCTTGTAAGAACAGAATAATCTGTACTCTGATCTCTGTACTCTCTAACGAAGTGACTTAAAGGGCTCTTCAAATGCACGCAATAAATGAATCACCCGACATTATCCTTTTTCCAACGTAAATCGCCGCGCAGTCTTTCCGTCCGGCAAGGTCACTTCCTCGTTCCACATGCTGGCAGGGCGGGTCCAGATTTCGCCAAAGCCGTACAGGGCTTTGTAAATCACCATAGGTTCTTCCGTTTCGGAATGAAGGCACAAGCCCAGCACTTCATAGCGGTTTCCTTTATAATGACGATATAAGCCCTTGGGAATGCGAATACGCATGCTTTCCAGGCACAGATAAGGATACGCCTGCTTCCAGAAATACAGCACGTTCAATTCTTTCCACAGCCTGGGGTCCTCTCTGATTTTTTCCGGCAGGATCCACATACCGTCCTGCACTTCGCCTTTCTGCCAGGTCATTTGAGTGATGGGCACGTCCTGACGGATCAGCCACACGTCCCGCAGAAAGCCGCCTTCCTCCCGGGCATGGGTTTCCTTCATGAGCACACGAGCATTTTTCATGTCTGGTGTAAAGCCCATTTCTTCCTCCGTTTCCCGGACGCAGGCCATGACGCTGTCCTCTCCCGCCACAGCAGAGCCGCCGGTGACGGACCATATATCCGGCATATTCTCTTTTTCTTTTGCCCGGCGCTGAAGCAGGGTTTCCCCTTTGCTGTTGAGGAATAGAATATCCACCACCAAATGATACCGGCCTTCCGGAAGCTTTTCACCCCGGACGTCGGTTTCGCCTGTTTTTTTTCCATGCTCATCGTATAAATCCCATATTTCCATTTTTTCGTTCCTCGCTTTCGTTTTCCGTTTCATTATAAACAGAAAACGCCGGAAGCGCAATACATTTCCGCTCTTGCGGTGAATCCGGGCTCATGATATAATTTTCATGGAGGTTTATGGAATCATGGATGAAATCTTCAAGAAACGGCTCATGGAATGGGCCAATCGCAGCTGGAATCAAGGGGTCTACTGTTTTTCTCATTTTCTGGATCTGGCTCAGCGCTCTGACTTTTTATCGCTGATTCCCTCTCTGCCGCCCGTGCCATGGAGACTGTTCGGCGGGGCGGAGGGGTGCGAAAGGCAAATGCTTCGCTTCGGCAATGAAGAAGCCTGCGGCTACGACGCGCCGTTTCCGATTGTGTGCCTGATAATCGCGCCGCTGAGCGCCAAGTTTGCCGAGCCCCTCACCCACCGGGATTACCTGGGCTCCCTGATGGCCCTGGGCATGGAGCGGGAAACCATGGGCGATATCGTGGTGCGCAAGGATGGGGCCTACCTGTTCTGCGAGGACCGCATCGCCCCGTATATCATGGAGCATTTCGTTCAGGCCCGGCACACGTCCCTTTCCTGTGAGATCGTGGAAAACCTGCCGGAAGGCGCGCTGTTTGAAACCAGGCGCGTATCGGTGCAGCTTTCCTCCCAGCGGGTGGACGCGCTGATCGCCCATGTGTTCAAAATGAGCCGGGGCGACGCCCAAGACCTGTTTCCCGCCGGAAAAGTCTTTGTTTCGGGCCGCCTGTGCGAAAGCCCGGGGTACACCCCCAAGCCGGGCGACATCATTTCCGTCCGGGGCTTTGGCCGCATGAAATACGTGGGCATCGAAAGCCTGTCCAAGAAGGGCAAGGAGAATACGGTGGCGGAGCTGTATGTGTGATTCCCCTGTTTTTGTCCCGCAGCTTATTGAGAATACTTATACCGAGCATGGCACATAAAAAAGAAAGGCGCTGATTTCATGAAAAAAATCATGCTGTTTCTCCTTTTCTTTGTTTCGCTGCTGGTTTTTCCCGCATTCGCAGAAGAGGATCACGAGCATCGCTGGACCGTTGGGCATAATGAGCAATATCATTGGGGCACGTGTCTCATCTGCGGCGAAGAGTATCCGCCGGAAGAACACTATATTTCCTGTGTGTCCACGGGAGAAGAATGCGCTGCCTGCGGTCTTTCCGCCGCCGATGGAGCCATCTTTGCGGGAACCGCGCATTACTTCGATCAAAACACCTGGGATTATGACGAATACACCCATTTTCATCTCTGTTCCCGCTGCGGAACACATATTTACGCGGAGGAACACGCGACCACATGCCAATCGCCCGACGCATGCCGGATTTGCGGAGCCAAAACCGCTGACGGCGCTGTAATGGCCGATTATCAGCACAATTGGCGTATTCAAGGCGACAATCTCAACCATTGGGATATTTGCGCCTGGTGCGGCGAAAGCACGGAGCCAGAGCCCCACTATATTGATTGTACCGCGTCAGGAAAAGATGTTTGCTCCTATTGCGGCGCGGCGGAAGCAAACGGCGCGGTAATTGAAAACATCATGCATTACTACGATGGCAGCGAACAGCAGCACGACGCTGTTTCCCATTGGTTCATCTGCGCGAAATGTGGCCGGGAAATCATGAAAAAAGCCCATTATGCGCTTTGCACCGCCCCCGGCGTGTGCGCGGATTGCGGAACTCCCTGCGGCGATGAAGTCCTTCATGTGAACCATGATTTGAGCGCCTATTCGATTTATGACGCGGATCATCACCAATTTGTGTGTGAAAACTGCCATCAGCAGGTGCTGGGGGCCCACAATTATGTGGATGGCTTCTGTTCATACTGCGGGAGCCCGGAACCCGCCCCCATCGTGCCTCCGGCATATCATCTGACCGACGTAACCTATGATGGAAGAATTCTGTCAGGGCGTCTGGTGCAGACCGCCGGCGGCGTACAGGCTGATTCTCCCATTATCCGCGTAACTTTTTTCATCACCGGAAATTATTATATGAGTACAACCTGTGAAGCCGAATCGGACGGTTCCTTCCTTGTTGAGGCGGTGGGGCCCATCGAATTCATCAGCCTGTCCGCATACAGAATCGAAAGGGTATCCGACACCGGCGCAGAAGAAAGAACCGTTTACGCCGTAGGAGGATTTGAGATCAGATAACTCTTTTTCAATCATCCATCTATGAACCGCACAGCGATCCAAACCAGGATACGCTGAAGCGGTTCTTTTTTCTCAGCAGGATGCGCTTTTTAAGCCGCGATGGCAGAACGCGCCGTTTTGCTATCCCCGCGCGCTTCCCGATTTGTTTTCAATTCTTTTTCATGCCGCTTCCGCCATCCCCATACATTTAACAGAATTTTCATGGAAATTCCCCTTTTTCCAAGCATTCCAGCCCTTGCCAAGTGAAAAAAAATCCTGTATAATAAATTGTTGGATAAGCTTGGGCCTTGTCCGCCCGGCTGGTCCAAGGAATCTGTTAATCCAAATCCGAAAGGAGATAGATCCCCATGGGCAAGAAGTATGTATACCTGTTTACCGAGGGCAATGCCACCATGCGCGAACTGCTGGGCGGCAAAGGCGCCAACCTGGCCGAAATGACCAACATTGGCCTGCCCGTACCCCAGGGCTTCACCATCACCACCGAAGCCTGCACCCAGTACTATGAAGACGGCCGGAAGATCAACGACGAAATCATGGCCGAAATCTGGAAGAACGTTGACAAGATGGAAGAGATCAACGGCAAGAAGTTCGGCGACAAGGAGAACCCCCTCCTGGTTTCCGTTCGTTCCGGCGCCCGCGCTTCCATGCCCGGCATGATGGACACCATCCTGAACCTGGGCCTGAACGACGACGTGGTTGCCGCCATGATCAAGGGCAACCCCGATCCCAAGTTTGAACGCTTCGTGTACGACTGCTATCGCCGCTTCATCCAGATGTTCTCCGACGTGGTTATGGAAGTGGGCAAGAAGTACTTTGAACAGCTGATCGACGCCATGAAGGAAAAGAAGGGCGTTACCTACGACACCGAGCTGACCGCCGCCGATCTGTGCGAACTGGCTCAGCAGTTCAAGGCTGAATACAAGAAGCAGCTGGGCAGCGACTTCCCGTCCGATCCCAAGGTGCAGCTGTACGAAGCCATCCGCGCCGTGTTCCGTTCCTGGGACAACCCCCGCGCCAACGTGTACCGCATGGATCATGACATCCCCTATTCCTGGGGCACTGCCGTGAACGTGATGCCCATGGTGTTCGGCAACCTGAACGACAATTCCGGTACCGGCGTTGCCTTCACCCGCAACCCCGCCACCGGCGAAAAGGTGCTGATGGGCGAATTCCTGACCAACGCCCAGGGCGAAGACGTGGTGGCCGGCGTTCGCACCCCCATGCCTATCTCCCAGATGGAAGAAAAGTTCCCCGGCGCTTACAAGCAGTTCGTGGAAGTGTGCGAGATCCTGGAAAAGCATTACCGCGACATGCAGGATATGGAATTCACCGTTGAAAACGGCAAGCTGTACATGCTGCAGTGCCGCAACGGCAAGCGCACCGCTCAGGCCGCTATCAAGATCGCCTGCGACCTCATCGACGAAGGCATGATCAGCGAAGAAGAAGCCCTGATGCAGATCGACGCCAAATCCCTGGATATGCTGCTGCATCCCACCTTCGACGCCAAGGCCCTGAAGGCCGCCAAGCCCGTGGGCAAGGGCATCGCCGCTTCCCCCGGCGCCGCCGCCGGCCATATCGTGTTCACCGCTGAAGACGCTGTGGAACATGGCAAGAAGGGCGAAAAGGTGGTTCTGGTCCGTCTGGAAACCAGCCCCGAAGATATCGAAGGCATGAAGTTCTCCCAGGGCATCCTGACCGTCCGCGGCGGCCAGACCAGCCATGCGGCCGTTGTGGCCCGCGGCATGGGCACCTGCTGCGTATCCGGCTGCGGCGACATCAAGATGGACGAAGCCAACAAGTGCTTCACCCTGGCCGGCAAAGTGTATCATGAGGGCGATGATCTGTCCCTGGACGGCAGCACCGGCAACATCTACGGCGAACTGATCCCCACCGTGCCCGCCGATCCCAACAGCGGTTACTTCGGCCGCATCATGGAACTGGCCGACAAGTACAAGACCATGGGCGTGCGCACCAATGCCGACACTCCCAAGGACGCCAAGCAGGCGGCCGCTTTCGGCGCGCAGGGCATCGGCCTGTGCCGCACCGAGCATATGTTCTTCGGCCCCGACCGCATTCCCGCTTTCCGCGAAATGATCTGCGCCGAAACCGTGGAAGAGCGCAAGGCCGCTCTGGACAAGATCGAACCCATGCAGCAGGCTGACTTTGAGGGCCTGTTTGAAGCGCTGGGCGGCTACCCCGTCACCATCCGCTTCCTGGATCCCCCGCTGCATGAATTCGTTCCCACCGAAGAAGCCGACATCGAAGCCCTTGCGAAGGCTCAGGGCAAGACCGTGGCTTACATCAAGCAGGTCATCGCCGACCTCCACGAATTCAACCCCATGATGGGCCATCGCGGATGCCGCCTGACCGTTACCTATCCCGAAATCGCCGTGATGCAGACCAGCGCCATCATCAAGGCCGCTCTGGCTGTGAAGGGCCGTCATGCCGACTGGAACGTGGTTCCCGAAATCATGATCCCCTTGGTTGGCGAACTGAAGGAATACAAGTTCGTGAAGAACATCGTGGTGGAAACCGCGGACAAGCTGATCAAGGAAGCCGGCTCCGACCTCAAGTACGAAGTGGGCACCATGATCGAAATCCCGCGCGCTGCCCTGACCGCCGATGACATCGCCAAGGAAGCTGACTTCTTCTGCTTCGGCACCAACGACCTGACCCAGATGACCTTCGGCTTCTCCCGTGACGACGCCGGCAAGTTCCTGCCCGCTTACTATGCCAACAAGATCTACGAGTCCGATCCCTTTGCCCGTCTGGACACCGTGGGCGTCGGCAAGCTGATGAAGATGGCTGTGACCCTGGGCCACGAGAACAACGCCAACATCCACTGCGGTATCTGCGGTGAACACGGCGGCGATCCTTCCTCCATCGAATTCTGCAACGAAATCGGCCTGAACTACGTCTCCTGCAGCCCCTTCCGGGTGCCCATCGCCCGTTTGGCCGCTGCGCAGGCTGCCATCAAGGCCAAGAAGTAATTTCAACCGAATTTGCTTCCAAAACAATCGAGGCTCCGCGTCGAAAGACGCGGAGCCTTTTGGCTGCAACCCTTACGAATGTCCATACTGGAGCCTATGTTCATTCGTATGATTTTCACTGTTGTTTAATCATAAGATGCGTGTTCTAAAGAGTGAAACAAGACAAAAAAGAGGATACGCCGGGGTTTCACCCCGGACC
>JAUNMW010000404.1 GCA_030537395.1 Clostridia bacterium | reverse complement strand
TCAAGCTGCTGGGCCGCATGAAGTACCGCACCAGCTACGGCCAGAACGTGCTGAAGCACTCCATTGAAGTAAGCCACCTGGCGGGCCTGATGGCCGCCGAGCTGGGCGCTGATGTGGCCCTGGCCAAGCGCGCGGGCCTGCTGCATGATATCGGCAAGGCTGTGGACCATGAACAGGAGGGCACCCACGTATCCCTGGGCGGCGAATTGGCCCGGAAATATCATGAGAGCCCCGATGTGATCCACGCCATCCTGGCCCACCACAACGATGTGGAGCCCCAGACCGTGGAAGCCGTGCTGGTGCAAGCCGCCGACGCGATCAGCGCTGCCCGTCCCGGCGCGCGCCGCGAATCGCTGGAGAATTATATCAAGCGCCTGACCAAGCTGGAAGAAATCGCTAATTCCTTCGCCGGTGTGGATAAGTGCTTCGCCATTCAGTCCGGCCGCGAGGTGCGCATCATGGTCAAGCCCGAGGATGTGACCGATGAGGGCACCAAGGTGCTTGCCAAGGAAATCGCCAAGCGCATCGAAAAGGAAATGGAATATCCCGGCCAGATCCGCGTGAACGTGATCCGCGAAACCCGCAGCACGGAATACGCCAAATAAATCATATTCTTAAGAAAAGCCGTCGGCCCGTCCGGCGGCTTTTTGTATGCAGAAATTCATGTATCATTCCTAAGGGGATGATTAAGAGTACAGAGTACAGAGTACAGATTGAATAGTCTATAACATGAGCAAACGACGGCGCAGTTGGTTTCGCATCATTCTCAGCAAAAGACTATATAATCTGTACTCTGTTCTCTGAACTCTGTACTCTTATATCACTCCCAATTCTTCCGGGAGATAATTCTCATCCGCATCAGCCCTCCAGTTGCTTCAAATACTCCATGCAGATGCGGGCTTCGGAAAGGCCATCAGGGTTGAGGCTTTCGCTTTCCACCACGATGGGGACCTGCATTTCCTTCGCCTTTTCCCAGCAAGCCTTCACCGGCGCGGTGCCCATGCCCAGCGGGAAGCCCTCGCCCTTGCTGTCGCCGTCCTTCAGATGGATGGCACACAGCCGTCCGCCCAGCTTTTCCATCAGCGCCGGGCTGTCCTGACCGCCCTGATAAGCCAGGCAAATATCCAGCTCGATCTTCATATCCGTGCGCTTTAAAATTTCATCAAAGGGGATCATGCCGTCGGCGTTGGGATAGAATTCCGTTGTATGGTTATGGAAGGCCAGGGTGATCCCCTTTTGCGCCAGGATGGGCTGCACCCGATTCACCAGCTCCGCAAATTCTTCGATCTTGGCCGCCGTACTCAAATCATGGCTGGGAATGATCAGCAGCGAGCAGCCCATGGCCTGATGATCCGCAATGGTTTTTTCCATCATTTCCGGCAGCAGCGCGTTGGCGCCGGTGTGGGTGCCGCAAACGGTCAGGCCCAGTTCTTCGCACCAGGCGCGTACCTGCTCCGCCGTCACATTCTCCAACCGAATGGTTTCCACCATTTTATACCCCAGCGCCGCTACGGCTTTCAGGGTGGCATAGTAATCCTGCTTCAGGCTGTCCCTTACACTGTACAGCTGCAAACCGTAATTCATCCTTTATTCCTCCCCATTCCGCTTTTTTTGTTCATTATATCACGGGCCACAGTCAATCGCAAGATGCTGTCAAGCGTTTCTATCCGCGCAAAAAGACCCGGCAATTGCCGGGCTTGATGCTGTTTTTTTAGGCTCTTAATAGGCAAGTTCTAAAGGATGAATTTCAAAGCTAACGAAGGGTTACGCTGGGGCTAT
>JAUNMW010000123.1 GCA_030537395.1 Clostridia bacterium | reverse complement strand
TGCGGACAACAGGCCCTGGCGCAGAGTTTGAGGCCGCGCAGGCCTCAACGTTCCTCTTTGCTGGGTTTCAGTTTACATTTTGTACTTGAGAACAAGCTTGTTAGCAGAATAAAAAAGCCAAGGAGGCGCCTTCCTTCAAAGCGTCTCCATGGCTATGTTTCGCTGATATTCCTGTTTTTATCGCAGGAAGCCGTTGATGATCTGTTCTTCCGCTTCCGCTTCGGTAAGGCCCAGGGTCATCAGCTTCATCAGCTGTTCCCCGGCGATCTTGCCGATGGCGGCCTCGTGAATCAGCTCCGCGTCCACGTGATTGGCTTCCAGAGAGGGCACGGCCAGGATGCGGCCCCGGTCCATGATGATGGAATCGCACTCGGTATGGCCGTGGCAGGGAGCGTTTCCGGTGATGCAGGCGTCAAACTTCTGGAAGGAATTGTCCCGGGCCACACTGCGGGACACCACATCGGCGTTGGCCCCTTCCCCGTTCAGGCTCACCTTGTACACGCTGACGGCGCTCTGGCTGCCGTGGGTCATCAGCCGTTCCTTCACGATCAGCCGGGCCCCGGCGGCCAGCTCGGCGGTGGTGATGCGGTCGGTGGAGTCCACGCCCCGAATCTGCACCATTTCCATTTCCACGGTGCTGTTTTCTTCCATATATACTTCCGTACCGGGGTTCAGGATGCGCTTGCCGCTGCCGTCGCCCTCACCATAGTGCTTTTCCACATAGCGCACCCGGGAGCCCTTGCCCACAAAGAAGCGGTGAATGCCATCGTGCTCGGAATCCTGGCTGCCGCAGTTGGAAATGCCGCAGCCCGCCACGATGACCACGTCGCAGTCCTCGCCGATATAAAAATCGTTGTATACGGTTTCCTTCAGGCCGCTTTCGCTGAGCACCACGGGGATATGCACGCTTTCATGCTTGGTGCCGGGCTTGATGCGGATATCGATGCCGCTGGCGTTTTGCTTGGAGGTGATTTCAATATTGGCGGTGCTGCGCCGGCCCGCGCTTTCGCCGTTGGCCCGGATGTTGTAAGCCCCTTCCGGCACGGTATGCAGATCGGCCACTTCCTCCAATATGCGCTTCTGAATGGTATCCATCACGCCTTCTCCCCTCCCTGAATTCTGTCGCAGCCGCTCAGCGCTTCCGGTGTGCCGATCAGATGGGGCAGCACTTCGGCCCGGGGGCCCTGCTCCCGGATGCAGCCGTCCGCTACCACGATGATCTCATCGGCGATTTCCAGGATGCGCTCTTGATGGGAAATCACCAGGATGGAGCTGTCCTGAATGCTCTCCCGCATCTGCTCGAACACCCGGATCAGGCTTTGGAAGCTCCACAGATCAATGCCCGCCTCCGGCTCGTCGAACACGGAAAGCTGGGTGCCCCGGGCCAGGATGGTGGCGATTTCGATGCGCTTGAGCTCGCCGCCGGACAAGCTGGCGTTGATTTCCCGCTGCACATAATCCCTGGCGCACAGGCCCACCCGGGACAGGTAATCGCAGCATTCCGATACGGTCAGCTCCTTGCCCGCCGCGATACGCAAAAGATCCAGCACCCGGATGCCTTTAAAGCGCACCGGCTGCTGAAGGGCGTAGCTGATGCCCAGGCGGGCCCGATCCGTGATATTCAGCCCGGTAATATCCTGGCCGTTAAACAAAATCTGACCCCCCGTGGGGTGGATCACCCCGGCGATCATTTTGGCGATGGTGGATTTGCCGCCGCCGTTGGGGCCCGTGATCACCACAAATTTCTGCTTTTCAATGGAAAAGCTCACGTCCTTTAATATATCCACATGTCCGGCGTCGTCCGTAACGTCGTACCGGATGTTTTGCAGCTTCAGCATGGGTTCCCGTCCGCTCCTTCGTTTTCACGCTTGCGCGCTTCTTCTCCATGGGGATTATAAACAATGGGGCTACTTTCGTCAAGGCGGATTTTTACCAGACCAGAAAATCGGTTCCGGAAGCTTCCGCCTGCAGGCAGCAGGGGAAGTCTACCGTGCCGCACGGTTTTCCGCCATCTCCGGCTATGCATCTGCCGGGGATGCACTCCTTTGATTGGCGATGCGGTATTCCCGGGGGCTCATGCCCATGTGCTTATGAAAAATGCGCAGAAAATTGGAATAATCGGAGAACCCGCATTGTTCCGACACCTCGCCAAACGGTTCCCCGGACAGGATCAGCTGCCGGGCCAGGGTCACCCGCCGGAACAGGATATAGTCGTACACGCCCCGATTGGTATAGCGGACAAAATCATGGCTCAGCGCAGATTGGCTGATATTGAAATGATCGGAAATATCCTTGAGGCGAAGGGGCTCCCGGTAATGCTCGTTGATATAACCGATGATTTGCTGGATGGCGTTGGGAGCGTTGAAGCCGGGCACGGAAGCGTCCTTTCGGCGGACGGCGCGGAGGACCAGATTTAAAAAAGAAACGATCAGACTGTAATTTTCAAACTGCGCTTCAGGCTGTTTGTTATCCTGGTTTTCCATGATCCTGTGCAGACAGCTTCGGGCCTCCTCGGCTTCTTCCTTATTCATATAAAACATATTTCCCTTGTCCGCCAGCGCGGCGCGGAACACATAATCCAGATCGATCTGGCCGCAGCTTGCCCGGCGCAGACCATCCAGAGAGCAATAAAGAAACGCCCGTTCATAATTGGTCACCCCCTGGGGGCACACAAGGCTGTGCATGGAAAAGGGCGGAAATATGAACAGCTGATACGGCTCCATATCGTAAAACTGGTTGCCGTAAGCCATTTGATACCCTCCCCTGAAATGAATATAAAATTCATAGAAATCATGGCAATGGGATCCCCAATGCACCATCTGGGGAGTGAGACCATAGAAGGCGTCGTAATCCACGCGGCCTTCGCCCATGCCGGAATACCCCATAAAATAAGGAAGCTCCTTCCTTTTCATCCAAACGCCTCCCATTTTTTCTATGTATAGTTTTATGATACTGCATGATTTGCATAAAATCAAGCATTATTTCTATAGAATTTTGCAAGTTATGTTTATTATAATTATACTAAAAATGAGAAGATTTTTTTCAATTTCAGCATGAAAGGGGAAATGATCAGTGCAGGCGCAAAAAACGCAGGCGCGGCAGAAAGGAAAATTCCGCATGCGCTTGGCCCGGGACTGGCGGCTGTATGTGATGTTGATTCTTCCGGTTGCTTTTTATTTAATCTTCTGCTATAAACCGATGATCGGCATCATCGTTGCTTTTGAAAAGTACAATCTGTTCAAGGGCATGTGGGGGAGCCCCTGGGTGGGTTTGGATAACTTCAGGTTCGTCATGAAAATGTCGGACTTTTCCAACGCCCTGATCAACACCCTGTGGCTGAATTTCCTGGGGCTGGTGGCGGGCTTCCCGGTTCCAATCGTTTTGGCGATCATGCTGAACGAGCTGAAAAGCATCGGGGTGAAAAAAGTATCCCAAACCCTGCTGTATCTGCCCCATTTCCTGTCCTGGATCATTATCGGTGGTATGGTGCTGCAGATTTTCTCTCCCACCACGGGCCTGATCAATTCCCTCCTGCTCAAGTGGGGCTGGATCGATAAAAGCATCCCCTTCCTGACGGACGGCCCCCATTGGCAGTTCACCTACACGCTGGTGGGCGTTTGGCAGGGCATGGGCTGGGGCACCATCCTGTACCTGTCCGCCATCACCGGCATCAACATGGAACTGTTTGAAGCCGCCAAGATCGACGGGGCCAACAAAATGCAGCAGATCTGGCATGTAACGCTGCCCGGCATCCGCTCCACCATCGTGGTGCTTTTGATCCTGAACGTGGGCCAGATGATGAACATTTCCTTCGACCGGCCCCAGATCCTGGGCAACGCCCAGGTGCGCAAATACTGCGACGTGCTTTCCACCTTCGTGTACCGCACCGGTATTGAAAACCACAAATTCGAGCGCGCCACCGCCGTTGGTCTGTTCCAATCCCTGGTAGGGCTCATCCTGATTTCCGGCGCCAACCTTATTTCCAAACGGCTTGGCGAAGACGGTATCTGGTAAGGGGGGCGGAGCAATGATGAAGCAGGAAACAAACGAGCCGATGCTTACGATCAAAAAGGCGAAAATATGGACCGGCCCTCAATTCATTTTGGCGCTGATCATTATTCTGATCAGTCTTACCTGTCTGCTGCCCTTCGTCAATGTGGCGGCCACGTCCTTAAGCTCCAAATCGGCCATCTTAAGCGGCCGGGTGACCTTCTGGCCTGTGGAATTGGAAACCCGGGCCTATAAGGCCATTTTCTCCGATCCCGCCATGATGCGCAGCCTGGGCTTCACCGTTCTGATTACGATCGGCTACACCGTGCTGTCCATGATCATGACGATCCTCATGGCCTACCCGCTGACCAAAAAACGGATGTCCGGCCGGAAATTCTTCAACTTCATGGCGCTGTTCACCATGTATTTTTCCGGCGGCACCATTCCCATTTACCTGAATATCAAGGAACTGGGCCTGCTGGATACCCCCTGGTCCCTGATCCTGCCGGGCATGCTGTCTACCTACAACATGATCATTTTAAAGAGCTTCTTTACAGCCCTGCCCGATTCCCTGGAGGAAGCGGCCACCATCGACGGCGCCAACGATTTCCAGATCCTGCTGCAAATCGTGCTGCCCCTGTCGATGGCCTCTCTGGCGACGCTGACCCTGTTCTACGCCGTAGGCAAATGGAACAGCTTCCAGGACGCGCTGTATTACATTCAAAACAAAGCCTATCAGCCCCTGCAGCTGAAGCTGTACCATCTGATCAAGGGCTCCCAGGCCGTGGATATCGCGGCCATGGAGGGCGGTTCCTCCACCGTGGCCACCGATATTTCCGAATCCATCGAGCCCGCCTCCATCATCTTCGCCACGCTGCCCATTCTGGTGGTGTATCCCTTCGTGCAGCGCTACTTCGTTGCCGGCGTCACCATCGGCGCGGTGAAAGGCTGATCAAGATCCTGTACCTTGCCGCTGGCAAAGCGGTGAAAATAAAAAAGGAGTGAACAAAATGAAAAAGGCATTGGCTATCCTGCTGACCCTGGCTCTGCTGCTGGGATTGACCGGCTCCGCCCTGGCGGACGACTGGATCACCCTGCGCGTGGAAACCTATGACCGTGAAATCACCGGTCTGGATGTTACCAACTGCTGGCAGCTCCATTATGCTCAGGAGCATTTTGGCGATCCCAACCACATCAAGCTGGAATTCGTATCCTTTGCCCGCTGGACGGAAGGCGACCTGCTGACCAACGCTTTGGCCGGCGGCACCGCTCCCGACATCTGCCTGACCTACAACGGCGGCCTGGTGCAGCAGTGCATCGACGATGAAGGCATCTGGCAGCTGGATGATCTGATCAACGAATACGGCCCCAACCTGAAAGCCTTCCTGGGCGAAGAGCTGCTGGGCTACGGCCAGAGCGATCATGACGGCGACGGCGTAAAGGAACAGTGGTACATCCCCGCCCGCCGTATCAGCGTTGCCAACGTGGGCAACTTCATCCGTGAAGACTGGCTGAAGGCCCTGAACATGGAAAAGCCCACCACCGTGGAAGAATTCACCGCTTATCTGCGCGCCGCCAAGGAAGCCCAGCTGGCCGGTGAAAACACCATGCCCTTCTCCTTCGGCATCTACGCGCCGGATCCCCTGTACAACGTGCGCCGCTTCACCGATGCCTTCGTGGATTTCACCCAGGTTACCGAAGAAGACTGGTTCGCTTATGCCCGCAACCCCGAAATGCTGCCCGGCGCCAAGGAAGGTTTCCGCTGGCTGAACAGCCTGTATCATGAAGGCCTGCTGCCTGAAACCTTCGCCCTCACCGATAACGACAAGGCCAACGACACCGCGCTGATCATGGGCTACAACGGCTTCTTCTCCCAGCAGCCCGACCAGCCCTGGCGCACCGACAAGAATTACCAGATCGAGCTGGAAAAGAACGTTCCCGAAGGACACTGGGTCACCGTGAACCCCTTCAAGAACGAAAGCCTGGGCGGCAAGACCCTGCATGACATTTACGCCGCCAACGGCCTGAGCATCATCATCCCCCTGACCACCAAAGAAGAAACCGCCGTCGCCGCCATGAAGTATCTGGACTGGATGGCCATTCCCGAGAACATGTTCGCGATGCAGAACGGTATCGAAGGCATCAACTATGAAGGCATCAGCCCCGAACTGGGCATCCCCTACGGCGTGAAGAGCGCTGACGCCGTGCCCAATGAAAACAAGATGCACGCCGGCGACATTTGCTTCATCTCCAACGGCCTGTTCTACGGCGATGACGAAAAGAACGCCGCCGCTCTGGCCTTGCCCTTCGCCGGCTATGAGGACGATGTGGTGGCCTCCTATGTGGACGCCCTCACCGATGCCTGGACCCAGATCAGCTTCACCGTGGCCATTCAGGCAGAAACCGACTACGGCTCCACCATCAAGAGCAAGCAGGGCGAATTCCTGGCTGCCGTGGTCAGCTGCGACGCCGATCAGTTTGACGCTGTGTATGACGCGGGCGTGCAGGATATCCTGAATTCCGGCGCGCAGGAAATGATCGACGAATTCCGCGCCGCCTATCAGGCTGGCAATTACCGCGGCGTGTTCCCGGGCAACCTGTAATTTACCGCGGCACAATCAAAGAAAATAAAGCCACAGATTGAATAACCCGAGGGGGCACACGCGAGGCGTATGCCCCCTCTTTTCAGGAGGAAATACGCCCATGCTTCAAGTAGCCATCGTGGGAACCGGCAACATTTCCCACGCCCACATTCACGCTTACCTGCTCTTTCCTCAGCGGGTGCGCATTGCCGCGCTGGTGGACATCATTCCCGGCAAGGCGGAAAAAGTCAAGGCTCAGTACGGCCTGGACTGCGAATGTTATCTGGATCATCATGATATTTTAAGCCGGAACGACATTGACCTGGTGGACTGCTGCTGCCCGCCCTACGTGCATGCCGAAATCACCGTCAACTCCCTGCGCGCGGGCAAGAACGCTATTTGCGAAAAGCCCATGGCCGCTTCCCTGGAGGAATGCGACGCCATGATCCGGGCCCGGGACGAAAGCGGCAAAAAGCTGTCCATCATCGCCCAGAACCGTTTCCGCAAGCCTATCCGGGATTTGAAAGCCCTGCTGGACAGCGGCATCGCCGGGCCCGTGCGCAGCGCCCAGGTGGATTCCTTCTGGTGGCGGGGCCATTGCTACTATGATCTGTGGTGGCGGGGCACCTGGGAAAAGGAAGGGGGCGGCTGCACGCTCAACCATGCCGTGCACCATATCGATATGTTGGGCTGGATGATGGGCCTGCCTCAGCGGGTCACCAGCGTGCTGGCCAACACCGCCCATGATAACGCCGAGGTAGAGGATCTGTCCATGTCCATCCTGGAATACCCCGGGGCCCTGGGCCTGCTCACCGCCTCCGTGGTGCATCACGGCGAAGAACAAACCCTTACTTTCCAATGCGAAAAAGCCAAGCTGGCCGCTCCCTTCTCCACCTTCGCTTCCGTGTCCAAGCCCAACGGCTTCCCGGAGCGCAACGAGGAATTGGAAAAGGAAATCCAGGCCTTTGCCGACGCCCTGCCCCCCGTGCCCTATGAGGGCCACGACGGCCAGATCGACAATGTGCTCACCGCCATCGAAACGGACACCCTGCCCGCCATCAGCGGCGAGGACGGCCGGCTGACCCTGGAGCTGATCACCGCCATTTACAAAGCGGGCTCCCTGAAGCAAGCCGTTTCCCTGCCTCTTGACAAGGACGATCCCTTCTACACCGTGGCGGGCATCCAGGCAAACGTGCCCCACTTCTACGAAAAAAACGTGTCCCAAATGGAGCTGGGCGGCAGCGATATCACGCTGGGGAGCTTTGATAAGAAGTGATGGCAAAATAATTATAAATCAACGTGAAACCTTTCAGGCGAAGGAGTGAGCAGAGTACAGAGTACAGAGTGCAGATCAAGTTAGTCCAAACGATGTGATGGGGATTCCCTTGTGGCCGCAATATAATCTGTGCTCTGCACTCTGCACTCTGTACTCTCTTCCTGTTTTTAAGTGTTTCCGAAGAATGAATGGAGGAAAGGCGAATGAGCAACGCCAGCAACGGCATGAATTACGCGCCTCAGGGCAAGCCTCAGCCGGTGGTGAAGCCCGGGGAATTTGTTTTTTCCGCGGCGCATATTGACCACGGTCACATTTACGGCATGTGCAACGGCCTGACGGAGGCGGGCGGCACCATCAAATACGTATACGATCCGGACCCCAAAAAGGTGGAAAGCTTTTTGAAGGCTTATCCCCAGGCCAAGCCTGCCCAAAGCCTGGAGCAGATACTGGAGGACAAAGAAACGCGGATGGTGCTCTCCTCCAATGTGACCAGCAGGCGCGGCCCCCTGGGCGTTCAGGTAATGCAGGCGGGAAAGGATTACTTTGTGGATAAGGCGCCCTTCACCACCCTGGAGCAATTGAGCGATGCCAGAAAAACCGCGGAGCAGACCGGGAAAAAGTATATGGTATACTATTCTGAACGGCTGCATGTGGAAGGTGCCATCCTGGCGGGCTACATGGTGGAGCAGGGGCTCATCGGCCAGGTGGTCAGCGTGGCGGGCTTCGGGCCCCATCGGCTGATGAAGCACGCCCGGCCCGATTGGTTCTTCATCAAGGAAAATTACGGCGGCATCCTGTGCGACATCGGCAGCCACCAGATCGAGCAATACCTGTATTTCGCGGGCGAGGAGGACGGCAAGGTGGTTTCCAGCCGCATCGCCAATTACGGCAATCCCGATCATCCCGAGCTGGACGATTTCGGCGACTGCACCATCACCGGCGCCAACGGCACCACCAACTATTTCCGGGTGGACTGGTTCACGCCGGACGGCCTGCGCACCTGGGGTGACGGCCGCACCATCATCCTGGGCACCAAGGGCTACATTGAAATCCGCAAGTATGTGGACGTAGCCCGGGACGCTCAGGGCGGCAACCATGTGTTCTTGGTGAACGGCGACGGGGAAAAGTACGTGAACGCCACCGGCGTGACCGGCTATCCCTTCTTCGGCCAATTGATTCTGGACAGCCTGAACCGCACCGAAAACGCCATGACTCAGGCCCACGCCTTCAAGGCAGCCGAGCTGTGCCTCCAGGCCCAGGCCCAGGCCGTCGATCTGACCCCGGGCGTGGCGGGACGGAAATAACGCAGATTAAAGAGCCCTTTAAGTTACGTAGTTAGTATCAACTAAGGGGTTACGCCGGGGTTTCACCCCGGACCCCACCAGGGTGGTGACCACCCTGGACCCACAATAGCGGATGTTACTTGGTGGATTGAAAAAGCGTTGTTCCCGCTGCTGCTTGC
>JAUNMW010000403.1 GCA_030537395.1 Clostridia bacterium | reverse complement strand
GGAATCAGCACCCGGGGGACGGCGACGGAAGCCTTCGGCCTCACCATCGGCTTGCTTTCCGCGCTGATCACGGAAATATGCTGTGTGCTCTTTACCGCGGCGGGGTAAACGCTCTCCAGCTTGCTCTCATAAATCTGCGAAAGCGCTTCCAAAGAAAGGGTTTCTTTTTTCCAAGTAAATTTCGCGTCTGCCACAGTGCGGCCCAGGGTCTGACCCAGTTCCGCTTCATCGGCCAGCTCCAGAATGAACGCGCCGTACTGCTTGCGGAAAAGCTGCTCCAAGGAAACGTTTTCATCAAACGTGAAGCCCAGGCTGTTGCCCAGGGACATTTTCAAAATACCTTCGGCAATGCCGCCCCGCTCCAGGGCCCAGGCGGACAGGACTTTTTTGCTCTGCAACAGTTCGTGTACTTTCGCAAGCAACCTTTTGAAGCTTTCCTTTTCGGGCAAGCTATTTTTGTCGTAATCCGGAGCCAGCAAAACAACTTTATGGCCCGCGCCTTTGAATTCGGGAGAACGCACGTCGCTAATCTTGCCAGTGGTAACGGCGAAGGACACCAGGGTGGGGGGCACGTCCAGCTTTTCAAAGGTGCCGCTCATGGAGTCCTTGCCGCCGATGGAGCCATAGCCCAAATCCCATTGGGCCTGAAGGGCCCCCAGCAGCGCCGCCATGGGCTTGCCCCAGCGATCCGGCTGGCCCTGGGGCTTTTCAAAGTATTCCTGGAAGGTGAGGTAAATATCGTTCAGGTCCGCGCCGGAGGCGATCAGCTTGGCCACGGAATGGGCCACCGCCAGATAGGCCCCCCGGTAGGGGCTGGCTTCCGTCACATAGGGATCATAGCCCCAGGCCATGAAGGAAACAGTGTCCGTTTCGCCCTGCTCCCTGGAAATCTTGTGGGCCATGGCCTGGATGGGGGTCAGCTGATTCTTGCCGCCAAAGGGCATGAGCACCGTGCCCGCGCCGATGGTGGAATCGAAGCGTTCGGACAGGCCCCGCTGGGAGCACACGTTCAAATCCCCCGCCAGTGCCTTCATGCCTTCCGCGAAATCAGCGGGGATAACGGTATCTGCGGGCTGAACCGGGGCTTTTACATGAGCGGCGGTCTGCTTGGGCGCGCCGTTGGAATTGAGGAATTCTCGTGAAATATCCACGATGGTTTCCCCGCGCCATTTCATGGTGAGCCGGGGTTCAGCCTGCACCGTCGCCACGATGGTGGCTTCCAGGTTTTCGGCGTCGGCAAGGGCGATGAATTTTCCCGCGTCCTCGGGAGCCACCACCACGGCCATGCGCTCCTGGGATTCGGAAATGGCCAGCTCGGTGCCGTCCAGGCCCTCGTACTTCTTGGGCACCTTGTCCAAATCGATGGCGATGCCGTCCGCCAGCTCGCCGATGGCGACGGAAACGCCGCCCGCGCCAAAGTCGTTGCAGCGCTTGATGAGCAGAGAAGCTTCTTTATTGCGGAAAAGGCGCTGGAGCTTGCGCTCTTCCGGCGCGTTGCCCTTTTGCACTTCGGCCCCGCAGGTGTCGATGGACTGCACGGTGTGGGCTTTCGAGCTTCCGGTGGCCCCGCCGCAGCCGTCACGCCCGGTACGGCCACCCAAAAGAATAATGATGTCCCCGGGAGCGGGCACTTCCCGCCGCACGTTTTCCGCCGGAGCCGCGGCAATCACCGCGCCGATTTCCATGCGCTTGGCGGCGTAGCCCGGATGGTACAATTCATGCACCTCGCCGGTAGCCAGGCCGATCTGGTTGCCGTAGGAGGAATAGCCCGCCGCGGCGGTGGTGACGA
>JAUNMW010000122.1 GCA_030537395.1 Clostridia bacterium | reverse complement strand
CTGAACTCTGTACTCTTATACAACTCCAAATATGAAGCTTAGTTTTTCTTTTCAAAAATCATGACGCAGGAGGCAAAGTCTTCCCGGGGGAAGATTGGCCGCACGCCTGCGCGCATGAGATCGTTGGCGGAAAGGATGCTGCCATCGGGAGCGGTGTAATCGCCCTCCGGTACATCGTGCAGCCGAACGCGGGCGGGGGCGGTGTTGGGGCGGCTCAGCACGCGGTAAACGCACAGGATGATCCGCTTGTCGTCGGCAAACTGCCAGGCAGTCAGGTTCCCTTCAAAGGGGGACTCCAGACGGGTGAAAACGCCCCGCTGCGTTGTGGAACGGATGGACTTTACCAAGGCAACCTGGCGGCGGATCTCGTCCATATCCTCCGGGCTCTGGGCGGACAGATCCAATTCATACCCGAAGTTGCCGCCCAGGGCCACGTCGCCCCGCATGCGGATGGAGGTCACGCGGCCCGCCTGATGATTGGGCACGGCGGACACATGGGCCCCCATGGCGCTGGCAGGATAACACATGCTGGTGCCGTACTGGATGAACAGGCGCTCCACGGCGTCGGAATCGTCGCTGGTCCAGGTCTGGGGCATGTAATGCAGCATACCGGCGTCAAACCGTCCGCCGCCGCCAGAGCAGCTTTCAAACAAAATGTGGGGGAAGGCGGAGGTGACATTTTCCAGCACCCGGTACAGGCCCAGCATATAGCGGTGGGCGATTTCGCCCTGCCGCCCGTCGGCCAGCAGAACGGAACCCGCTTCTTTAAAGTTGCGATTCATATCCCATTTCACGTAATCAATGGGGGCGCTGCGCAGCACGGCGGACACGGCTTCGATCACATAATCCTGCACGTCTCGCCGGGACATATCCAGGATCAGCTGATTCCGGGATTCCGAACGGCGTCGGCCCTCCGCGTGGAGGCACCAATCGGGGTGAGCCCGGTACAGATCGCTGTCCGGGGACACCATTTCCGGCTCGAACCAGAGACCGAATTTCAGGCCCAGAGCGTTGATATCCTCCGCCAGGCCCTTGATGCCCCGGGGCAGCTTTTCCCTGTTCACCACCCAGTCGCCCAGGGAACAATTATCGTCGTTCCGCTTGCCGAACCAGCCGTCGTCCAGCACGAACAGCTCAATGCCCACCTTGGCGGCGGCTTTGGCGATATTCAGGATTTTTTCGTGGTTGAAATTGAAATAGGTGCCTTCCCAGTTGTTGATGAGAACGGGCCGTTCTTTATCCCGCCATTCGCCCCGGCATACCCGCTGCCGGATCAGGCTGTGAAGGGCTTGGCTCATGGCGTTCAGGCCGTGATCGGAATAGGCCAGCAGCGCTTCGGGACTTTGGAAGCTGCATCCGGGCTCCAATCGCCAGGAGAAAGTACGGGGGTTCAGGCCCAAGGTCAATCGGGTGGTGTTAAAGGCGTTTTCATCCGCCGTGATAGCGAAATCCCCGCTGTATACCAGCGCCGCGCCCAGGCATTCCCCGGAAAACTCCGTGGTATCCAGGGCGGCCAGCGCGGCGAAGGGGTTATGCTCATGGCCGGACGCGCCGCGGGCGGAGGAAACGCTTCGGCTCAGCACGGCGGGAGAAACCCTTTCAACGGCCCGTTCCTTGGCCCAGCCTCCGTGCAGATGAATAAAATCGTACCGGCCCGGAAGCGACACGCAGACGCTGCCGGCGTTTTCCAGGGTGAGGGCGTTTTCGCCCTCGTTTTGATATAAAATGCTGGCGGCGATGATGGGCCGCTGGGTAAACAGGGTATAGCGAAGCTCGGCTGTGAGCCCTGTCAGGCCGTCCCTCAGGGTGATATACAGGGTGTCGGCTTCGGAATCGGATTCCACATAGGAAGCGGGCAGCCCCGGCAGGGCGGGTTTGCCGGGCTTTATACAGTGGGATGCGTAAAACAACTCGGTGCATCGCTGACCATGAGGATCCCTGGCGCATACCAGGGCGGGGCGGTAATCTCCCCGGGCGTCGGTGGGGCAGGCGTAGGGGAGGATCTGGCGCAGGGAGTCAAAGGAGGCGCCATTCTTCAAATCAGTCATGTACAAGATGGAGGCGGGATCGGTGAGCGGCGCGCCCAAATAGGCCATCAGCAATTCTTCCGTGCCTTCCTCGTCGGGGCGCAGGCACAGCACCAGAGAAAGATATTCATTTTTCAAGTGAAACAGTTTTCGCTTCCCGTCGTATACGATCATGGCGTTCACCTCAAACATATTGAAATTATTCGGCTGCAATCCATCCCTATTATAAGCGGGAACAAAGGGCATTTCAATCCTTTTTTATATGAAAAGAAAGCTTTTTATCCGGAAAGACAGAAAACCGCTCCTCAGGCTCTTTTCATTTCGGGCGATCTGCGATATAATATTGTTGATGGAAAATTTTATTTTTCCTGCAATAAACAGGTTTGGTTCTGCGTTATTATGGATGGGGACCCGAAAGGATGTGAAACCATGCGGAATATCCGGAAACAGGCTCTGGCATGGCTGTGCGTTTTTATGCTCTGCTTCCCCTGCACGGGCGCGCTGGCCGAGTTTTCACCCCGGTATGAGGCTTTGTCCCAGGGCGATGGCTGGACGGTGTCCGCCGCGGCCAGCGTGGAAAGCTTATCACCGCTGAGCAGGCAGTCCGTTCAAATCGTGAACGACTGGCTGAGCCATCTGAAAATACTGATCAGCGCAGGGAAGGTTACCCAGGGAGAAATCCAATGGGATCAGGATCCCTTGTACGCCGTTTCCGTGCAGAAGCAAAGCGGCTATACCCTGACCACCTTTTATCCCTCCGCCGGCGCGTATTTGACAGAGCCCCAGGGCCGGGATGCGCTGGCGATCCTGACGGACGCCGATTCCTGGCCCGATCCCGCGCTGCTTCCCCAAACCTATGCGGCGCTGGCCCCCGGGCTGTATGAGAAGCTGGCGGAGTATGCGGCGCCCAAGACGGTGAAGGAGCCCACCTCCATCAAAAACGCCGCCCGCTCGGCTTCCTATGAGAATTATACCTTGAAGGCGGACGATCTGAACGCCGCATGGCCCGCACTGCTGGAGGCGATCCTGCCCCAGATCAAAACAGCGCTCAAGGATCAGCCCCTGTGGTACGCCCGGGCGGAAGAACTGCTGCGCGGCCTGGAGTTTTCCGGGGAATGCCGCTTCAAGCGCTTCCTGGACAAGGACGGCCAGGATATGGGCATGCAGTTTACCGGAAACGCCGCCAAGGGAGAGGACAAGCGGAAGGTGACCCTGTTCGGCGGCTATACGCCGGATAAGGGCGGCTATCTTTCCCTGACGCTGCCCGCCGTGAAAGGAAAAAACAACCTGAAAGTCACGCTGGCCGAAAAGCTGACCCAGAAAAACGGAACAAATGCTTTGGAAACTGAAGGCACTTATACCCGCACCATGGACGGGAAAACCGTGTCAGGCACTCTGGACGGCACGCTGAAAAACGTGATCAAGGATGAAGCGGAGCACTGGACGGGAAAAATCACCCTGACGAGCACGGAAAACAAGGTGAAAACCACTTGGGTGCTTTCACCGGATATGAGCTTTACGGATGAAGGACTTTCCGGCAAGGTGGCGGTTCAGAAAAAAGAGGGCTCCAAGGTAACGGCCAAGGGGAGCCTGGAGCTTCTGGTGACGCCTTACCAAACGCTGACCACCGTTTCCGCTGCCAGCGCCAAGGATCTGCGGGGACTGGCCCAGGAACGGGCCCGGACGGCATTGCTTTCGGAGCTTTCGCCCTTGAGCGGCGCGGTGGCCCAATTGGCCTCGGCACTTCCCGAAAAGGACAGGACGCGGCTTTTGCATGATCTGCGTACCGACGAATGGATGAACGGTCCTGCCGTGCCTGTGCAGCAGGAAAACGCGGCCCAGAGCGCTGATGCGGATGACGGCTGGGTTGTAGAGGAGGAACAGCAATGATGAAACGATTGACGGCCTGGGCGCTGGCGGCGTTGATGCTGCTGTCGCTGTGCGCGCCTGCCCTGGCGGATACCTACACGCTGGCGGAAAAGTTTTATATCCAGGCGTTCCGGGAATCGGCCTACCGGGGCACAGTCACCATGACAGTGGAAGGAAACGGCTCCGCCGTCATCGGCGCGGCGGAATGGGCCGCGCTCAAAACCTTGGCCCCCAAGCTGAGCCTGACGGTGGAGCATACCACCACCCGGGACCGGGACGAGGGGCAGGCGGCTTTCACGCTGCTTTTGAACGGCAGTGAAAACATGAAAACCACCCTGATGTACGATGAAAAGCTGCTGGGCGTGAGCAGTACGCTGATGGGCGGAACCAACGCCTATTTTACCGCCGCCCGGGATTGGGATCTGACCCGGCTGGCGCAATCGCTGCTTCAGGGAGACAATGTCTGGCCTCCGGTGTGGCGCATGCTGCTGGCGGCGAATAACGCTTCCGACGAATGGAAAGCCCGGGCCAAGGAACGCACCACCATTTATGAAACCAAGCTGGGCCTTTGGCTGAACGGCTACGCCTCCTTCGCTACCGGCCGGGAAAACAATATCAGCTATTCGGAGCTTTCCTGCCTCATTCCCGCCCAGGCGATAAAAGCGGAAATCAAGCAGCTGCTGGTGGATTTCTATAATGACGCCGAGCTGTTGACTCTGCTGCGCGAAGTGGTGACCGCCCAGGAGGCGGCGGCTTATCTGCAGCCCGCGGTGATGAACGATCTGTTTGCCATGCTGGATGAATTAAAGCTGCAGGGCGATGTAAAAATCGTGCGCCGGTACGATTCCATGGGCGGCGCGCTGCTGGACAGCATTACCCTGCCCTTTGCGGAAAACGGACGGCTTTCTCAGCTCACCGTATCCCTGGTAACGGAAGAAGCGGGGAAAAAGTGGGTTCTGGAAGGCATCATGAACGATACCACCGAATTTGCCTTCTCCTGCCTGACGGGGGAGGAAATGATCTATACCGGCTCTGTGGAGCTGCTTTTGCCCCAGCAGGAGAATACTGGTTTCGTTGTGTCCGACGGCACGGCGGACCGGAAAAGCATCGCCTTTGATTACAGCTTGAGCTGGGAGCCCGGCGAGGATCAATACACCCTGTCCAACGATCGGTTCACCCGGGATATGAAAGGCACGCTGCTGATCCGTCCCCGGGGGGCAAGCAATTTGCCTGAGCAGTCCGTTACCCTGGAAGCCAGCCTGGCCTCCGGCAGCTCTCAGCGCTCCGCGACCCAGCTGAACGGCAAACTCACCTGGCGGGATATGGAAAGCGGGGCCTCCATTGTCCTGGATCTGGCCAGCCGCACCGTATCGCCCTTTGCTTATAATCGACCCTCCAATCTGACCAATGCCGTGCGGGTGGATTTGCTTAACCAGGAAAGCCGCACCGCGCTGGTGCAAAGCTGGATGAACCGGGCGGCCACCGTGTTTGCCCAATTGCTGCTCAGCGGCGGCGTAGCCCCCGGCTTTTCCAATGGGCAGCCCAAATGACGAAGGACGGCAAGTGTTTATATGTCGTTTTTTCGGATTGAATACCGCGTTTGAGCCACCGGAGCGCATTGCGCAAACGGAATAAATATGGTATGATAATCATGGATGGAAACATCAATGAAATAAATGAAAGGGGTAACCTGAAAATGAAAAAACTATTTGCTGTTCTGATGGCGCTTTTGCTGGCCCTGTCCTGCTTCGGCGCTGTGGCAGAGGAGGAAAGCTTCAATCTGCCTGCTGTGGAAGTGCCCAGCTTTACCGCTACCGGTTCTGTAACGATTGACCAGGAACAGCTGGTGGCGCTGCTCCCTATGTTCGGCCTGGAAGAATCCATGGTTTCCATGGTGAAAATGGTGCTGCCCGTGGTTTCCAATCTGGGATGCCGGGTCACGCTGAACAACGGCTTGCAGCTTGACGTGCTGCTCAAGGGCCAGGACGTGGCCTCTGCCGCCCTGACCGCCGACGAAAACGGCCTGATCGCTGTCAGCGACGTGATCCCCAGCTATGTGCTCACCCTGTCCAAGGACACCATACAGCAGTTTGTGGATCAGCTCACCGAACAGATGAGTGCCATGACGAGCGAATTGGACATGGAAGCGATCATGGAACGGGCAACCGGCTATCTGGAGCAATTCGCGTCCGAAGCCATGACCGGTCTGGTCATTGGCGAAGCTGAAGCGGCGGAAATGACGGTGAATGAATACACCTTCAACATGAAGCTGCCCGTGTCCGTTGATGTGAAGGCGCTGGCCAAAGCGGTCGCGGGCCTGATTCAGAATCTGGAGAAGGATGAAGTGATCGCGCCCTTGCTGGCCTCCGCCGACGTAACGTTTAACGTGGATGAGGATACGATCTCTCAGATCGAAAGCACCCCCGAAGAAAAGCTTCCCGCCCTGAACGCCGATGTGTACATGATCGTTAATGAAGATGGCGCCACCGAGCAGGTCTACTATGCGGAAGCGGTTGTGGATACCAAGTCTGAAGAAGTGGGCCAGATCACCGTGACCGCGCTGATCGCGAATCAGAATGTGAATATGGCTCTGTCCATTCCCGCCCAGAAAATTTCCGTCACTTTAGAAAATACCATCACGGACAATTATGTAGGCAATGCCATCAATGCTGATATCGCCGGCATGTACTTTGGCGATTTCACCAATGTTTACATCCAGGAAGAAGGCGTTCAGGTGGAAGAAGAACTCTACTTCATGAATACCGACGCGCCTCTGCTGACCTCCAATTTGACGATTGTGCCCGGTGGGGAATTGACCCTGTCCTTCGATCCGGAAGGCAAGACCGTGCTGCCCATCGAACAGCTGATGGCTGACGAGGAAGGCGAAGCCGCCAACGGCCTGATGATCGACGTGATGAGCAACGGCCTGAACAGCGTGCTGGCCAAGGCTGCCGAGGCCATGCCCGAAGAAGTGACCGCGCTGATCAACCTGATCAACGGCGCCGGCGAAGCCGCGATTGCCGAATAATCCCAAATACAGAAGCATGCTGCCGCCCGGTTCGCCGGGCGGCGTTTTTTGGAAGAGGGCTTATGCACTTTTTACGTGCCGATTCGGCCGTTTCGTTTTAGAGTACAGAGATCAGAGTGCAGAGTACAGATGATATAGTGATGAAATATGATTAAAAACTGTTTCGACTATTCAATCTGTACTCTGTACTCTCTTATGCTCTTGAAAGCAAATCTGAAATCGGAAAGGAGCTGCCGTTTTATGCAGGACTTTTCTTTGCCTCAGGCTCAGCCGTTTTTCTTCCCGGAGGGGGAGCATGCGGTGCTGCTGATTCATGGGTTCACCGGGTCCCCTTCTCATATGCGGCTGGTGGGGGAAGGGCTGCGGGAGAGGGGCTTCGCGGTAAAAGGGATCCTGCTGCCGGGCCACGGCGAAACGCCGGAAGCCATGGGCAATGCCGCCTGGCAGGACTGGCTGCTTGCCTGCCGGGAAGCGGCAAAGGAACTGCGGCAGGATTACAAACATGTTACGGTGGCGGGGCTTTCCATGGGCGGATGCCTGGCTCTGATGCTGGCGGAGCAGATGGAGGCGGACGCCTGCGTGACCATTGCCGCGCCCATGAAAACAACAGCCCGGTTCCGTTCTCTGGCTCCTCTTGCAGCGCCGTTTCATCCCATGATCCATAAACAGGCGGATGGAGCCCGGAACACGCTGAACCCGGATTATGATATCGGCTATGACAGCTATCCCATGACGGCGGTGCATCATCTGAGCGTGATCATGAGCCGCGCCCGGAAAAACCTGATCCAGATCCATTGCCCCATCCTGGTGATCCAGTCCCGCGGGGACCGAACGGTCACGCCCGACAGCCCGCAGATCATTCTGGACGGCGTCAGCAGCATGATCAAAGCCCAACTGTGGCTGGATTCGGCTCCCCATGTATGCACCATCTCTCCGGAATACGGCAAAATCGTGGAGGGAATGGCGGAGTTTTTGGGGAAGGCGGAGAAGAAGGGATGACGAAGAAGAGTACAGAGTACAGAGTGCAGAGAACAAATTGAATAGTCGATGACATAGGTTAAAAGATGGAATGCTTGATTTCTACATCGTTTTGTTTGAAAGACTATATCAACTGTACTCTGTACTCTGAACTCTGTACTCCTATCACCCGATTCTGGTTGTTTAAGGATATCGTTTCTGGTTCCCGCCCAGCGGAAGCCTTTCTGCCCAAAATCCGAACGGTTTTTCTTTCCGAATTGCCGAAACTTCGGATATTTCTTTGGAAAACGCTTGTATTTCGGAAAATCCTATGGTATACTACCTTTCGGAATCTGTCAAAATGATGGCAGAGACCGCAGGACAGCAAATTGACCTTTAGAAAGAAGGGTTTATCGAAGAGTGGGAGCTGCAAGCAGGAGTTCGCGGGTGCGGAAGCCTTATTTCCCATCCCTGCGTTTTCCAAGGCTTGCGGTATCGCCCGCTCTTTCTGTATTTTCGGATAAAGGAGTTTGAAAATGCCCCCCAAAAACCTGAACATGCAAAGAATCACCGATATCTGCGAAAAAACGGCCGCGAAGCTGGGGTATGAATTGTGCGACGCCGCCATGGAAAAGGAACCCACGGGCCGCTATCTTCGCATTTATATCGATACGGAAACGGGTATCACGCTGGATGACTGCGAGAAATTTCACCGGGCCGTGCAGCCCAGCCTGGAAAGCTTTGATTACGATTTCCTGGAGGTTTGCTCTCCCGGCATCGACCGGCCGCTGAAAACCAAAAGGGACATTGAAAAATCCATCGGCATGCTGGTGGAGGCCCGGCTGTACAAGCCGGTGGAGGGCCGCAAGAGCGCTCAGGGACTTTTAAAAGAAATGAACGACGACCATGTGGTGCTGGAATCGGGGGAGGAAATCCTTGAATTTTCCCGAAAGGCCGTGGCGCAGGTGCGCCTGGTGCCCGATCTGAGCGCGCTGGACGAGGAAGAAGAAAATGAGTAACTGGCCGATGGGCCATGATAACAGAGAAAGCGGGAGGAAAAAATGGCACGCAAATCTGAAATGATGGACGCGATCGAAGCTTTGGCAAAGGCCAAGGATATCAGTGTGGAACAAATCGTCAGCGCGGTGGAGGAAGGCTGCAAGGCCGCATACCGGCGCTATGTGAAGCGGAGCGCCAACGCGCCCATGAACCTGTCCGTGGTGATTTCCCGGGAGCACGACGTGCAGATTTTTGCCCGCAAGGTGGTTTCCGAGGAAGTGGAGGACGACAGCCAGCAGATTTCTCTGGCGGACGCCAAGGCCCTGAGCCCCAATTATGAATTGGGCGACATCGTGGAAATGGACGTGACCCCCGCGGACTTTGGCCGCGTGGCGGCGCAGACCGCCAAGCAGGTGATCCGCCAGCGGCTGCAGGATGTGGAAAAGGGCAAGATCTA
>JAUNMW010000402.1 GCA_030537395.1 Clostridia bacterium | reverse complement strand
GCGAAGTCCCCTGGCGCAGGTCTGGGGGCGCGTAGCCCCCAGCGTAACCCCTTAGCTGGCTCTAACTAAGTGATTTAAAGGGCATTTATCCTTCCGGGCAAATCCCGATAAAAACATTCCAAATACAATTTTGCCTCTTGACATTTTCGGTTGAAAACTGTATGATATGTCCATCATCAAACCGGCGATGGAGAAGAGTAACCTTCCCGCAGCACGGCAAAGGGAGCCGCTGAGAGTGAGACGGCGGCGCGTGGGCTGAAGGCGAATGGGCTCCGGAGGGCGCTCCGAAAGGCAGCAAGTAGGCAGCGACGGGTTTTCGCTCCCGTTATCAAAGCGGCGCATATCATGGGTATGCGGCAGAGATTGCTTCCGAATACAAAGGGAAGCAAAGCTGAGTGGCACCGCGGGAATACCGCCTCAGCGCGCAGGAAAATGCGCGTTGGGGCGTTTTTTCATTCCTTCACTCACGTCACGGCCGTCGTGGGCGAAGGAGCAAACCAAAAATAAAGGGAAAATGAAAGGTGGATTTGAACATGAAAAAGGTTATCGCGCTGGTATTGTCCCTGATCGTGGTATTGTCCCTGTCCTCTGTTTCCCTGGCGGAAGAAAAAACCAGCTTCAAAATCGGCATCTGCAACTTTGTGGACGATGCTTCCCTGAACCAGATCATCGCCAACATCCGGGAACAATTGGCAGCCATTGAAGCGGAAAAGAACGTGACCTTTGAAATCCTGGAAGACAACTGCAACCTGGACGGCAGCGTGATGCAGCAGATCATCGCCAACTTCATTGCCGAAGAAGTGGACCTGATGGTAGGCGTGGCCACTCCTGTGGCCCTGACCATGCAGGGCATGACGGAAGATAACCAGATTCCCGTGGTGTTCGCCGCGGTGTCCGATCCCGTGGGCGCGGGCCTGGTTGCCAGCCTGGAGGCTCCCGGCGCCAATATCACCGGCACCTCCGACTATCTGGACACCAACGCTGTTTTGAACCTGATCTTTGCCGCCAACCCGGACGCATCCAAGATTGCACTGCTCTACAATCCCTCTGAAGACGCCTCCACCGCCCCCATCGCCGCGGCCAAGGAAATCCTGACGGAAAAGGGCGTATCCTTCAAGGAATATTCCGGCAGCAACATTTCCGAAGTGATCCTGGCCGCTGACGCCATCGTGGCCGACGGCATGGACGCCGTGTTCACCCCCACCGACAACACCATCATGGCCGCCGAGCTGGCGATCTATGAAGCCCTGGCCGAAGCGGGCATTCCCCACTACACCGGCGCGGACTCCTTCGCCCTCAACGGCGCGTTCCTGGGCTACGGCGTGGACTATGCCAACCTGGGCAAGGAAACCGCTAACATGATCTGCGAAATCCTGGTGAACGGCGCGGAAATCGCCGCTACCCCCGTGAAAACCTTTGATAACGGTACCGCCACCGTGAACACCGAAACCTGCGCCGCCATTGGCTTTGATTTCGACACCATCGCCGCGGCCTTCGCCCCCTTCTGCACCACCGTGCAGCCCATCACCACGGCGGAGAGCTTTGATGATTTAGCCAAGTAAGTTTATAAAGCGCCCTTTAAGTAATTGAGTTAGTTCTAACTAAGGGGAACGTTGGGGCTATCCGCCCCAAACCCCGACCAGGGTGTTGAACACCCTGGACCCGCAATAGCGGATGCTGCTTGGTAGGACGAGAAAGCGTTGTTCCCACTGTTGCTTGCAAGAGATTGAAACCAAACGAACGTACACTCCTGTCGCTTTCGGGCACGGCGGCTGAAAGCCGCCATTCCGGATGCTTTGCATCCG
>JAUNMW010000121.1 GCA_030537395.1 Clostridia bacterium | reverse complement strand
GCGCGTAGCCCCCAGCGTACCCCTTAGTCGGGACTAACTAAGTAATTTAAAGGGCACCATAAACAACAAAACCATATTTCCTGAGGAATGAAAAGCAAGGGCGTTTGATGGCATGATTCCCTTGCTTTTATTTTGCCTTGCGGCAAAATCCGCGCTTCTTTTCAGCGTTTTTCCGGCGTATTCCCGTGGGAAACGGCTTGAATAAACGAACGCTTTCGTTTATAATAGAAGCGGTGAATTTGGCTTAGGAGGCGCAGGCGTGTTTCAGGGCTTTGGAAAGGAATTGATTCCTTTCTTTCTGGATTTACGGTTTCATAACGATAAATCTTTCATGGACGCCAACCGGGAGCGGTACTACCGGGAAGTGCGTCAGCCTTTTTATGATTTTATCGGGGCCATGGGACCTGGCTTGCAGGAAATATGCGAGGATATGGAGGTGCGGCCCAACAAATGCCTGAGCCGCATCAATCGGGACACCCGATTCAGCAAGGATAAGTCTCCTTACCGGGATCATTTGTGGGTGTCCTTCCGCCAGGGCGGCATGCCCAACGACGGCACGCCCTTTTACTGGTTTGAAATCAGCCCGGAGGACGTGACATGGGGCCTGGGCATCTGGGGCGAAAACCGGGAAATCATGGACGCCATGCGCCGGAAAATGGCCGCCCACCCCGATGATTTCCTGCGCATGCTGCCGGTGCTGAAAAAACGGAATTTCGCCCTGGCCGGGCCGGAATGGAAAAAAATGAAGCCGCCGGAAGAGCTGCCGGAAGTGCTCACGCCCTGGTACCTGAAAAAAGCGGTGTACGCGGAACGATTGGACACTTCATTAAGTTGGATTCATTCGCCCGATATTGTGAACCGGGTGATGGAGGATTACCGCGCATTGGCCCCCCTCTATTGGATTTTCCGGGGCTGCGTGGAGGAAGCCATGAACATGATGGAGCAGCAAAATTAGAGTATAGAGTGCAGAGTGCAGAGTACAGATTTATTTAGACGAGAAACAGAACGCCATCAACTCACACCGAGTATATAATCTGTACCCTGTACTCTGATCTCTGTACTCTCCAGCGATTGGCTTTTGCTGCTTCACGACACCAAAAATGGGAGGGAATGTATGATTACTGGTTTGCGCAAGCTGAAAAGCGGCACGGATGTACGGGGACGGGCGCTGGGCGACGATGCGCCGCTGACGGGGGCCGTGGCGACCCGGATCGGCGGGGCGTTCGTCAAATGGCTTCAGGAACGGGGGGTGGATAACCCGCGCGTGGCCCTGGGCCGGGATTCCCGCGTCACCGGTGAAGCGCTGCTGAACGCCTGCGCGGAAGGGTGCATGATGGCGGGGGCCCAGGTGGAAACTTACGGCATGTGCACCACCCCGGCCATGTATATGAGCTTGATCACCGAAGGGTTTGGCTGCGACGGGTCTGTGATGATCACCGCCAGCCACCACCCCTATGACCGGAACGGATTGAAATTCTTCACCAAAGAGGGCGGCATCGACAGCAGCGATCTGGACGCCATTCTGGATATCGCTGAAAGCGATCTGCCCCTGAGCGGCGGCAGCTCCCCCATCGTGAAGCGGGAATTTTTGCCGGTGTATTGCGAGCAGCTCAAGGACCGCATCCGCCGGGGCCTGGATACCGACGTGCAAAAGCCCCTGCTGGGCTTGCATGTGGTGGTGGACGCGGGCAACGGCGCGGGCGGCTTCTATGCCGGGCTGCTGGAGGATCTGGGCGCTTGGGTGGAGGGCAGCCAGTTCCTGGAGCCGGACGGCATGTTCCCCAACCATATCCCCAACCCGGAAAACGAGCAGGCCATGGCTTCCATCAGCGCCGCGGTTGTAAAAGCGGAGGCCGATCTGGGCGTGATATTCGACACGGACTGCGACCGGGCCGCCATTGTGGACCGCACGGGCCGGGAAATCAACCGCAACCGGCTGATCGCCCTCATTTCCGCGATCCTGCTGGATAAGAAACCGGGGCTCACCATCGTGACGGACTCCGTCACTTCCTCCGGCCTGGCCCAATTCATCATGGAATGGGGCGGGGAGCATTACCGCTACAAGCGGGGCTACCGCAACGTGATCGACGAAGCCAAGCGCCTGAATGAAGCGGGGCTGGACTGCCCCCTGGCTATTGAAACCAGCGGCCACGCGGCGCTTCGGGAAAATCATTTCCTGGACGACGGCATGTACCTGGTCACGGTGCTCATCTGCGAAGCCATGCGCTTAAAGCAGGAGGGCAAGGAATTGTCCGATCTGATCGCCGATCTGCGGGAGCCGGTGGAAAGCGCCGAAATTCGTCTGGAGATCGAGGCCGAGGACTTCCGCGCCGCGGGCCGGGCCGCCATCGAAAAGGTGATGGATCACGCCGCCTTCGCCCCCGGCTGGCACATTGCCCCGGATAACCGGGAGGGCGTGCGCATCAATTTCGATCTGGACGAGGGCTTCAACAACGGCTGGTTCCTGCTGCGCCTGTCCGTCCATGATCCCGTGCTGCCGCTGAACCTGGAAAGCGACGTACAGGGCGGGGTCAAGCAGATGGCAAGCGCCCTGCTCTCCGTGCTGGACGGCGTGGAAGGGGTCAAGCTGGAGAAGCTGAAAGCTTTTATTGCGGAAAAGTAAGTGTGGAGTTTGGAGAGTGGAGTGTGGAGTTTTATATACTGCCAAATCCACTTTCCCTTTCTTCACCTTTGAAATCATTCTATAACTCCACTCTCCACACTCCAAACTTCACACTTGATTTACAGGAGGATTGATTACCATGGACATCCGTCAAACCACCATCAACAACATCCGCACCCTGGCGGCGGATACTGTGCAGAAAGCCAACAGCGGCCATCCCGGCGCGCCCATGGGCATGGCTCCCATGGCCTACGCCGTGTGGATGAGCAAAATGAAGCATAATCCCAAGAATCCCTCTTGGCCGGATCGGGACCGGTTCGTCCTCTCCAGCGGCCATGCCAGTGCCCTGATTTACACCCTGCTGCATCTGACGGGCTACGGCCTGACCATCGACGATCTGAAGGGCTTCCGTCAGTGGGGCACCAAGACCCCCGGCCATCCCGAGTACCGCCACACCGTGGGCGTGGAAACCACCACCGGTCCCCTGGGCCAGGGCGTGGCCAACGCCGTGGGCTTCGCCATTGCCGAAACCATGCTGGCCGCCCATTTCAACCGCCCCGATTTCCCCATCGTGGATCATCGGGTGTACGCCTTCTGCGGCGACGGCTGCATGATGGAGGGCATTTCCAGCGAAGCATGCTCTCTGGCCGGCACTTTAAAGCTGGGCAAACTGACCCTGCTTTATGACGACAACGAAATCTCCATCGAAGGCAACACGGATATCGCCTTCCGGGAAAACGTGCCCGCCCGGTTTGAAGCCTACGGCTGGCAGGTGATCCGCCTCCAGGACGGCAACGACGTGGACGCCATCTGCGCCGCTATTGAAGAAGCCAAGAAGGATGAACGGCCCACCCTGATCGTGTGCCCCACCAAGATCGGCTTCGGCTGCCCCGCCAAGGAAGGCAAGGCTTCCGCCCACGGCGAACCTCTGGGCGCGGACAATATTCTGGCCACCAAGAAGAACCTGGGGATGCCCGAAGATGATTTCTGCGTGCTGCCCGAGGTGTACGAGCATGTAAAGGCTCAGATGGAAAAGAACGAAAAGGCCGAAGAAGCCTGGAACGAGCTGTTCGCCGCCTATGCCAAGGCCTATCCTGAGCTGGCCGAGGAATGGGAAGCGTGGCACAGCCAGGAGCTGCCCGACGAAGTGGCCCTGAACGACGCGCTGTGGCAGTGGGACGGCAAGATGGCCACCCGCAACACCTCCGGTGAAATGATCAACCGGCTGGCCAAGCTGATCCCCAATTTGGTTGGCGGCAGCGCCGACCTGGCCCCCTCCAACAAGACCAACATCAAGGACGGCGGCGATTATTCCGCTGAGAACCGGGCGGGCCGGAACCTGCACTTCGGCGTGCGCGAGCATGCCATGGCGGCCATCTGCAACGCCATCGCGCTGCACGGCGGCCTGCGGGTCTACTGCGGCACCTTCTTCGTGTTCAGCGATTACATGAAGCATGCCATGCGCATGAGCGCCCTGATGAAGCTGCCCGTCACCTACGTGCTCACCCATGACTCCATCGGCGTGGGCGAGGACGGCGCCACCCATGAGCCCGTGGAGCAGCTGACCGGCCTGCGCGCCGTGCCCGATATGCTGGTGTTCCGTCCCGCCGACGGCAAGGAAACCACCGCCGCCTGGCTCACGGCCCTCACCGCCGGGCTGCCCACCTGCCTGATCCTGACCCGCCAAAACCTGCCCCAGTACGAAACCAGCGGCTGCGAAGCCATGAAGGGCGGCTACATCCTGGCCGATTCCGATAAGGAGACCCCGGACGTGGTGCTGATGGCCAGCGGCTCCGAAGTGGAGCAGATGATGGGCGCCAAGGAAGAACTCAAGAAGGACGGCATCGACGCCCGCGTGGTATCCATGCCCTGCATGGAGCTGTTCTTAAAGCAGCCCAAGGAATACCAGGATAAGGTGATCCCGCCCTGCGTGCGCGCCCGCGTCAGCATGGAAGCCGGCGTGACCATGCCCTGGTACCGCTTCACCGGCCTGGACGGCAAGGCCATCGGCATTGACCATTTCGGCGCTTCCGCCCCCTATTCCGTCCTGTTCAAGGAATTCGGCTTCACCGTGGAAAACGCCGTGAAGGCTGCCAAGGAAGTTGTGGGGAAATAAATATATAATTGATTGATGTGGGGGAAACCATTCTTTGGAGGCCAAAGAACGGTTTCCCCCACACCCCTTTCCAAGAAAGCTGAATTTATTCCCAGTTTTGATTGTAGGAAAGGAGGAGAAGTTTGGCAAAAGGATTGCTTACAAAAGTGATGAAGTATGAACTTCGTTACTTAGACGGCTGCGGCGGATTCCATGAAATGCAGGAAAACGTTTGGGCTTTGCAGCGGCAAACGCGGGAAATATTGAACCGGACGATTCAAATTGCTTTTCATTGGGATTATCTTAACCGTGAACAATACAATAAAACCGGTGAATACTTGGATTTGTACAAAGAAACTGGTTATAAGCGGTTAGATGGGTATATATATAACTGCGTAAAAGATCAATTTGAAGATATGGCATCCGTCAATATCAACGCAACACTGCAAAAAGCTTGGAGCAAATATACCTCGTCAAAAACGGAAGTTTTGCGTGGCAATATGTCTGTTCCTTCCTACAAAAAAGATCAGCCGTTGGTAATCGACAAGCGAAACATTTCTTTTCGTAAAAATGAAACCCAGCCGATTGCTGAGCTATCCTTGTTTTCTACCAAATATAAGATGAAAACAGGGCTTCCCGGGAAAGTGCAGTTTGCCGTTCAAATCAATGATAAAACGCAGCAAAGTATTTTTGAAAGGGTATTATGCGGCGAATATGGTTATGGTCAATGTCAGTTGGTTTATGACCGTCCCAAATAGTTTCTGTTGCTGACATACACATTTAAGCAGGAACAGCACGTTCTGGATTCGGGAAAAATCCTGGGGGTGGATTTGGGGGAACACTATGCGATTTGCGCCAGTACCATCAATGAATACGGTCGTTTTATCATTGAAGGCGGGGAAATAACCGCGTTTGCGAAAAAATGGGAAGCCCGAAAGCGCTCCATGCAAAAACAGGCCACTTACTGTGGAGAGGGCCGCATTGGGCATGGAACAAAAACAAGGGTAGCAAATGTGTACCAGGCAAAAGACCGCATCGCCAATTTCCGGGATACCACGAACCACCGATACAGCAAAGCTCTGATTGATTACGCACTGAAGCATCAATGTGGGATCATTCAAATTGAGGATTTGTCCGGTATCAAACAGGAAACGCAGTTCCCTAAGTTTTTGCAGCATTGGACGTATTACGATCTTCAATCTAAAATCGAAACAAAAGCAAAAGAACACGGCATTGCGGTCATTAAAGTGAACCCCCGTTTCACTTCCCAACGGTGCAGTAAGTGCGGTTATATTGACAGTGAAAACCGAAAAACGCAGGAAAGCTTTTGCTGCGTCAAATGCAAGTTTACCGCCAATGCCGATTTCGACGCATCACAGAATCTTTCCATTCCCAATATTGATCATGTGATCCAAGCACAATTGAGTGCGAACGAGAAGAAAACATAATTCATTCAACATGTTCGCACTTTATCGGGGCGACTTCCCGTCCCAAAATCGAGAAAGTGGTCATATTTCTTCGTTCTGAAGAACAGACAATACACTCGAAAAGGTTAAGATGCACATAATAATCCGTGCATGAGTCATATTGATTGTGCAATTTTGCTGATCATCATTCGCGCGTAGATGTGACTTGAAGGAGAAACCGTGTACATCAATTACTTCGGGAACGTGATCATCATTCGCGCGTAGATGTGACTTGAAGGACCCGGTACAACCAGCAGGAGAAAAAGCTTACATGATCATCATTCGCGCGTAGATATAACACGAAAAGTCAGTAGAGGTGATTTCCATACGCGAGGAGTACGATTTTTCCAACGCCTGGCCCAATCCTTATGCCAAAAAGCTAAAAACCCAGGTGACGATCAATCTGGATACAGCCACCGTGGACTATTTCAAAAAGCAGGCTGCATCCAGTGGGATTCCATATCAAACGTTGATCAACCTGTATTTAACGGATTGCGTGCAAAAAAACAGGCAGCTGCATTTGTCCTGGAATTGATTTGATCTTTCATAAGCCTGAACCATCTAAAAACCAAAAAGGAGGAACCACCATGCCAAAGATCACATTCATGGGCGCGGGCTCTACGGTGTTCGCCAAGAACGTGCTGGGGGACAGCATGTGCACCCCGGCGCTGGAGGACAGCGTGATCGCCCTGTACGACATCGACCCCCAGCGGCTGAAAGAATCGGAGCTGATGCTCACCGCTATCAACAACAACCTGGGCAATAAGGCGAAGATCGAGGCCTACTGTGGGGTGGAAAACCGGAAGGACGCCCTGCGGGGGGCCAACTATGTGGTGAACGCCATTCAGGTAGGCTTGTACGATCCCTGCACTATCATCGATTTTGAGGTGCCGAAAAAGTATGGCCTGCGCCAGACCATTGCCGACACCCTGGGCATCGGCGGCATCTTCCGGGCCCTGCGCACCATTCCCGTGATGTTCGATTTTGCCAGGGACATGGAGGAAGTGTGCCCCAACGCCTGGTTCCTGAATTACACAAACCCTATGGCCATGCTCACCGGGGCCATGCTGCGCTATACCCCCATCAAAACCGTGGGACTGTGCCACAGCGTGCAGGCCTGCGCCCGTTCGCTGATGAAGCGCGCGGGCATGGAGTATGACGATACCGTGCAATGGAAAATCGCCGGGATCAACCACCAGGCCTGGCTTCTGGAAATCACCAAAAATGGGGAAGATTTGTACCCCGAAATCAAGCGCCGCTGCACCGCCATTACCGAAAAGCATGGGGACATGGTACGCCTGGAAATCATGAAGCGCTTCGGTTATTATGTGACCGAATCCAGCGAGCACAACGCGGAATACATGCCCTTCTTCATCAAGGACAAGTACCCGGAACTGATCGAGCGGTTCAATATCCCCCTGGACGAGTACCCCCGCCGCTGCGTCAGCCAGATCGAGCGCTGGGAAAAGCAACGGGACGAGCTGACCAAGGATCCCCATCTGACCCACACCCGCAGCAACGAGTATGCCAGCCGCATCATGGAGGCCATGGAAATTAACGTGCCCTTCAAATTCGGCGGCAATGTGCTGAACACCGGCCTGATCACCAATCTGCCCCAGAACGCCTGCGTGGAGGTGGCCTGCATCGCCGACGCTTCCGGCGTCACCCCCACCTATGTGGGCGATCTGCCCGAGCAGTGCGCCGCCATGAACCGCACCAACATCAATGTGCAATTGCTGGCCATCCAGGCCGCCGTAACCCGGAAGAAGGATTACATCTACCAGGCTGCCATGATGGACCCCCATTGCCAGAGCGAACTGTCCATCGACGATATCGTGGCTCTGTGCGACGATCTGATTGAGGCCCATACGGGCTGGCTGCCGGAATACCATTAATGGCAAAAGCCTGTAAATTGAGATTTGCAAAACAGGTAGGAGGTAGGAAGTAGGAGGCAGGAGGTTTTATAGTGTTTGTGCGCTTCGGGAATGGCAATCATTGCAGTACCCCACAGCGCGCATCATTATAAACCTCCTACCTCCTACTGTCTACCTCCTACCTTTCGTTTACAAATCCCAATTTATCCTTCAGTTGAAAGTCCCCAGCCCCCATGATCAATAGTTTTCCGCCCGCACCTGGAAATAAGCCTGGGGATGAGCGCATACGGGGCACACTTCGGGGGCCTGCTTGCCCACCACGATGTGGCCGCAGTTGCTGCACTGCCAAATGGCGTCGCCGTCCTTGGAGAACACCAGGCCGCCCTGGATGTTGGAAAGCAATTTGCGGTAGCGTTCTTCATGCTCCTTTTCGATAGCGCCTACGCCCTCAAACAGCTTGGCGATCTCATCAAAGCCTTCTTCCCGGGCTTCCTTGGCAAACTGGGCGTACATATCCGTCCATTCGTAATTCTCGCCTTCCGCGGCGGCCAGCAGGTTTTCTTCCGTGGTGCCGATGCCGCCCAGCAGCTTGAACCAAATCTTGGCGTGCTCCTTTTCATTGTCCGCCGTTTCCAGGAATAGATTGGAAATTTGCACATAGCCTTCCTTCTTGGCCTTGGAAGCAAAATAAGTGTACTTGTTCCGGGCCTGGCTTTCGCCGGCAAACGCGGTGCGCAGGTTCTGTTCGGTTTTGCTGCCCTTTAATTCCATGATGTTTTCCTCCCTTTTGTTCATTCGTTTGTTCCGCCCGGACCGGCATGCCCGGGCGCCTTTCGGAACGTATATAAAGGTTCGCTTCCCGCGGCCGCTTTTCCTCTTTTTTTCCGCAGCCGATGGAAATTCTTCGGATGCCTTTCAATCAGCGCTGAGATGTAAATCGTTGTGTTATTTGCAAATTCCATGACTGATATTATAACCTAATTAAAAGTAGATTTTCTGGGGGAAACCGCTCTTTGGAGCCCAAAGAGCGGTTTCCCCCAGACCCCCTTCCGAGAAAGGCGAATAGGGGGCTGTGATTCTATGTTAATGCTCTGAGCGCATCTACATTTAATCAGATAGTAGTATGACATGTATCATCAAGATATATCAACGCAAAAATGAAAACTCCTTTGTTGATGGAAATATCTCTTTAACGCCTGACCCCCAAGCGACTTTTTTGTTGATTTCCCGTTTTGAATTCATGGATTTGGGGAAAATTCAATAAAAGCGAAAGCGCAGCGGACAAATCTGCCGCTGCGCTTTTTGCAGGATGCTGTGCTCAGTTGCCCTTGGCGTCCCGCTTGTTGAAGATCACGTTGATGATGATGCCCAGGATCAGGCCGGTGGCGATGGAGGA
>JAUNMW010000120.1:6334-9479 GCA_030537395.1 Clostridia bacterium | reverse complement strand
GCGCTTTTTCTTTTGCCTTGCGAGGAGCTTCCGCAGTTTCGGCGGCAGCGGGCATCGGCACGATCTCTCCTTCGGCCAGGCTGCCGTCCGGCCGGATGACGGCCTGAGCAGTAAGGAAAAGTATGACGATTACGGCATTCGGCGCGTCAGCGGTCTTGGAAAGGAATGGTGGGAGGAGATATCCTTCTTTGAAACCTGGGCCGAAGGGAATGATATCGCCACGCTGGAGCTGGACGAAAGCGGACATGCCGTCAATGCGGATGTCATTTCCAGCGCCACCATCAACCTGTCCAACTTCAAGGAGGCGTGGATCAACGCAGAAGCCGGCGTTAGTGAAACAGGGGAATATGCCGTCAAAACCGGCTTTTCCTTCAGCGATCAATGGGGGCGTCACGGTTGCAAAGGTGATCTGCAAGGGAGACGACGTTTTCAAGGTGCTGCTGGATACTGTCCGCGCGGCCGGCGGTTTGATCAGCAAAGAAAAATTTGACGACTATGGCATCCGGCGTGTCAGCGGTCTTGGCAAAGAATGGTGGAAAGAAGTCTCCTTCCTCGAAACCTGGATGGAAGGCAACGACATTGCCGCGCTGGAGCTGGACGAAAACGGTCACACCGTCAATGCGGATGTGATCTACGGCGCTACCATAAACCTGTCCAACTTCAAGGAAGCTGTCCAGGATGCATTGAGCAGGTAAGCTGGCATCATTGAAACAATCATCGCGTATAGAAAAAAGAGAAGCACCGGCAATGAAAATCACGCCGGTGCTTCTCTTACTGATCAGTTCATAGCAAAGAACGATTTCTCACCGCTTATCAAACGCACGCTCAGGAATCCAATCCCGTCGCCGGACGCGTCGATTCCCATCCGCCCGCAGGGCAGGGCCAAGGGATCCAGATAAGAAAGCAGCAGCACGCTTCCGGCATCATTTTCCTGCAAAACGGTGATTTGGTTTTCTTCCGCCCGGCAAATCAGCTTCAATGTTGCGGGGAAGCAGTTGGGAAGGGCCGCGGACGCTAAAATGGTTTCATGATACGCCTGTTTGCTCAGTTCGATCCTGCCGGGCGTAACGCGCACGCAATAGGCGTAGCGGCCTTCATGCACCTGATGCGGGTGCCAGGATTCTTTCCTGCTGCGCAGATAAATGCAGGCGGAGGCATCCGGGGAGCAGGGATCCAGGTACATTTCCGCTTCCACCTGGCAGTCCCTGTACATGCCGCCAAAATAAGCTTCCCCGTAGCCCTCGGCGCAGGTGTAGCCGCTGAACTTGCGGTTCATGCTGTTTTGCGCTTTGTGGCCGATCACCTGCAATTGTCCATTTGTTACGTCGTTTCCATCCCGGATGATTTCAGCAGACTGCGCTTCATCCGCTTCCAGCACATACATCCGGTCGATCACCGCGTCGTTTTCCAGGCGCAGTTTCAGCATCTGTTTCCCCGCGTCGAAAGGAACGATACCCAAATACCGCTTTTCCATGCCCTGCTCGTCCGTTTGCCCGCAGGGCTGTGTGCGAAACGGGGTATCATTGACGCTGCCGTTCAGCGGGCCAGGCGTGTTTTTTACCGTGCACAGTACGTGATATTTTCCCGCTTTCCACACATTCACAGCGAACGAAAGCGTCTCTCCCGCCCGAATCGACACAGCCTGGCAGTTTTGCTCTCCCTCGATCGTTTTGACGTGCTCCAGAGCATGGAAAGCGTCAAACGCGCCGGGAATCTTTTTTTCATCCCGGCCCGCTTCGCTGTCCTGGGCAACGGAGGAAAAGCCTGAAAAGCCCGGCAGGAAATCCTGGGACAGGCCTATTTTTCCGCCGCCCAGTCCTGTTTCCGCCTGCAGAATTTCCAATTGATTCACAAAGACGAACAGTTTTCCATCCCGCAAGCTCACTTTCACGCACATCAGCGCTTTGGGATCGATGGCGGCGGGAAACGTGCCGGAGAAACCACGGCTTTGCTGCCCGTCCTCCAGGTGCGCTTCCCATTGTCCCGATCCATGAACGGTCAGGAAAAGGCCGTTTTTTTCGTTTTGGGAGAATACCATCCGGCCCGCTTCCTTTTGCAGCGTGCCGCAAATTTCCGCCGTGTAGATATTGCCCGCCTCCAGGGGTAAAAAGCGCATATCACCGTTTGTTATCAGTTCTTCTCCGTCCCAGCAGGCGCAATCCGGAAGCCGCGGCGCTTTCTGCTGCCACCAGCAGGCGTTTGTGTACATGCGGTCGCCATTGAAAAACAATTGATCGATGCACAGGGAACGGTGATGGGGCCGGTTCCACTGATCCAGGATGTTTTTATGATAAATGATGTACAGGGTATCCATGTCCGGGCCCACGCAGGTGGAGGAATGGCCCAGGGCGTGATATTCATCCCGTGTTTCCAGCAAAAGCTGCTGAGCCTTTAAGGCGTAATAACCCCGATCCGGCCCTTCATGGGACACGAAATAATCCACGTGATAGCCGCGGCTCAACACATGGTTGCCCGTATCGGTGAGATAGTACCGGCCATTCCGCTTGATCACCATAGGGCCTTCCGTCCAATGGCCCAGGAAACTGGCGGGGATCACGGCGCTGTGCACGTCGATTACATCCGGCGTGGGCATGGCGTGCACCCGGATGCCCTGGGCGCTGGCGCGGTAAAAGTACTCTTTCCCATCATCGTCCACAAACAGGCTGCCGTCGATGCCCAGGCCGTAATTCTCGCTGATTACTTCAAAGGGCCCCAGGGGGCTTTCGGCCCGCAGCAAATAATGGCCGCTGCCTTTGGGAGATGTGACCATATAGAATTTCCCGGCCACATAGCAGACCTCCGGAGCGTAGGCCCCCTCGATGCGGGGATCCTCACACACATAGCCCTGATAGGTAAAATCCATCATATCCCGGCTGACCCAGCATTTGATTCCGGGGCCGTTGCCATGGCTGGAGCAGTACAGGTAATACTGCCCGTTGAACCGCATCAGAAAGGGATCGCCGATTTCCTGCCCGTCCCACAAATCGGTCAGGGGACGGGGATTGGAATAATAACGGGACACGATCTCACCTCTTTCGAGTGCTTTGACTCCGGTAGGAGGAAAGGTGAGGTAGGAGGTGGGAAGTAGGATGTAGGAGGTTTATATAGCCTTCATATGAAACACTGCTGCAATGGCCAGGCAATG
>JAUNMW010000120.1:0-6324 GCA_030537395.1 Clostridia bacterium | reverse complement strand
TACTTCCTACCTCCTACCTTTTTTCACCTCTCCAGGTTGATCCTGCGGATTTCGTCAATGCTGGCCTTGGGATTCCGGTCCATATCCAATAGGCCGTTCACTTCCTGGAACACGTCGGTCAACTGAGTGTAGCAGTAGCCACGGAAGCCCGGCATGTGCTTGAAGGCCTGGGTGATGGCCTCAAAGCGCTGAAGGAAGCTTTCCTCATCCTTCACCGCGCCGTTATAGCCCCAATTGCCGCCGCTCGCGTCCTTCTGCATGGCGATGCCGCCGTATTCGGTCAGCAGCAGGGGCTTGCCGCTGTGATCGTACCCCTGCGCGGTGACGAAGCGGCCGCCCGTGGGCGTGGTTTTCAGCAGCAGATCAAGATCGCCGTATTCCCGGCCCAGCTGATCCGGCCAGGCGGTGTAATCGTGCACGGTCACTAAATCGGTGGCCGCCTGCTCCCAGCCATCATTGCCGGACACCAGCCGCGTGCCGTCCAGGCAGTGCACCAGATGATACAGGGCATCCGCCAATTCCTGGGCCTCCTTCTGGAAGCGGATGAAGGGCACGCCCCAGCTTTCATTGATGGGCACCCAGGTGAGGATGCAGGGGTGGTTGTAGTCCCGCCGGATGGCTTCGCTCAGATCCCGGATCATGTTCCGCTTTTCGCTGTCCCGCAGCCAATAGGCGCTGGGCAATTCGCTCCATACGATCAGGCCCAGGTGATCCGCCCAGTACAGATACCGGGGATCCTCAAATTTCTGGTGCTTGCGGGCCCCATTATAGCCCATTTGCAGGGTCAGTTCCACGTCCCGTTTCAGCGCTTCATCGCTGGGGGCGGTGAGCAGTCCATCCGGCCAATAGCCCTGATCCAGCACCAGCCGCTGGAAGATCGCGTCCTGGTTCAGCATCACATAGCCATTCTGCACGCCGATTTTCCTGAGGCCAAAATAGGTGCTCACCTGATCGCAGATTTTTCCATCCACAATGGTTTCGATGGCCAGATCGTACAGCGCCGGATGGCCGGGCCGCCAGATATGAATACCCTCCAAACCCTCGTCATGGTTCAGATACATTTCGGTTTGGATGTACCGATCCGTCGTGATTTCAATTTCCTGCCGGGCCACGGTCTTTCCCTGGAAGGAGGCCGTCAGGCGCAGCGCGCCGTTCTTCGGCAGCTCGTTTAATTCGATTTCCGCCTTGACGGAGCCCGTTTCAATGTGTCCGGTGAGCCGGAAATCCACGGGATAGTATTCCCCAACTCCTTCCAGCCACACGCTTTGCCAGATGCCGGTGACGGGGGTGTACCAGCAGCCGAAGGGCTCGGGCCGGTAGGACTGCTTGCCCCGGGGCTGATCAAAATCCAAACGGTCCTCACAGCGCACGGTGAGACGGCAGGCTTCTTTTCCTTCCGTCAAGTCCGTAATATCGAAGGTAAAGGGCGTATAGCCCCCTTCATGACCACCCAGATATTGGCCGTCCAGCCACACATCCGCCTTGTAATCCACCGCGCCGAAATGCAGCAGGCGGCGAAGAGCGCGCAGGTTTTCCGGGATGGCAAAATCCCGTTCATACCATACCGCGTCGCAATGCTCCTGGCTATTGATGCCGGAAAGCTTGCTTTGGTAGGCGAAGGGCACCTGGATTTCCAGGGGGTATTCCTTTTTCACATACCATTTTTCTTTTTTCCCCGCGTTTTCCTTGTCAAAGGCGAAGCGCCAGGGGCCGTTCAGGGTCATCCAATTTTCTCTTTCCCGATCGGGACGGGGATGCTCAGGGCGAAGAATGGTGGTCATGATGCATTGCTCCCTTCGGCGGCAGGCTCCGCAATGGAATCCAGCCGCATAATAATCGCTTGGTTATAATCGCCAAATTGTTCTCCGAATAAGTTGATGCCGCCCTGCTGCTCGGCGTCCTCCTTGATGCCAATGCGCAGGGTGATGTAAGGATGCTCCCCCAAACGCAATTGATCCAGTGTCACGGAGGAAATCCTTTCATCGTCCAGCTTGCAGCCCGTTTGATCCACCCGCCAGCGCTTCACGATGCCGTATTGGGTGGCGGATCGGGGCCACCAAATGGGGGTGCACCGGCCCTGTCGCCCTCCGAAATCCCCGGGGCAGCGCCAGGTACCCAATTCAATGCCGTTGATCCATACGGTAATATCGCTGGGCCAGTCCAGCCGGTAATTGGGCGCTTCCGAACAGGCCTCGAAGCTGACCTCCAGGCAGCTGAGCTCCCGGTTCACCGCGTGGCGGCTGCTGAAGCGGTATTCCACATAGCCGCCCTGGAACCAGAGCAGCTGGGCCCCAAAATGCTCCGGTTCGTAAAACAGGGCTGTGTCGTCCTGCACGCCGATGCTGCTTTGGGTGCCCGCCATGCCGCAGGTTGGTATGATGTGGCAGTCGGTATAATTGCCGATCGGCATATACTGGAAAAAAGATTCGATTTTTCTTTCTTCCGCGGCCACCAAATCAATATGAATTTGATCCCGCTTGCGGCTGCACAGCTTCATGGTGCCCCGAAGGCCGTTTTTCCGCTCCGTGCGGATGAGCCCTGCCTTTTCCAGCACCACAATGTTATTGCTCACAGTGGAAAGGGGCACCCCCATGGCCTCCGCCAGCTCCACCACGCTCATGCTTTTATCCCCCAGCAATTGCATGATCCGCAGCCGCACTTCCGAGCCCAATGCCCGGGCCACCTTTGCCAGCTCCTCCGGCTCCCGAATGGTTAAATCTAAATTTTTCATGGGACCCCCTTTCTTTTTACTGGGGGAAACCACTCTTTAGAGCCTAAAGAGCGGTTCCCCCCAGACCCCCCGAGAAAGGCGAATAAGGGAAAGCACAAACAGCAATACCGTCATGCAATGCATCCAGCTTTTCATTCAAGCGGTGTGATATCGCAGGAAAGCACGGTCAATTCCTTCCCCGTGCTGAAAAAACCGCACAAGCCATGGGTGAAGGGTTGGGCGTCCTCCAGCACGAAGAGCGGTTCCTCTCCCGGCAGGCCGATAGACAGGGTATTGCCCTGCACCCGCACAGCGATTTCCGCTTCCGCCGCGTCCTTCCAGGCGTTCACATTGATAAAGCCCAGCATGGTCTGGCTGCCATAATGCATCTTCTGCACGTTGAAGCCCAGCTTGGACAGGATGATGCCATAGCCGAAATAGCTTTCCTTCACCTGGGCGTCGTACAGGCTCACGTTGCTGCCCCTAATCAGGATGCCGCTGGCTCCGCTGCCGTTCACCGGCAGGCTGAACCGCACCCGCATTTCATAATTGGTGTACCCCTCCCGGCCCAAGAGCGCAAAGCCCGTTTTTCCCTGCTTGACGGAAAGAACGGCTTTGTCAAAATTCACGGCGAACGCGCCCAGCGTGGTGATTTCCTTTCGCTGCTGCTTATCGGCAAAATCGCTTTTGTATTCCATTGTTTCCGCGAACCGGAAGCTGCCGATTCGGCTGACCGTGATTTCATCGCCCGCCGCCGTCAGGATATGGTCCCCGGCGGGCAGGGAAACGGGCAAAGAAGTGAAGGTAAAGAAGTCCTCTTTCCCGTTGAATGCGGGCACTGTGCCGTTCAGCAGCGGTTCCCCGTCCAGCAGCATGGTGAATTGCTTTCCGCCGTCTTCCTTCAAAACGGTCAAATCGAAGCAGTAATTTCCCGCCTCCGCCACCCGGACAGCGTAATAAGCTGTGCCCAGAGTAGGAACTTTCTCCATTTGCTTCCCATATTCCTGCCAGGATAATTCTTCGCTGTTCAAAGTATGAATGGCGCTGAACGTGCCGGGGATCACCTTGAGGGCCCCGTTATCCCCCGAGCCTAGAGCCTGAGCCGTGCAGGCCATAAAGGAGTAGGCGGCCCCCTCCCCCTTGACCGCGCCAATTTCCGATGCGGTGAAGCCCGGATTGGCCAGCGTGATCAGCCGCATACCGTCGATATATGCGTAAAAGATTTCTGTATTGCATTCCACCCGCAGGGTGTGCAGCGTGCCGGAAGCTCCCAATTCCGGCGTCCTTTCGATGGTTCTTTCCGTTTCTCCGATATGCAGAGAAATCGTTTTTCCGTTTGTGCGAATCATCACCGGCTGATCTTGGCAGCGGCCCGCCTGCCAAATGGCTTCCCCGTTTTCCGTCAGGGAAAAATTACATTCCTGGGTAAAAACATGCGTATCCGCAATTTGAGCGAAATAGCCCGCTTCCGTTTCCGAAAAATCATTCAATTCCCCCGCCGCGTCGCCGTACACATCCGGCATATTCGGCGCGGGCATGGGGAAGTTGGTGGGGCCGGTGGTGTACAAAACGCCGCCGTTGGTGAACAGCCGGTCCAGGTTATACAACCGAGCCGGGCCGTTGATGTTCACAAAGGAATGATAAGCGGTGTACAGGCTGTCCAGATCAGGCCCGATGAAATTGCTGGAATGGCCCAGGCCAGTAAAATCATCGCCGAACACGCTGTGAATCAATATCGTATCATCCGCGGGCTGGGTGAATTTTCCCGCGCTGCTGCCCAAACGACTGGCGTAGGCCACCCGATAGCCGGAGGACAGCACATGGTTGCCCGTAAAGGTGAGATAATACCATTCTCCCCTCCGGAACAGCCCGGGGCCTTCCGTCCAGTGGCGCAAGGTGGCGGTGGTGGAATACTTGATGCCGTTTGGCAGCAGGGTATCCGGGTTCAGGTACGCCTGCTTGATCTGGCTGTCCTCCGGGAACAGGATCATCAGCCGCCCGTCATCCTCCACGAAAAAGGAACCATCGATCTGATAGCCGAAATTGCCCGTCACGGGGCGGAAAACGCCCAGGGGCGAATCACTTTTTAATATGTAATGCCCGCCGCCGTTGGGGGAGGTAATCATATAAAAGTCTCCCCGCCAGTAAATCACCTCCGGCGCGTAGGCGAAATACACGTCCTTATTTTCGGTACACCAGCCCTGAAATTCCCAGTTGATTAAATCCCGGCTGGTGTACACCCGCACCCGGTCCTCGCAGGAGGAAGCGTACAGATAATACAGGCCGTTGAACCGCATCACGAAGGGGTCGCCGATGCCGTAATCGTAGGACGCGCCCCTGATGGGCGGGTACTGGCCCGGGATGGTCATGGGGTTCTGGTAATCCTCCCCCAGGGAAGAAAAAGGCAGCATCAAAATCACTCCCAGGAGGACGATCACAAGCTTTTTCAGCATTTTTATGAATCCCCCTTTTTATCATTTCAGGCCCGAATAGGCCATGGTGTTCATCACTTTGCTCTGCATGCAGATAAACAGGATCAAATTAGGCAAAAACATGATCAGCGACGCGGCGGCGGCAATGCCCTGGCCCGCTACGGCGTTGGTGTTGCTGGCAAGGGTGTTCATATAGAAGGTCAGGGTGCGCATGTTTTCCTTGTTGGTGAACATGATGGAGGTTTCGGTGTTGTTCCACACCGATTGGAAGGCCAGGATCGCCACAGTGGCGATGGCGGGCCGCACCAGCGGAAGAACGATTTTAAAGAATACCCGGAAGTACCCCGCGCCGTCCACGATGGCGGCTTCGATGAGGGAATCGGGCACCTGATCGGTGAACTGCTTCACCAGGAACATGCCTACCGGCATGGCAATGAGGGGCAGGATATGGGCGAAATAGGTGTTGATCATGCCCAGCTTGTCTATCAGCAGATACCGGGGAATGATCACGGCAACGGGCACGAACATCATGGCCAGATTGTTGATTTCCATTAAGGTGCTTTTGCCCCGGAAGCGCAGCTTGCTCAGGGCGAAGGCCGCCATAGAGCTGATGACGACGCTCAAGCCTACCACGGACAGGGTGACCACCAGGCTGTTGAACACATAGCGGCTGATGGAAATGCCGCCCTGGGAGGCCTGGCGGATCAGCTTGGTAAAGTTGTCCCATACGGGATTGCTGACCAGGAACCGGGGCGGAAAGGCGAATAATTCCTCAATGGGCTTGAAGGCATGGTTAATGATAAACAGGATGGGCAGGCTCATAAACAAAGCCAGCGGAACCAGCACCGCATACATGGGCAGCTGGTTCAGATGGAATCTGTCCGGGTTGAATCGCGTTCTGCGCATGGGATCAGCCTGCCTTTCCATGGTGAGAGAGCAGAGTACAGAGTACGGAGTGCAGAGTTGAGCGTTAAGAGTTGAGAGTTGAGATGATTTTTGGGGTTGGGACGGGCATGAAAGCATCCTCAGCGGGAGGCGCGGGTGCGTCGCGCCTCCCCGGGGAAACGAAACGATCAAATGAGGTTTTTTGGTTATTTGCCAAATGCAGATTGATCGAACAATGATTCGGCTTTCTTGGAAGGGGGTCTGGGGGAAACCATTCTTTGGCCTCCAAAGAATGGT
>JAUNMW010000119.1 GCA_030537395.1 Clostridia bacterium | reverse complement strand
TTGCTGCGGAATTGCAGGCTGATGCCCCGCAGGGCCTCCACATTTTCTCCCGCCGCCGGATATGTTTTTGTGATGCTTCTTAGTTCCAGCAAACATCTCACCCTCCAAACACTAATATTGCTTCTTAACCGTCCTTTCCGTTTGTTCGCTTATGGATTTTTCCCATAGCTTCCTTCATGGCTTCTTTTACTGCGTCGTTCGTTTCCCGCGCAGCATAATGGCTTAATTGATAGAAAGCTGCGTCAGGCCCACATTCGCCCAGTGCCTTTGCCACCTCGATCCTCTCTTGGGGATTCTGCGAAGCCATTTGTGTTATCAAGCGATTGATGGCTTCTTCACCGCCACACCTGCCCAATGCGCGAATGGCGTCGATCCTGGTTTCAAGATCCTTATCATTCAGATAACCCACAATTTTTCCAGCTTTTTTCTTTTCTGCCAGTTTATTGATTTTTTCCGTATGCTTACCCATGATGTATACCTCCTCTTACTTTTTGGCGTGCAGCGTCATAATAAACCCAGTTATTCCAATGGCCAGAAGCAAAACGCACAGCATGATATGCATCGGCCATAAAGAACCCAGTTTGAAAGCAGGTTTCAGGTATCCGTATATCCCCATAGCTCCGGCGGCAATGGGAAACAACAACGCAAGCGTCTGATCTGATTTTACGAAGCAGAAGACAGCGCCGGCGCAGCAGAGAAGCAGCTCCAATACAGGCATCAGAACAATATTGCTGACGCCAAATTGAGAGTCATTTGTCTGTTCCTGTAATTCCTTATCCAGGTCCTTATAATCCGTTGGGAACCAAACATAGCCTTGAATACTGACGGACTTTACAGGTTCTCCATACTGCCAAAATGGCACGAATTGCATAACCAGCAAAAGAACCATCAGACAGGCTCCGATCATGTTAAAGGCTTTCGTTTTCATCCTGATCCCTCTCTTTCTGAATTCAAACTATGAAACAAAGTCTCATGTGTTTGATGAAGAAAGTATAGACGCAAAGAATAAACTGAAACTAAACTTTTCACAGAATAATTGTGTCATAAATCGGACGGATAGCGGAGGAAGCATGCGAAAAAAAGCTGAATATGCTATACTGAAATTGCGTTCATTTTGTTTCGATTCAGTTTAGAAAACTCTGCTATGATCCGGGTGAGGTGAGCTGGAATGATTCATGTTTTAGCCGTGGATGACGATAAAAACACCCGTCGATTGGTACAGGCGGTGCTGGAAAACGAGGGGTATCAGGTAACCACCGCTATCAATGGTGACGATGCGCTAAATAAACTGGAGCAGGAACACATTGATTTGGTGGTGCTGGATATTATGATGCCTGGCATGGATGGCTACGCGTTTACAAAAACAATCCGAGACGGACAGAATGATCTGCCGATCCTCATGGTGTCCGCCAAGCAGCTGCCAGAGGATCGGCACCAGGGGTTCATCGTCGGCACGGATGATTACATTACCAAACCGATTGATGTGGAAGAAATGCTGCTGCGTATCAAGGCACTTTTACGGCGAGCCCGTATCGTCAGTGAACGGAAGCTGACCGTGGGCGATACAATCCTGGATTTGGATACCCTGACGGTGATGCGTCCAGGAGAAAGCGTGGTGCTGCCGCAGAAGGAATTCTTGCTTTTATATAAGCTGCTGTCCTACCCGGGAAAAATTTTCACCAGGATCCAGCTGATGGATGAAATTTGGGGCATGGATTCAGAAACTGGCTGGGAAACGGTCACGGTGCATGTGGGCAGACTTCGGAAGAAATTTGAAAATTGGCCTGCCTTTGAAATACAATCGGTGCGGGGGCTGGGCTATAAGGCGGTGAAAAAGGCTTGATGAACAGGAAAAATGAACAGGTTCGGAAAAAGCGTTTTACCCTGAACCTGCTGTTCACGCTGCTGATTTTTTTGCAGCTTGTATTGACCATGGGGCTTGTGATCGGCGTAATTGCGCTTTTGATCCAATGGGATGTGCTGAGTTTTGGGACTACTAAGCCGGAAACCAATCATCTGCTCCTTTATATCGCTGTTACCAGCGTTATTTTGGGTTCTTTGCTATCCTCGATCGTGAGCCGCCAGCCCTTAAAACCCGTCAATGAAGTAATCAACGCCATGAACCGGCTTGCTTCTGGCGACTTCAAAACCAGGCTGCACTTTGGTTCCTGGTTCAGCCGGTTTTCTGTTGCCGACGAATTGAGCCAAAGCTTTAATATCATGGCTGAGGAGTTGGAAAACACAGAATTGCTTCGCTCTGATTTCGTTAATAATTTTTCTCATGAGTTCAAAACGCCTATCGTGTCCATTGCCGGGTTTGCGTCGCTGCTCAAGCGGGGCAACCTGACAGAAGAAAAAAAAATAGAATACATCGGCGTGATCGAAGAAGAATCCATGCGGCTTTCCGCCATGGCGACCAATGTGCTCAATCTGTCCAAAGTGGAAAATCAAACGATCCTGCGAGACGTTACTACCTTCAATCTTTCAGAACAGATACGCGCCTGCGTATTGTTGCTGGAAAGTAAGTGGAGCAAAAAGAACCTGGAATGGAACCTGGATTTTGAAGAGTATGATATTACAGCCAATGAAGAACTGCTCAAGCAAATCTGGATCAATCTGATCGACAACGCCATTAAGTTCTCACCGGAATACGGGGAACTGAACATCAGGATCGCGCAGACAGACGATACCCTTTCCGTTTCCATCGTCAATCCTGGAGCCCCCATCCCCGGTGATAAGCAGGAAAGGATTTTTCAAAAATTCTATCAGGCAGATGAATCGCACGCCACAGAAGGAAACGGTATCGGCCTGGCAGTCGCTAAAAAAGTGGCGGAGCTTCATCAAGGGAGTATCAGCGTTCAAAGCGAGGCGGGCAAAACAGCTTTTACCGTGACGCTGCCAAAGGAAAGGATAGCGCCGCAGATAGAATAAAGAATGAGTCTATAACAAAATGGGATGCGCTCCTGTAAGCCGCATCCCTATTTTGCTAATTAATCTATGTTTCGGTTTTATCCCTTCAGTCGCCTGCCTATGATCCATTTATCGCACAGCGCCAGCAGCGCAGGCAGGAGGATCAGCACCAGCAGGACGGAAATCAATGCGCCCCGGGCGAGCAGCGCTCCAATATCGGCGATATAGAACACACTGCACTTTTGCCCGATGATATATCCCGCGGTAATCAGGATGATCCCGGAGGTCAGGATGGTAGGCAAGGCCCGCTTCATGGCGATTGACAGCGCATCTGCCGCAGGCAGGCTTTCTTTCCGCAGCGATACATACTGATCGCTGAGCAGGATGCCATAATCGATGGTCGCGCCCATCTGGATGGAGACGCAGATCAGGTACGAAATGAAGAAAATGGGCTGATGCATCAAGCGGGAAATGCCCATGGTGATCCAGATGGCTCCCTCGATCACAAACACCAGCAGCAGCGGCAGCCGGACAGAGCAGAAGGACAGGGTAACGATCAGCAGGATCGCCAGGAAGGTGATCAGATTGACCTTCAGCAAATCTCCCCGGAAAGCATTGCCGATGTCGTAGGTGGACATGGGGACACCCGTGATGTAGAAATCGTTCCCATAGGTTTCCCGCACAACGGAAAGAATCCGGTCGATAGCCGGGATCAGATTCTGATCCGTGGCCGGAATCGTCAGCTCCAGCAGCATCCGGTCATAATGCGGTCCATGGAAAGCGACATTGGCCTGATCCAGAGCGGCTTTGAGCGGCGCGATGGTTTCGCCGCCTGCCTGGAGGCTTTCCGCTGCCGCCAACAGGCGATCAGCCCGAACGGAATCACCGAAGCCCTGAGAACGGAAGAATAGGCTGACCAGCATACTGTTCATACCCGTCAGTTCCGCCACATCCTGGGGAGTATAGTATTTCAGCGCTTCCGCCCCGGTTGTCACCATGGCGGAGATAGCCCGGATGACAGGCTGCCCGTTGATTTTCAGCACCTGCAGCTTTTCCGCCAAAGCCCGCTGGGTATCATAGTCTGCATCCTCTGTACCGCCTGGAATCAGCAGCGCCAGCGTCGTGGATGTCCCGAAGACCTCATTGATTGTCTGCGTTTCCCCTTTTGCGGAGCTGTCAGTGAACGTATAGGAAGTCATACCCTGGAGCACAGCGCCTGCGGCAACGAGTAAAATCAGCAGGATCGCAATCGGTTTCCGAAGACGGTAAATTCCTTTTGCCAGGTGCTGTCCGCCCAGAGGAATGGGCTTATGCCGGGTCAGGCGCAGGGGCTTTTCAAAGATCAGCGTGACCGCGGGCATCAGCAGGAACACAGACAGCATACTGATCAGGATGCCTTTGCTCAGTGCCAGGCCGATATCAAAACCGATGGTAAAGCTCATAAACAGCAGGGAAAGAAGCCCCGCCACCGTGGTAAATGCGCTGGAAGCAATGCGCATGAAGCATTGGGCCAGGGCGCTTTTCATGGCTTCTTTGGGCGCTGCGCCCTCATCCCTGCAGTCATGATAGGTGTGCAGCAGCATGATGGCATAATCGATGGAAAGGGCCAACTGCAAAATCGCACTGACTGCAAAGGTAATGAAGGACACGTCCGGAAAAACAAAATGCGTGCCCAGATTGATCACGATGGAGACCGCCAGCACCAGCAAGATGACCACAGGCTCCAGCCAAGCGTGAGAAGTCAAAAGCAAGACAATGACCACCACAGCCAGGGAGATGGCCATCACCAGCGGCATTTCCTCCGCTACGCTGTTTTGCACGTCCATTTGGTTTGCCGCAGCCCCACCTACGTAATACGTCCCAACATCCTGAAACATGGAGCGCAATTCTTTGACCAGCGCTGTGGCATCGCAATCCGTCAGGGTCAGCGTCACCAATTGATACCGGATTCCATCCCGGATTGCTACACATGTTTCTGGATCGTGCTGCGCCGCTAGGATTTCCGGGCGCTCATTCAATCGGGACAGATAGCTGGACAGCGTTTCATCATCCAGATCGTGAAACATGACGCGAAGCTGCCCGCTGTTGCCGAACTCTTCTTCCATGACCTTCAAGGCACGTTTCGTCATAGTATCATCATCCAGATACCTGTTCAGGTCGTAGTTGATTTTCGTCTTGCTGATACTGCCTGCGCTCAAGGCGGCAAAGATCAGCATGACGATCAGAATAATGAACCTGTATTTTACAATCCATCCGGCAGCTTTCTGCTTCATCGAATCCGATCCTTTCCGGTGATCATATTCCATACAGATGATGATACCACCCAGTTCAATTCATCCATCGAGACGACGATTGACGAACCTGCTCCATGGCTGCGCGGATATGGGAAAGCTCCTCAGCCGTCATTTGATCCGGTTTGTTTTTGTATAGAAGCTTTCGCAACGCATTGACATTCTCCTTGATCTGTTTCTTTTCCGCTTTGTCGATCTGCTTGCCTTTGCCATCCAATGCTTTTTCAACGTTGTTGATGAGCTGCTGGGCTTCATGACCGGTTTCCAGGGCTTCTCTCCTCACCTGATCCTGGGCAGCGTACTGCTCCGCGTCCCGGATGGCGGCGTCGATTTCAGCGTCGCTCATTTTATCGTTGGCCGTGATAGTAATGCCCTGTTCCTTGCCGGTATCCTGATCCTTTGCGGAAACCCGCAGGATGCCATTGGTGTCTATATCGAAGGTGACTTCGATCTGCGGCACCCCGGCCGGGGCCCGCTTGATGCCCTTCAATTTGAATTTCCCAATGGTTTTGTTGTCGGCAGCCATGGGCCGCTCGCCCTGCAGCACATGGATTTCCACGCTGGATTGAAAAGGGGCGGCAGTGGTAAAAACCTGGGAATAGTGAACAGGCAGGGTGGAATTGCGTTCCACCAGCCTTGTTGCCACGCCGCCCACCGTTTCAATGGAGAGAGACAGAGGCGTCACATCCAACAGCAGGATGCTTTTATTGACAGACAGCGCATGGCTCCCGGACAGGGTATCACCCTGAATGGCTGCGCCTTGAGCTACGCACTCATCTGGATTGATGTTTTTGCTGGGCTCCATGCCCGTTAACTGCCTCACCTTTTGCTGCACTGCCGGAATACGGGTAGAGCCACCAACAAGCAGCACTTTTCCAAGCTCAGAAGCTGCAATGCCGGCATCGTTCAAGGCGTTCTGCACCGGACCAGCCGTCCGCTCCACCAAGTCACGGGTCAAATCATTGAATTTGGCCCGGGTCAGCGCCAATTCAATATGCACGGGCTGACCGTTTTGCTGGGTGATATAGGGCAAAGTGATCTGCGTCGTTTCTGCCGCTGATAATTCTTTTTTGGCCTGTTCTGCCGCTTCTCTCACCCTGGCCAGCGCAACGATATCACTCCTCAGATTGACGTGGTTTTTCCTCTGTGCTTCGTCAGCGATCCAGCTGACAATTCGCTCGTCAAAATCATCGCCGCCCAGGTGATTGTCGCCGGATGTCGCCAACACTTCGATGACGCTCTCACCAATTTCGATAATGGATACATCAAAGGTGCCGCCGCCCAGATCGTAGACCATTACCTTCTGGGCCGTTCCGGTGTTTAATCCGTAGGCCAAGGCAGCGCTGGTGGGTTCGTTGATGATGCGTTTCACGTTCAGGCCGGCGATTTTCCCAGCATCCTTGGTGGCTTGCCGCTGAATATCATTGAAATAGGCTGGCACTGTAATAACAGCATCGGTGACGGGCTCGCCCAAATAGTTTTCAGCATCCGTGCGCAATTTGCGCAGGATCATGGCGCTGATTTCCTGTGGCGTCCAGGATTTTCCGTCAATGTTGATTTTCCAATCCGTACCCATCTGCCGCTTGATGGAGGAAATGGTGCGCTTGGCGTTGACGGCCTCCTGCCTGACAGCGGCAGCGCCGACCAATCGCTCTCCTTCGTTGGTGAATGCCACCACAGAGGGTGTCGTCCTTTCTCCTTTGTCGTTGGGGATGATCACAGGGTGACCGCCTTCCACTACGGAAACGCAGCTGTTGGTTGTGCCCAAATCAATGCCGATCGTTTTGCTCATGTTCTGATCCTCCATTGTTCCTTATATACAACGGCAGCAGCAATTACAGAATAGATTCGCCAGGCAGAATGTCATGCAGATGCGGGAAGGGTCCATAGCTCCCATATTGAAACCCTGGGCCCGCTGTTCATAGGATTGGCCTGCCTGCCGGTATTGCTGCAGTAATTGATGGTACAGTTGATTGTTCGGCTCCATCTGCACTGCCCGCTGCATTTCTTCCTGGGCAGTCATGGTGTTGCCGCTGCCATCCTGAGCCAAAGAAAACAGATAATGCCATCGGGCATTCCGGCCGGTGCTGGGAATGCGTACCAGCACATGGATTGCCTCCTGGAAGCTGCGATTATTGATGGCCCGCACCGCCTGCTGTATTTCCTGACTGTCAAAAATTTCTTCCCGGGGAGGCTGAACTGGGCCTGATTGCCGCTGACCGCCAAAGCCAAATATATCATCAAAATCAAACCAGCCTCCGGAGGATTGCCAGCCGCCCCACCCCTGCTGACCGAAGGGATTGTACCCGCCTCCGCTGCCCTGCTGACGATAAGGATTTCTTTGCTGCCGGCCATAGCTTCCGTCTGCCCGATATCCCTGCTGGGATTGCCGTTGCTGCTGCTCCTGCTGCTGACGAGCCTGATACTTTTCCGGGTGTATCAGCATATCATAGGCTTCGTTGATCTCGTTCATTTTCCGGGTAGCGTTTGGATCATCCGGATGCAGATCGGGATGGTTCTCCTTGGCCTTCTGGCGATATGCCTTTTTGATTTCCTCCGGGCTTGCTCCTGGTGAAATCCCCAGCACTTTATAAGGATCACTGACCATCGCTGTCACCCGCCCTTTTCTGCATTTGCCGATTGTATTGCTGCCATACGCCGGAATAGAGAATATTCCGCATGATATTGACATCTTGCACAAGTGGCAGCCCTTCAAAGATTTCCGCCGCCTGCCCCAGAGGCTGCCGCAGCAGTTCCCTAGCGTTTTCCGGCGTCACGTTCATTTGGGGCAAGGGATTGAAGCAGCCTTTTTTCTTGTCTTGTTCATAATCCACAGCTGCATCCATCATATAAATGAATTTTCCAAGGAAGTATCCCAGCCGGGCCATTTCAGGCTGAAAAAAATCCTCTTTCACAGCAAAAACGCTGCCCAGCATTTTTCCGCTGTAATCGGCGGCCTGCTCAGGCTGCGCATCCTCTGTTTTCTCGATCTGATGGATTGCCGACAGGCTTTGCTCAATGGCGCTGCAGACGCCAGCCCATTTTTTCTGAACGGACAGATAGGATTTTTTCAGCATCCCGGAATATACTTTCCCAGCGGCTTTTCTCTCGTCCGCCCAGTCATCCAGCGCCTTGTAATAGGCCAGCGCAACCGTCATATCGGCAGCATAATCTGTATATTCCGTGATGATTTCAGGATGCTTTTTCAAGGGATGCGGAGGACATAGCACTTCTGTTTTTGTTTCCTTTGGCTCATACAGAGAGCTCAGCAGAAGGATTAAGAACGTCATATCATAATTTAGCCCTATCCTCCCTGCCAAGCCATATTGATCATTCAACCTCCGGCATAAACCGCAATAAAGCCCCCGGTAGCGGAGCTTTTCTTCCTCTGTCAGATCAGCCTCATAGGGCCGGATGAATCCAAACATGAACCCGCTCCTTACGTTTTTATCTTGAACTGATGCTGGCACTTAGGGCAGCAGATATCCTTTTCCCCTTCACCCCGGTTGGAGCGCAGCAGCGTTTTGCATTGGGGGCATTTGAAATACTTGTATTGTTTGCCTAATTTCAGACGCAGGAAATATTGCCTGATCTTTGTCTTTACGTTTTCCCAGCCCATGACAAATTGTTTATTTTCCTCTTCCCGTTTATAGCTTTTCTTTGCGAAGATGCGGAACAATGACCACCCATAGAGCGCTATACTGATCAACAGCCAGAACCCAATCCCTGTAACCGAACTGACAAGCTGGAAAATGAGGCTGAGCACTAAAGAAGCAAACGCCAACTGGTCAATACCGTTCCGTCCGCTCATCCAAGCCGTAAATCTGCGCCCAAGTCTCCGAAAGAATGTCATATGATTCCCTCCCACTTTCATTATACCATACGGTCAGGCATTAAATTGCGTCAAAATTGTATTCATATAATTTTCATGATAAAGATTCCCATTAGATCACTGTCAAATAGGCATGTGGTGCGCTATTTGTTCCTTTCCCTTGTACTTGTGCCTTTTCTGGCTTCAGTTTCTCTGTTTTTTACAGGGGTTGAAGCACATGATCACCAATAGCACGAAAATCTAAACTGAATCTAAACAATCCTCTTTTGCAAGAAAAAAAGTGGTCTGTCCTGGAACACAGGAGAAACCACGTTAAAAAAATAATTATCACCCTTGACAAATAAACTCTCATGAGAAATCTAAAATTATCCTTGACAATCTCTGTCTTACCTGTAGAGCAGAAGCATCTGGTAATCGTCATTATCAACCGTACGGACAGTTTCGTCGATCTGATTTCGCAAATCAACCAGCATGTCGATCTCC
>JAUNMW010000401.1 GCA_030537395.1 Clostridia bacterium | reverse complement strand
TCCAGGGGGCGAAGTCCCCTGGCGCAGGTCTGGGGGCGCGTAGCCCCCAGCGTACTCCTTAGTCGGGACTAACTAAGTAATTTAAAGGGCTCTTTACCCACCTTCATAAGGCTGCCAGGGTGCACAGCCTGCCCCGGCATTGATAGCCAATTTGCGTGTAGCAGGCATTGGAAGCGACATAGTCCGCGTCGGTATAAAGCATGGGCGTAAAGCCCTTTTCCGATACCAGCCGGGTAACCTGATACACCAGGTTTTCCGCGTAATGCTTCCGCCGGTATTCCGGGATGGTATACACGCTGCCCAGGGACGCCAACGCGCCGTCGGGCCGATAGGAACAGCAGGCAACGGTCTTTCCCTGGGCATTTTTCCAAAAGAAAAAGGCGTTGGCCGCAATATGTTCTTCCGCCTTGCCGCGGCAGTAGGCTTCCTCCGTAGGGCCGTCGCTGATGGCGATATGAAAGCCGCCGATCATCCGGGCCGCTTCTTCCACGTCCTTTTCCGTGCAGCAATATATATTTCCATCCGCATGATGGGTGGGCGGAATGGGGTCGGGGCAATCATAGGCCATTAGATTCATGGAAATGCCCGCGTTCAGACCCTGCGCTTTTGCTTTTTGGATGAAATACTCCGCCAGCTCATATTTCAGATTATACCGGAACCCCTGATCCAGCGGCCGGGCCTCCTTCGCCATGCGCCAGGCCCGTTCCTTTTCTTCTTCGGACGCGCCGTCGGGGGTCCAAATCCATACGGGATGCCGGGATGCTGAATGGCAGAGTAAAAAGCGTTCGTGATCCGTCAGGATCAATTCGCATGCACCCTTCAAAATCCGGGCCAGCACCGCGAAAGTGTATGGATCACTTTTCAACAGTTCAAAATCCCGGTCATTCACCTGATGATCCAATGAAGGCATACCGCTTCTCCTTTTCTTCGTCAGTCCGTGATAAAGCAAGCCAGCTCCAGGGCAATGTCAAAATGCCCCGCGTCATGCTGGGTGCCTGCCGTCTGGCCGTCCTTTTTCCGTTCATCCCACTGGGGAGCGTCCAGCAGATCGCCGCTGGTAAAAAAGGCGTACAGATTCAGCCCTCGAAAATCGCAAAGAGCCTGCACCGCCGCGCATTCCATTTCCACGCTGACGCAGCCCTCCGCCTTCCGCTTTTCAAAATTGCCCCGAGTTTCCCGGTAAAAGGCATCGGTGGTCCAGGTTTTGCCCAGCACATAAGGAATGCCGTTTTCCTGCATAAAGCGAGCTACAGTATCGGCGTTGGGGACCGTGATCCAATCCGCGGCAGGGGCGTAATGGTAGCTGGTTCCCTCGTCCCGGTAAGCCGCTGTGGGGATCATCACTTTTCCATGAGCGATTTCCTTGTTCAGGCATCCGGCACCGCCGAACAGGATATAGTTTTTCGTTTCAAAAATACCCAGCGTATCTTCCACCGTTCCCACGCAGGCAGGAGCACCCACATAGGTTTTGTAAAAGGCGAAATGCTTTCCCTTATATGCGATCTCATACACCGGCGTTTCTCCGGTGGCAAACCAGAAAGAGCCGATTTTCCGGCAGTCATAATGATTCAAAACAAACTGTTCGATCTGCCAGGAAAAGGTAAGGATGCAGGCATCCTCCTTCGGCGCGTCCTCCCGGCGCTGGGGCTGGATGATGGCCGGGGTGAGGCTGTCAAAGCTGTCGGTGATCATAAATTTCCTTTCTCTATTGATCAGGAAAAGAGTCGAGAGCGGAGAGCGGAGAGTTGAGAGTTAAGATCAATAGAATTGGCTATGTGGAAGCCAGACTTGCTTACCATTTCCATCTCAACTCTCAACTCTTAA
>JAUNMW010000400.1 GCA_030537395.1 Clostridia bacterium | reverse complement strand
CAGGGCGGCTCCCAGCCCACCGAAGTATACAGCGCCAGGAAAGCCTCCGCAGTCAGTACATTCATTTTGATATCCAGCATATCTGTTTTCCCTTTCAGTTGAACAGCTGCCCAGGCAGTTTCAGCTTTTCCTTAGGCGGGAATTGCCGGTCGAAGGCTTCTACGTTCTGATCGTCCACATAGTAGCCCTTGGGCGTCTGATATACGCCGGTCACGCCGTTCAGATACCCCAGCGCCAACTCCCTGCACAGAAAGAAGGAATCATCCGCCCCCTCCGGCAGATCGTGATAGCGGATGCCGAACTTCCGGGCATAATCAAAGCCGCAATGGCTGTAGAATTTGATGTTCCCCTCGAACAGCACCGCGCCAAAGCCCATGGCTGTAGCCTTTTCCAGGCAGAAGTCCAGCAGTTTTTTCCCATAGCCCTGCCGCTTCAATGCTGGCATGATGCCGATAGGGCCCATGGTCAGCACAGGGATGTTCCGGCCGTCGTCGGCGTTGATGACTGTTCTCATGAACATGTTCTGCCCGATCAGTTTTCCATCCTGCTCCATTACGAAGTCCAGTTCCGGGATGAAGGCCGGGTCGTCCCTCAGCACGTGCATCACATAATGCTCACTGCACCCCGGGCGGTACACGTTCCAGAAGGATTCCCGGATCAGGTTTTCCGTTTCCCGCCAGTCTTCTTTTTTCTCCAATCGAATGATGGTATTCCCCATGTTTTACGTTCCTTTCAGGCTCTTTTTTCCAGCCGGTTCTTCCGGATCCTTTCATTGATCTGCGCCGCAGTTTTCGCGTTGAGGCCGTAATCCACCAGGTGCCACAGGGCTTTGGCCAGCAGAATAAAACCGGCATAAACCAGAATATCGGTTCCGCCCTGCCAAAAGCCCCAGGAATGCGCCAGCGGCAGCAGCACCGCTTCCAGCAAGAGCAGATGCAGCATGGTCCGCACCCACCAGGCTTTCACCGTCAGTTCTTCCTTGGAATAGTACACAGCCAGCGAAAGAAGGGCAATCAGCGTAAACACCATGATGCGCCCGAAGAAGGACACCACCGACAACTCCGAGGTTGGATTAAACAGCAGGCACATGAAAAATGTGCATAGCATGATGATCCCATAGACTGTCACATACCGCCGCATCCAGAGCGTGATGTTTTTCATAAGCGTTTACACCCCCAGCATCCGTTTCAGATCCGCCACATATTTCCGGGAAACGACGACTTTTTCTCCGTTGGACAGCACCGCCTCAAAACGCCCGGAAAGGGAAGGGCGGACATAATCGATCTTCTCCGCGTTCAGGATCATGGACTTGCTGCAGCGGAACAAGGTGCTGCCCGTGCACAGCCGTTCAAACTCATACAGCTTCTCTTTTGCCTCGAATACAGCCGCCTGCGCGTAGAGAAAGGATCGGTCATCAACGACCTCGAAGTAGAAGATCTCTGACAGTTTCAGCCGATGCATCGTATCCTCCTGCCAACCGCAGATCGTCCGCTGACCGGATGCCGCCTCTGTCACGCTCGACACCCACGCTGCGCCCGGGTCATAGCAGCGCACGATCAGTTCTTCTTCGTCCTTTGGTTCGATCCGCTCCACCGTTACCCTCATTGTGCCACCCCCGGAACCCATTGTATCCAAATACCCATTCCTGTCCATAAATCAGCCGGTGACTTGCGGAAATACGCCGGTAAGATGCATTTCGATCTCATCCAGCCCGTCTGTTGTAAGACTTGATCACTTTTTCAGGTCTTTTGACATCATGTATTCTGTGACTCCGGGACGGTACAGGTTTGGAATTTCCCCAACTTGCTGATAGCCGTTTCTTTCATAGAACCGCTTTGCGTCCGGA
>JAUNMW010000118.1:2456-9804 GCA_030537395.1 Clostridia bacterium | reverse complement strand
ACACGGCCGCCGCTGTCCACCAGCTTCTGCTTGCCGGTGAAGAAGGGATGGCACTTCGAGCAGATTTCAACCCGCAGTTCCTTTTTGGTGGAGCCGGTTTCAAAGGTTTCACCGCACACGCAGCGCACGATGGCCTTTTCGTACTTGGGATGGATCTTTTCCTTCATTCGATTTCACCTCTTTTGCCCTATCACTTTCGGATTCATGGGGGGCAACCCATGAGCCGCGATGAGTATTATATCATGTTTGCGTATGGATTGCAAGGGCTATTTTTTTGTTTTTCAGGGTTTTTCCGGGCTTTGCGCAGGCTTTTCCATGCGCAGCCGATAAAAGAAGCGCAGCCATTCCGGCTGATTTTCCGTCTCCGGCCTCAGCTTTTCGATGGTGCGGGCGCCAAGCCGCCTGTCCAGCACCGCGAACATGCGCACAATCGGGTTCGGGGAATCAAGGCTTTCCTGAATAGGCTGGTTCTGATAGGCGTTCAGGGCGTCGCAGAATTCATCGTCGGTATATTCAGTGCGGCTTTCCAGGGGATACTGCTCCATCAGGTTCCAAAAATCCGCCCAATAATCATGGATGCACATCGGGCTTCTTTTTACAGCGCAGCCCTGATGGATGAAATATTCATTCACCGTTTCCAACGAAAACCGCTTGATCTGCTTCCCATCCACCCAAACATCAAAAATATGATCGCTGTCCATGCCCACGTACCGGGTGCAGCCGTACCGTACCCGGCCGCGCAGGGAAGGACATAGCATATCCTCCTCCAGGTATTTGCGCATGCCGCTCCAGGACCCCAAGATCTTGCTCAATACTTCCTCCTGAAACGCTGGATTCATACTGATAGGGGAAAGAATACTTTAAGTAAGAAAGGAGTTGAGAGTTAAGAGTTGAGAGTTGAGATATTTTTGTTGAAACATTTTCATCGCTGGATTCACGTTTAGAAAGAGATTACGACTATATAATTCTCAAGTCTCAACTCTTAACTCTCAACTCTCTTACAACTTAAAAGTGTTCTTTTACACAAAGTCCCTTTCCCGCTTGTTATTCCTCCAGCTCCGGCAGAACGCTCTGATAATGGCTTTCGTAGGCGTGGGCTTTGCCGGAATTCTTTTTGATTTTTTCCACTTCCTGGGCCGCTTTTGGAATCAGCTGCACGGTGCCCGCGCCGCCGATGCAGCCGCCGGGGCAGGCCATGCCCTCCAGCAGATAACCGTTCAGCTTGCCCGCCTTGGCGCGCAGCAGCATTTTGCGGCAGTCGTTCAGGCCCTCGGCCCGCTCCACCAGCACTTCCCGGTCCGGGTGCAGTTCGTTGATGCAGTTTTTCACGGCTTCGGCCACGCCGCCGCTGACGGAGAAGCCCCGGCCATCGGCGCTGGCTTCGTTGGGCACCTTCATTTCGGCCAGGGAAGCAAAGTCCACCCCTTTGGCCTCGAACATGCCCATCACTTCTTCAAAGGTGAGCACGAAATCCACGTCGCTGCGTACGGATTTGCGGCTGGCTTCCAGCTTTTTGGCGGCGCAGGGGCCGATGAAGGCCACTTTGCATTCGGGGTGCTCCTTTTTGATCAGTCGGCCCGTCAGCACCATGGGGGTCAGGGCCATGGAAATGCATTCCGCGTGCTGGGGGAATTCCCGCTTGGCCATGACTGACCAGGCGGGGCAGCAACTGGTGCCCATGAAGGGCAGTTTTTCCGGCACTTCCTTGATAAAGTCCTCCGCCTCCTGCAAGGTGCACAGGTCGGCCCCGATGGCCACCTCCACCACGTCCTTGAAGCCCAGGGACTGGAAGGCGGCGCGCATTTTTTCCGGAGTCAGCTCCTTGCCGAACTGTCCCGCAATGGCGGGGGCAATGGCGGCGTATACCGGCGTTTCGCTGCGAATGGCCTGGATGCACTGGAAAATCTGGGCCTTATCGGCGATGGCGCCAAAGGGGCAGTTGGCCAGGCACATGCCGCAGGACACGCATTTTTCCTGATCGATTTCCGCCCGGCCATACTCGTCGCTCTTGATGGCTTTCATGCCGCAGGCCACGGCGCAGGGCCGCTCCATGCGCAAAATCACCCCATACTGGCACACGCTCATGCACTTGCCGCATTTGATGCACTTGCTCTGGTCGATATGGCACTGGCCTTTTTCAAAGAAAATCGCGCCCTTGGGGCACACCTGGCGGCAGGGCTGGGCCAGGCAGCCCTGGCACTGGTCGGTGATCACCACCTGATTGTCCGGGCACTTGTGGCAGGCGAATTTAATGATATTGATCAGCGGCGGCTGATAGTATTTTTCCGGGTGCACGCATTCCTCGGCCCCTTGGGACACCGGCGCGTGCTCGGTCACGTCCCGCAGGGGCAGCCCCATGGCCAGCCGCATGCGCTCCTTTACGATGGCTCGCTCCAGGAACACGCTTTCCCGATAGGTAGATACTTCCCCCGGAATGATCCGGTAAGGAATGTTTTCCATGTCGCTCAGATCGCCCTGATAGTTGTAGGAAAGCCGCGCCACCTCGGCGAACACCATTTTCCGAATATCGTTGATGGAAGTGTGAATGCCCCTCATGCCCATTGCTTCATACCCCTTTGCTTATTATCAATCATTCATTTTCTTTAATTCGACGGCGTTTTCCCGTTTCCTCTGTCAAGACGGGAAAAGTTTATAAAATGCCGTGCATTTTCAAATTGGGATTTGTATAAGAGTACATAGTACAGAGTACAGAGTAGAGAGTCTGTTATGACTATGATGCGAAAACAAGTTTGCTGTTATTTCGTTGTTATCATCGACTATTTAATCTGTACTCTGAACTCTGTACTCTCAAACAATTCCCAATTGCCGCTTAGGGCTCTGCCGATTGCCGATACCTTTCCTCCCAATCAGCGTTGATTTTTTCGAGTGTGGAAAGGAAAGCGGCTTTTTCATCATCGGACAGACAGGAGAACATTTCCTGATGCCGCTGCAGGCGCTGGGCGGAAGCCTCCTGGGCCCGGGCCTCTCCTTCGGGGGTCAGAAGCACGTCGGCGGTGCGCTGGTCCTGCTGGCTGGGACGGCGAACGGCCAGGCCCAGGGCTTCCATTTTCGCCAGCACGTCGCTGACGGAGGCGGGCTGGATCTCCAGCCGCTCTGTCAGGGCCATCTGGGTGATGGGTCCCGTTTTGCTCAGCACGATCAGCACCCGGTTCATGCTGCCTTTTCCTTCGTAGAGCTGGCGCATGGTGCAGTGAATGTCCCGCAGATTGAAAATGAGCTTTTCATTGACCCCGGAGGACACGTAGCGCTCCCGGCGGGATTGGAAATCAAAGATTTTTTTGCGTCCAGGCATAGTTTCTTTCCCCTCATAGCGTTCAGTAGGCAAGAGTGATTGGGCACTTTCAATCAGAGTGGAGTTAGGAGTGTGGAGAGTGGAGTTTGATATAGTTTTGTGAAAGAATAATGGAATTCTTTGCTTCCTTTGTTCCATCTATATATAACTCCACACTTCACTCTCCACACTCCAAACTGATTGAAAGTGACGGCTGAACAATTTCTCCTTCGGATTTTCACTCAAATTGCGACCTGTACAGCTTGTAATAAAAGCCCTTTTGCGCCATCAGCGAGGCATGGGTGCCTTGCTCCACCACGTCGCCCTTGTTGAGCACCAGGATCAGATCGGCGTGCTGAATGGTGGACAGGCGGTGGGCGATGACGAAGCAGGTTTTGCCCTCCATCAGCTTGCGCATGGCCTGCTGGATCTCCCGCTCGGTGGAGGTGTCCACGTTGGAGGTGGCTTCGTCCAGGATCAGCATCCGGGCGTCGTACAGCATGGCCCGGGCGATGGTGAGCAATTGCTTCTGGCCCTTGGAAATATTGCCCCCATCCTCGCTGATCACGGTCTGGTAGCCCTGGGGCAGGCGCATGATGAAGGGATGAATGTGGGCAGCCTTGGCGGCGGCCACCACCTCGTCCATGGTGGCGTCGTCCTTGCCGTAGGCGATGTTGTCAAAGATGGTGCCCCGGAACACCCAGGTATCCTGCAGCACCATGGCGTAAGCCCCGCGCACGCTGCGGCGGGTGGCTTGCCGGATGTCCGTGCCGTCCACGGTGATCATGCCGCTGTTCACATCATAGAAGCGCATGAGCAGATTGATGATGGTGGTTTTGCCCGCGCCGGTGGGCCCCACGATGGCGATCAGCTTGCCCGCGTCGGCCCGCATGGTCAGATCGTGAATGATGGTTTTGCCCTCGTCGTAGCCGAAGGCCACGTGACTGAGGGCCACGTCGCCGCGCACGTCGGTGAGCGCCTTGGCATTCTCCGCGTCCTTCAGTTCCTCTTTTTCGTCGATCAGGGTAAACACCCGCTCCGCTGCGGCCAGGGCGGAAAACAGTTCGTTGATGATGTTGGCGATTTCATTGATGGGCCCGGAAAATTTGCGGGAGTAGAGCACGAAGGAGGAAATGGAACCCAGGGTGATATTTCCGCCCATGTACAGCACGGAGCCCAGCAGCGCGATCAGGGACAGGGTAATATTGTTGATGCTGCCCATGGTGGGGCCGATGGTGACGCCGTAGCGCTCCGCGTCGTAATAGGCTTCGGCGGCGTTGGTGTTGATTTGGTCAAAATTCTTTTCCACCCGGTTTTCGTAGGCGTAGGCCTGAATGGTTTTATGGCCGGAAAGCATTTCCTCCACAAAGCCGTTCATGATGCCGTAATTCTTGGACCGCTTTACAAACCGGGGCTGGGTGATTTTCCGCATGCGGGAGGTGTAGAGAATGGCGGTGGGCACGCTGAACAGCACCACGGCGGACAGGGGCAGGGAAATGCGGATCATCATGATCACGGACCCCACCACCGTCACGCTGCTGGTCAGGATGGACACCACGTCGGTGGCCATGCAGGTGGAAATCACATCGATATCGTAGCTGACGCGGCTGATGATGTCGCCGGTCTGGTTCCGGTCAAAGTACCCCACGGGCAGGCGCATCAATTTATCGAATACGCTTTGCCGCATCTGCTTCGCCACCCGCTTGGACACATTCATCATGATGGCGTGAATGGAAATGGTGAGCAGGGAGGAGGAAACGTAGCACAGCAGCATGCGCAGGGCGTAATAGCGCACGTTATCAAAATTGACTTTTCCTTTGCCTGCCGCGGCCTCGTTGATGGCGTGGCCCGCCAGATCGGGGCCCCACAGGGATAAAAGATTGGACAGCACGCACAGCGCCGCCACCAGCAGGATCAGCAGCTTGAAGGGGCCCAGGAAGGCCAGCATCCGGCGGAAGGTGCCCCGGGAATCCTTAGGCTTGCGCATAATCGAATCTCGGCGCGCCATTTTAATCCACCTCCCCCATCTGCGTTTCATAGATTTCCCGGTACACGGGGCAGGAAACCATCAGCTCCTTATGGGTGCCGTGGCCGATGGCCCGACCCTCGTCCATCACGATGATTTGATCCAGCGACATGATGGAGCTAACCCGCTGGGCGATCACGATGGTGGTGGCCTGGCTGTGGTTGGCGTTGATGGCCTTGCGCAGATTGGCGTCCGTGCGGTAATCCAGGGCGGAGGAGGAATCGTCCAGTACCAGGATTTCCGGCTTGTCCGCCAGGGCCCGGGCAATCAGCAGGCGCTGCTTCTGGCCGCCGGAAAAGTTGGCCCCGTGGATCACGGCTTTGTGGTCGTAATCATCCTCATAGGCTTCCACAAATTCCTGGGCCATGGCGTCCCGGGCGGCGATGCGCATGGCTTCGTCCGTAATGTCTCGCCCAAAGGAGATGTTTTCCCGGATGGTATCGGCGAAAATCACATCGTTCTGGAACACCACGCCGAACCGGCGGTGCAAATCGTCCCGGGTGTAAGCGCGCACGTCCTTTCCATCCACAAACACGTGGCCCTCCTGGGGATCGTAAAACCGCATCAGCAGATTCACAATGCTGGTTTTGCCGGAGCCCGTGGCCCCGATAATGCCCAGGGAGCCGCCCTTGGGCATCACAAAATCAATGTCCTCCAGGCATTTTTGCCGCTGGGACCCCGCAAAGCTGCGAACGCTGTCCGCCGCCTCCGCGGCGCTGTCATAGCTGAAGGATACGTGGTCGAAAATGATGAATCCGTCCCGGTCCGGTTTTGCCGCTTCGCTTTCGGGCAGGGGCGTGAGGGCTTCCTCCGTTTCCGCTACGTCCGCAATGCGCTTGGCAGAGGCGTTGGCCTTGGACAGCATCATGAAAATGCGGTTCAGGCCCATGACGCCCATCAGGATCATATTGAAATAGGTCAGAAACGCCAGGATCACGCCCGGCTCCGTCAGCCCGTCGTTTACTCGGCGGGAGCCCAGCAGCACCACGATGGTGAGCCCCACGTTCAAAAACAGCGTCACGATAGGCCCCGGCAGCGCCATGATCAGCCCCGCCTTGATGTCCCGCCGGGCGGTTTCCGTGTTGGCCGCGGAAAAGCGCTTGATTTCGTAGGGCTCCCGGGACAGGGCTTTTACCACCCGGATGCCCGTGATGTTTTCCCGCATCACCCGCACGATGTCGTCCATGCCCTGCTGCACCTTATCGTACAGCGGGATGCCCTTGATGGATATGAACACCACCAGCACGATCATGATGGGGGCCATGATGCACAGAATGGAGGCCAGGCCCACATCCATGGTGAGGGTGATAGCGATGCCGCCCACCAGCATGATGGGGGCGCGAACACCGATGGTCTGGGCCGCTCGGATGAAGTTCTGCACGTTGTAGCTGTCCGAGGTCATGCGGGAAATCACCGAGGGGAGCCCCACCTTGTCCATCTGGCTGCCGGACAGGTTCAGCGCCGCATGGAACAGATCGCGCCGAATTTCATACGTGGCTTCCTTGGAGGTTTTCACCGAAAGCCGGTTGGCGTTCACATTCAAAAACCGCACGCCCAGCGCCAGCAGCACCATAGCGATGCCCCACAGCACCACGGCAACCATTTGCCGGGTGGGCACCACATGGTCGATCAAATGCTCCATCACATAGGGGATCATCAGCTCCAGCACCGTGCCTGACAGCTTGATCCCCATCACGCCAATGATCCGCTTTACATATTTTTGCAGGTATTTCCATAAAAATCTCATACCGCTCGCCCGGATCCTTCCGGCCTTCACCTCGCTTGCGTACAGACTTTTGCACTGTATACAATATTATCACGCTGGTTTCTTTGTGTCAAGGTACCTTGACATATGTTTGGATTTTCAAGCAGAAAACCGAAATTGGCAAAGAGAGAACAGAGTACAGCGTGCAGAGTACAGATTAGATAGTCAATGTTATAAGAGTCTTGCAGCATTCTGCTTCAAGACTATATAAATCTGTACTCTGAACTCTGTACTCTGAACTCTTTTTGAAACTTACGTTTTCAAG
>JAUNMW010000118.1:0-2446 GCA_030537395.1 Clostridia bacterium | reverse complement strand
CGGGCGGCGGCTGAGCAGCGAGGCCCGCAAGCGTGTGGAGAGTTCAGGGTTCAGAGTGCAGAGTACAGATAAAGTGTGCCGCGCACAAATCATGTTCGAGGCAGGACTGTCGTTCCCGCGATAATATCTGATTTGAATATCGAATGGACATCTCACCGTTCCCGGCATTCCAACTCTGAACTCTGCACTCTGAACTCTTTTGAAAACTTCCGTTTTCAAGCAGGGTTTTTCGTTGACGAACGGGCATGAATTTGATATGATAAGCATGAATTTGTATACAATGCATACAGCGAAAATGCAGCCCGAAAGGCCGCGGGGAGGATCGCATGGGCATTACGAAAACGGATTTTATGCGGGGCATGCAGTGCCGGAAAATGCTGTGGCTGGACAAGCACAAGCCCCAGTACAAGGTGATCCCGCCGGAGATTCAGGCCCGGCTGGACGCGGGCAACGATTTCGGCGACCGGGCCATGGGCATGTTCGGCCCCTATGAGGAAATGACGGTGTACCGGAAGGGGACCCGTATTCCGGACAAGAAAGCCATGGCGGAAAAAACGGCGGAGCACCTGGCCAAGGGTACGAATGTGATCTGCGAGGCGGCGTTTCTTTATTACAACAATTACTGCGCCGCCGATATTCTGCGGAAAACGGATCAGGGCTATGATTTTTACGAGGTCAAGAACGCGCCGGAGGTGCATGAGCAGTTTATCAGGGACGCGGGCTTTCAGTATTATATCATGAGCCGCAGCCGGGTGAGGATCGGGAAAATCTTTATCGTGATCCACGGGGAGGACGAAGACAATCCGTTTGTCCCGGTGGATGTGACGGAGCGGGCTAAGGACTATGCCCCATGGGTGAACGACAACATTTGGGATCTGAACCGGATGCAGAAGGAACGGGAGGAAATCCTGGTGGAGCCGGGACCGCAGTGCATGGAGCCCTATGAATGCTGGTATTACGGCTACTGCCACGGGTACGCAAAAGCGGAGGAAGAAGCATGAAGCCCTATCTGCGCAAGGTGCAATACTATGAAACAGACAGAATGGGCATCACCCATCACGCCAATTATGTGCGCTGGATGGAGGAAGCCCGGATCGATTTTATGGAGCAGCTGGGTTTCCCATACCTGCAAATGGAGGCCCAGGGCGTGGTGTCGCCGGTCAAAAAGATCGAATGCGAATACCGTTCGCCCTGCACGTTCGGGGATGAAATCACGGTAACGGTCACCGTAGAAGAATTCAACGGCGTGGTGCTCACCATCGGGTATGAAATGCGGAACGCAAAAACGGACGCGGTGATCTGCACCGCCCGCTCGGAGCATGTATTCCTGGATCGGGAGGGGCATTTCGTTCGCATGAAGCGCGTGATGCCGGAATTCTGCGCGGCGCTGGATCAGTGCATAGCAAACAGAGCATGATTTATTGATCAAATTGGAAAAGCAAGGAGCGGGAACCCATGAAATTTGAGGATTTGTCCACCGAACAGGTGAACGAGCAAAGCAAAAACCTGGATATGCTGACGCCCCTGGAAGCGGCGCGGCTGATGAACCGCCTGGACCGGCAGGCGGCGGAGGCGGTGGAACAGGCGCTGCCCCGGATTGCGGAGGCGGTGGAAAAAATCGCCGCCCGGATGAAGACGGGGGGCCGGCTGATTTATATCGGGGCCGGCACCAGCGGCCGGCTGGGAGTACTGGATGCTTCCGAATGCCCGCCCACCTTCGGCACGGATGAAAGCTTGGTGGTGGGCCTGATCGCCGGGGGAGATCGCGCCCTGCGCCACGCCGTGGAAAAGGCGGAGGATCAGCCTGAATTGGCGGTGGAAGCGCTGAAGGAAATCGGCTTTTGCGAAAAGGACTGCCTGGTCGGCATCAGCGCCAGCGGGTACGCCCCCTACTGCGTGGGGGGCCTGGATTACGCCCGGGAATTGGGCGCGCTCACCATCGCCCTGTCCTGCAACCGGGACGCCATCCAGTCCCGGCACGCTGAAATTGCCATCGAAATGCCCACGGGGCCGGAAATCCTGTCCGGTTCCACCCGGCTGCGGGCAGGCACCGCCACCAAAATGGCCCTGAACATGCTCACCACCCTAACCATGGTGCAGCTGGGCAAGGTGTATGGCAATTTGATGGTGGATATGCGGCCTACAAATCAGAAATTGCAGGATCGGGCCGTCCGTATCGTGCAAAAGGCCTTGAACATTGCGGATAAAGCGGAGGCCGACGCGCTGCTGGAAAGCGCGGGCCGGGACGTGAAAACCGCCATCGTGATGCGCTCCATGCAGGTAACCAAAGAAAAAGCCCGGGAGGCCCTGGAGCAAAACGACGGTTTCGTGCGCAAGGCGCAGGAAAGCCTGAAATAAGAAACGGCGATGTGATGCTTTTGCTGTTCTAAGCTATTAACAGGCAAGTTCTAAAGGATGAATTTCAAAGCTAACGAAGGGTTACGCT
>JAUNMW010000399.1 GCA_030537395.1 Clostridia bacterium | reverse complement strand
GGGTCCAGGGCGGTCACCGCCCTGGTCGGGGTTTGGGGCGGATAGCCCCAACGTATCCCTTAGATAGAGTTAACTCATTGACTTAAAGGGCTCTTTTCAATGCCTCTCAAAACTGCTGTCCGTTTCCTCAAAGCATTTGCAGCTTGAACACAACGGGATAAAGCGTATTGATTTCCGGGCCGTTCAGGTGCAGGCCGTTTTCATCCCGGGTAAAGGGCACTTCTACGCCGGTGGAAAGCAGGGCCGCTTTTTCAATGCCCCCGATGAACGCGGGCAGGGACAGGGATTTGATGGTCACCTGCCCATCCTCCGGATAGGCCATCACGGCGGCGTATAGGCTGCCGCCCTTGACGGTAAAGCGAATATCTTCTTTTGTATAAATCTTTTCCTTGCTTTCGGCGAACTGGCCTTCTTCAATGTTGGTGGGGCCTTCGCCGAATACGCGCCAGGGCCGGGTATCGTAAATGGCTTCGCTGTTCAGCTTCATCCACGTGCCGATCCCCTTCAGCACGGCGGTATCCTCCGGGCCGATGGTGCCGTCAGCTTTGGGGCCCACATTCAAAAGCAGCGCGCCGTTTTTGCTCACCACGTCCACCAGCGTGCGCACAAGGTCCTCGGGGCGCTTGAAATCATTCTGCTCGGTGTAGCACCAGCTGTTCTTGGCGATGGCGGTGTCCGTCTGCCAGAAATAGGGCTGGGTGGCGGCGAAGTGGCCCCGTTCCATGTCGGGAACAGCGGAGCCGAACATGTAAGTGTCCTGCTTGTAATTGACGGCGGCGGGGAAGCCGAATTCCGCTGCCCGGTTATAGTAATATGCAGCGAATTTCTTGATATAAGGCTTCATTACGGTCTGCAGAATCCACCAATCGAAGTAAATGATCACGGGATGGAAGCGGTCCACCAGTTCGCAGCAGCGCAGCAGCCAATCCTCCATGTATTCCTGGGAGGGCGGGCATTCCGCGTCCCGGTTGAAGTGATCCTTGGGCTCCGGCATGGAGGGCCAGTAAATGTGATCCCGATCGATGGGGTCCTTGATGTCGGAATCAAAATCCTTGCCATGGCCCAGGAAAAACCAATGCTCGATCCGATGGGAGGATACGCCCATTTTCAGTCCATGCCGCTCGAAAGCCTCCTTCAATTCGGCGGTGGTATCCCGGCAGGGGCCCATTTCGGCGGCGTTCCAATGGGAGATTTCGCTTCTGTACATCTGGAATCCGTCGTGATGCTCCGCCACGGGAATGATGTACTTCGCGCCGGCTTCTTCAAATAAGGAGGCCCAGGCGTCGGGATCGAACTTCTCTGCTTTGAACATAGGAATGAAATCCTTGTAGCCGAAATTCTTGTGAGGTCCGTAGGTCTCTATATGATGTTTGAATTCATCGGTGCCTTGGATGTACATGTTGCGGGGGTACCATTCGTTGCGGAAGGCAGGCACGGAATACACGCCCCAGTGAATGAAAATGCCGAATTTGGCGTTTTGATACCATTGGGGTACGGAAAACTGCGCCAAGGATTCCCAGGTGTCCTGATAGGGCCCCTGGCTGACGACCTGATCAATCTGAGCCAGCCGGGCTGCGCGTTCCTGATCGTTCATAAGGAAAAACCTCCTTAAAACAATTATGATTTGATTTTCTTCAATTATAAAGGAACAGCAGACAATTTTCAATAGCGGATTCATGGGTGCAAACTGTCATTTGCCTTCAAGCTGAAATTCTGGAATCACAAAAACATTTCAAAAAAGATCAAAATATAAGAGCGAATGTGCACGGAAAGGCTTAAAAGATGAAATGACAAGAACATATGTTCTGATACGATTCCGAACGATTCGTGGGAGGGAGTACGGAAAGGGAGCGGCAATTAGGCGCACG
>JAUNMW010000117.1 GCA_030537395.1 Clostridia bacterium | reverse complement strand
AGCAGGATCAGGGCAGACCGTTCCGCGCCGCTCTTTCGCCACAGGGCTGTCAGGGAAGCGCTTTCCGCTTCTTGCCCATCTGTTCCACAATCCGCCAGAAGATCCAGGCACAGCACGATGGCCAGGATCAGGAAGGGAACGCAGGGGAAGTAGTGGTAAATGTAGGTGCCCCGGGGGACCAGAATCCAGGGCAGCAGCTGCACGAAATAGCACAGCAGCACGATGGCGATCCGGGGGTCGCTCTTTTGCGCGTACAGTGAAAGGGAAGCGTCCCGTCTCATATGCCGCTTTACGAATACGCCCGCCAGCAGCAGGATCCCCAGCAGCCCCGTCCACCACACGGCGGGATTGCCCATGGCCATGATGGACATTTGATATCCCGCAGGCTCGAAGCCATTGGAGGAATAATACATGGGCTTGGCGATGATGGGCCATTCATACCAGGGGGAATAGAAGGCGTGGTCCATGCCCAGACCGGGCTGGCTGTGATAGCCCAGCATGCAGTAGACGGTGATATTGCCGTCGATGAAGTAGGTGCCCACGGCCTGACGGATCACCTTGTCCACCGTCACGCCCGCCCCGTCATAGGCAAAGAAGGGAATATAGGAGCAGTAATAAATGATCAGGGGAATGAGCACGAACAGGATCAGGCAGCTGGCCACGGTGAGGATCAGATACTTGCCGCCGGAAGCGGTCTTTTTGTCATCCTCGGTTTTTTCTTTATCGGGGATTTTCCGGGCGGCCCGCACCAGCCGGACGCGCCGGAAAATGCCGAAGAAGAACAGGATCGCCAGCACCACGCCCGCGTAGCAGGCCGTCCATTTGCTGGCTATGCCCAGCCCCATGCAGATGCCGGACAGGGCCAGGGGAATGAGCGTTTTCCAAAAAGGCGTGCGGAAGAAATCCAGGAAGAACCAGCACAGCATGAAGTACACCATCCAGATGATCCACAGCACAACGAAGCTGTCGATGGTGGCGATGCGGGTCTGGGTAAAGTGCATGAGATCAAAAACCATCAAAAGCGCCGCGGCGGGGCCGCCCCATTTGCGCCGGATGAGCAGCCTGCCCAGCAGATACATGCCCGGCAGCATCAGCACCCCTGCCAGGGTCCCGGCGAAACGCCAGCCGAAGGGAGTCATGCCGAAAATGCTGATGGCCCAGCTCATCATCACCTTGCCCAGCGGAGGATGGGTCCATTCGTAGGGCGACAGATGGTGCAGCAGCTCAAAACCCGTGCGGGCGTGATAGATTTCATCAAAGTAGGTGGAATTGTACCAGCTGGGATATTCCCCTTCCATGCTGTCCGGTTCATCCGCCAGGTACGCGGCGGTTTTGTTGCCCTGATCCTCTATCACCGAAGCGGGGATGGATTCCCCCGTTTCCGCGTCCCGGAACAGCACTTCAAACAGGGTCAAATTGTAGTTGTCTGCCGTAACGCGCACATAGCGGCCCGACAAATCCACGGGGTTGGAGCCATTCGGGGTATAGGACAGGTATTTCCATTTGAAGCAGTCCCCGATGGGCATGCCGCCGGTGTAGGATTGGGGATAGCGCTGCCCATCCTCGCTGATTTCCACGGTGAAATCGCTCTGGGAATAATGGATGCCGCCGTAAAACAGCATTTGGAAATTCCGGCTTTCGCCCAGGTCCAGCACGATCTGTTCCGTGGGGGAGGCGGACACATAGGCCGTCTGGGGCCCCTTCATGGAGCCTAAGTTGGTGAAAGCCAAAACGGAATAGGAAACTGTAATAACGGAAAGAATGGCCCAGTCCCGTCCGGTCATTTTCCGGGAAACTGCCGCTTGAGGCAGGGGAGGATCGATTTCCGTTTCGGCGGAAAACTTTAGCACTTCGCCCCGGGCTTCCGCCGCGCACAGCCACAGGGAGGCAAAGCAGACGACGCAGTTCAGAACAGAGGAAAGGTATTCCAGCCCGGCCGTGTCGCTGACAATGGACACCGCGGGAGCGTTCAAATGGCCCGCCGCGCCGCCGATGCGGATGTTCCGGTCCAGGGCGCAGCCCACGTTCAAAAAGCCGGCCACGGCCACGCCCACCGCCAGCCACAGGATGCGCGCGTCCTTTTTTAGGGCATACCCCAGCAGCAGCAGCGCCACAGCGGGGAACAGATACCTTTCGTGCATCATGGAGCCCACGTTGAACAGCGCCAGCAGCAGCGCCGCACCGAACATGGGCAGGTTCCGTATATCATGGGCATGCACATACATGACGGCGATCACGGCCACGCAGAGCACGATCATCACCGTGCCCAGGGTGGAATAGGTGAGGCTGCCCAGCAGGCTAAGCAGGATCAGCGTCAGAGCGGCTACCAGCGAAATGCCGCCCAGGATCAGGGCCAGCAGCCGATCCTTTTCATCCGCAAACAGCGCTTTTTCCCGGCGGCACAGCCAGGCGCAAGCCATGGGCAGCACCGTCAGGCACAGGGCCAGGAGGGGAATGAGCAGGCCGATATTGCTGCCGGCACCCACCCAGTTTTTGCCCAGCAGGAAGTACAGATTGCAGCTGTTCACCGTGGCATAGGCATAGCGGCCCATGGTTTGGCCGTACAGGGTGATCAGCCAATCCGTCTTTTGATGAATGGAGAAAGGCAGGGCAATAGCGAAAGCGGTGATGACGGTGAAAACCAGGCCCAAGCCCGCATCCTTGAGAACGGCGCGCCGCTTTTCTGCTTCCTGCCAATGCTCCACCAGATGCAGGATGAAAGCGATCAGGCCCAGGGGCCCGAACATAAGCGCCTGGGGCTTGCACAGCACCGCGGCCATATAGCATGGCAGCGCAGCCTTCCAGCAGCCCTTGACCGCAAAAATGACCACCAGAAGCAGCAGCAGCGTCATCAGCGCGTCGGCCTGGCCCCAAGCCGCGCCGGTTGCCAGGATCAGCGGGCTGAACGCGTACAGAATCGTCAGAGCAAGGGCGGCGGGGAAGCCCAGCTCTTTCTTGACAAAATGATACAGCACGGCGCAAAGCGCAATGTCCGCCGCGATGGGCGGCAGCTTGATCATGAATTCCGTCACGCCGGTGCCAAGCAGCTTCCCGATGCCGCCCAGCGCCCACAAAATCCATAAATATCCCGGGGGATAATCGCAGTAAGAGAAGGGGTCATCCGGCGGATAGAAGCCCGCGGGACCGGAGGCGGCCATGCCGTTCGCCCAGGCCCGAAAGCAGCCGATATCCACGTTATACCCCGGTACTTTCGCGGCGATGAGCAATCGCACGATCAGGGCCAGCAGCAGCACACCGCTTACCATTCCCAGATCACGCAGGGGGCTTTTCTTTTCCTCCACCGTTCGGGGACGGCGCAGGAAACGGCATAGAAAGCCAAACAGCAGCACATAAGCGCAGGAGGACAGGATCAGCGGCAGGGAGGCGGTGCTCTCTTTCCCCTCGGTCTCATCCTCGCTTCCGCTTCCGCCAAAGGCCGGCGCCCAGGTAAGGGCGGTATAGCCATCCGGCACGCTGTCCACCCGGCTCAGGCTGAGATCCCGGAACAGGGCTTCGCCCGTGGCTTCGCCGCTGTAGCCGCCCAGGCGGGCGAATACCGTGATGTATTTCTGGTTTTCGCCCGTGCGGCCGTACAGGGCCACTTCCTGCCATTCGCCCTGGCTGTCATGCACCCAGGCGGAATAATAATATCCCCCCTCGATGGACAAATTGGCCCCCCAGCCGTCCTGGGCGTCGGCTTTGATATACCCATGAAGCCGGTACAGGGTGTTGGGAGATACATGAACCTCCTGGGCAAAGCGGGCGTCCTTGGGCTGCAGGTTCACGATGCGGGCGGCGTTTTGGCCGTTCTCCTCCACCACGCTGAACTCCGCACCGGAAAGTCCGGCGTAAGCGTCCAGATACCAATTGGAAGGATTGCCTTCCGCGTCCACCTGGGAAAAATCCGCATTTTTCAGCAGGTTTTCATAGGATGCCGCGTCGGCGGGCGCTGTGCGGAAAAACAAAAAATATCCCAGCGCCAGCACGATGATCAGCGCAAAGGCAACGATGCCATACAGCTTGATTTTTTTCATGGCTGCTCCTTAAAAAGCGTTTTTGATATGCCGCAGGCCCGCCGCGCTGATTTCGATCACATCGAAGCGAACGTCTCCCTGCCAGGGATGGGCCTGCAAATAAAGCCGGGCCGCGGCGCGCACATGGCGCTGCTTATCGGCGTTGACCGCCCGGGCCCCTTCCCCGATTCCGCCGTGGGGCCGGTTTTTTACTTCGATAAAAACGAGGGTGGTTCCTGATTGGGCGATCAAATCGATCTCTCCGTTTTTGGCGCGGAACCGCCGGGCCACAACGCGCATGCCCTGCCGCCGCGCATAGGCCGCCGCCCGCATTTCGCCCAGCCAGCCCGTTTCCTGAATGCTCATACGAAATGCCCGATGAACGTGCGCCGATGAGCGGGGCAGGCCCCCTTTTCCTTCAGCGCCTGAATGTGCTGGGCGGTGCCGTAGCCCTTGTGCTGGGCAAAACCGTAGCCCGGGTATTGCGCTTCCAATTCCAGCATTTGCCGGTCCCTGGTCACTTTGGCGATGATACTGGCCGCGGCGATGGAATAGCTCAGCGCGTCCCCGTGTATGATGCCCCTCTCCTCTCCAGGCAATCCCAGCCCGGACAGGGCGTCGATCAGAAACACATCCGCAGGGGCTCCCTCCGCCGCCCGGCGCATGGCCATTTTGGTGGCTTCCAAAATGTTGTATTGATCAATTTCTTCCGCGCTGGCCTGGCCTATGCCCACAAACAGGGCGGAGGCCATGATTTCGTCAAAAACCTTGTCCCGCTGCTGAGGGGACAGCTTTTTGCTGTCGTCCACCCAGGCAATCAGCGGTTCTTTGGGCATCACTACGCAGGCGGCCATCACGCTGCCCGCCAGGGGCCCCCGGCCCGCCTCGTCCATACCCGCGAAGCGAACGCCCGCTTCCCATAAGGGAGCGTCCGCTTGCAGCAGGGTTTGCAGCCGCTCCAGGCGCTTGGCCGGGATTTTGTTTTCTTCACGCTTATTGCTGCTCATGTTCTTCTTCCTTTTCAGGAATTTCATCTTTTTCCGGCATCTTTTCCAGCGTTTTTTCCGGCTTTATTTCCTGGGCCTCTTTTCTGGGCGCTTCCAGCGTGATGCGGCCCAGCTTGCCGCCCCGGAATTCATCCAGCACCACCTTGCAGGCCCGCTCGGTGTCAAAAACGCCGCCTTTCATCAAAAAGCCGCGCCCCTGGCACACCGCCTCCAGCAGCTCCGGTCCGCGCAGGGATAAATCCTTGATCTTGAACCGCTCCTGCACCGCCTGGGGGGCCATGTCGATCAGATCCGTCAGCAGTTGAATGGAAAGCTGCGCGGTGTCCACCACCTCGTCCCGGATGGCGGCGATGTAAGCCAGCCGCCGGGCGGCGATGGGATCGTCCAGCCGGGGCCAAAGCAGCCCCGGAGAGTCCATCAATTCCAGATAAGGAGTGATTTTCACCCATTGATTGGATCGAGTGACCCCCGGCATATCGCCCACCTTGGCGATGCTGCCGCCGTGCAGCCGGTTGATCAGGGTGGATTTTCCTACGTTGGGCACCCCGACCACCATGGCCCGCACCGTTTTTTTAATGCCTCGCTGGGCGGCCCGCTCTACCGTTTCCTTGGCTGCTTTGTCAATGAGGGCAAGGGCGGCCTTGGCCTGCTTATTCATATCCAGCGCCTGGCAGGTAAGCCCCTGAGCCTTGAAAACATTCAGCCATTGATTGGTCAGGTTTGGATCTGCCAGGTCGCTTTTTCCAAGCAGCAGCACCCGTTCCTTTTTTGCGGTCAGCCGCATCAAATCCGGGTTGCGGCTGGAAAAGGGAAGCCGGGCATCGCACAATTCGATCACCACGTCCACCCGGGATAACTGATCTGATAACTGCCTTTTGGCCCGGGCCATATGACCGGGATACCAGTTGATTTCCATACGAAATAAGTTCCTTCCAAAAAATGTAAGATAAACACAGGTTTGCGTTCTTCTTAAGTAATATCACTTTTTACGAAAAAACGCAATACCGAATTTCTACTATTTACATTCTTGAAACAAACGGTATTGCAGAAGAATTTTTTCTATTCCGACAAACTGAAATATTATAAAAGAGTACAGAGTGCAGATTGATATAGTCTTCGCTTTTCAATCCCCACAGTTGAAAAGCATAGGCTAACTAATCTGTACTCTGAACTCCGTACTCTGTTCTCTCTTTTGGCTTTGCCAATTTCAGTTTGTCCATGAAAACGTCCCGAAATCCTGGCATAGCCAAATCGTACCGGGAGCATAATAGGAATAAAAAGAAGCAGAAGGAGCGATGAAGATTGTCGTTGCAGGCGATTATCATGGCAGGGGGAGAGGGCGTGCGGCTGCGGCCCCTGACGATGCACAGGCCCAAACCCTTGGTGCCGTTGCTGGGAAAGCCGGTGATGGGGTATGCCATTGATCTGCTGAAAAAGCATGGGATGCACGAGATCGGGGTCACGCTGTGGTATCAGCCCCAGAAAATCCGGCGGTGCTTCGGCAGGGGAGAGAATCTGGGCGTGCAATTGCGGTATTATGAGGAACGGCAGCCGCTGGGCACGGCCGGCAGCGTGAAAATGGCGAAGAAGCAATTGCGGAACACCTTTTTCGTTTTGTCAGGGGACGGCTTGACGGACTGCGATTTATCATCCGCGCTGCAATTTCATCAAGAAAAGAAAGCGCTGGCCACGCTGGTACTCAAGCGTGTGAGCGTGCCGCTTCCCTACGGCGTGGTGCTGACGGATCGGGAAAACCGTGTCACCCGATTCATTGAAAAGCCTTCCTGGAGCCAGGTGTTCAGCGATTTGGTCAACACGGGCATTTATATTCTGGAACCGGAAATCCTGGATTATATTCCGGAAGAGGGCATGCCGGATTTTGGAAAGGACATTTTTCCGGCGCTGCTGGCCGGGGGCCTGCCGCTGTATGGCTACGAAATGGAAGGCTACTGGTGCGATGTGGGCGATCAAAAGGCATACCTGACCGCGCAAATGGATTTACTGGCGGGGCGGGTTCAGCTGCCGCATGCGGAAGGCATTCATGAAACGGCGCAGATTCATCCCTCCGCCCGGATCGAGGACCCCTGCCTGATCGGAGCCCATGCATCGGTGGGTCCCGGCGCGGTGATCCACAATGCGGTCATTGGCGAAAACTGCCGGATCGAGGCTGGAGCGACAGTAGAGGGTTCCTGTCTGTGGTCGGAAGCGCAGGTGCGGGAGAAAGCGCGCGTCATGGGCAGCGTGCTTTGCGAGGGGGTCATCGTACGCCGCGGCGCGGAAATCAGCGATGGCTGCGCCCTGGGGGACAGGGCGTCGGTGGGCTCCTATGCGCTGCTTCGGCCCGGGGTACGCGTGTGGCCTCATATGAAAACGGCGTCCGGTGCGGTGATCAGCCAAAATGTAACGGAAAACGATGATACTGCGGCAGTGTGGACCCATCAGGGAGCGGAATGCGATTCGGCGGAAAGAGTATGTGCCTTGTGCGGAGCTTTTGCCAGGGTCACAGGCATTCACCGGGTGCTGACGGCCCACAGCGGCACTCAGGCCATGGAATGCCTGGCCTCGGGCGCTTTCAGCGCGGCGGGCGTGCGGGCAATGTCCTGCGGAGAAATGACGGAACCCATGCTGCGCATGCTGATTGACCGAACAGGCGCGGAAGGCGGCGTTTACGCGGCGGGGCAGCATCTGCGCTTTTATCTGACGCATGGTCGGCCCCTTTCTTCCAAGCAAAGAACGGCCATGGATGCCTGCATGCTGCGGCAGGAAGGGGCCTCCTCCTTTACCCGGGCGGAGAAAACAGTGCTCCTTTCAGGCGCGGAGGAAATTTATCTGCACGCAATTGCCGCCGGCGATGGGCGCCGATCTTTGTTTTCCCCGCTGGCGGTATTCTGTGATTCCGCAAGGCTGCGGCATCTGGCTTTGGATGCGCTGCGCCGTCTCCCGGCCCGGGATGTCCGGTGCGGCACGGCTGCGGAAGCGGCGCTGCGGCCGGGGGAAACAGGCTTTTTGCTGTCCGAAACCGGAGAGGATATGACCCTCCTTGGGCAGGATCAGCCGGTATCCAAAGAACAGAAAACGCTGCTGATCCTGCTGCTGTGCAAGCAAGAGCATGAAAAAATCTATGATCTTTCCGGGGTTCCACGAGCGGCGGAGGCTATCGCTCCGCTGATGCTTCCCGATGAAAGCGAAGCGTGCGCGTTTCAGAATCTGGTCATGCAGGATGGCCTGGCACAAATGATGCTGATTGGAGAAGCGCTGAAAACCGGCCCTCTGGATTCCTTGCTGCGGCGCTTGCCGGAAACCCATATTACGGTACGGGATATTGCATGCACCAATGGGGAAAAGGGAAAAATCCTCCACGCCCTGTGCGATCAGATCACATTGCCCCACACCCTGGGGGACGGCCTTCGCATCCGGCACGCGGACGGCTATGCCACCATCGTGCCGGACGCTTATTTGGGGTCCGTGCGAATCACCGGGGAAGCGCAGAAAAGCGAATTTGCGCAGGAACTGTGCGACTTCTATCAAACCAGAATAAAAAATATCACAAATGAAAAGCAATCTGCATCTTTGCCTTGACAAGCCGTCTCAAAGAGCATATAATAGAGACCGCAGAGATGTTCCTGAAATGTTCGCCAGTTTTCTATTTTTACCCACATTTCATTAAACGGAACCTGGGCCAGATGACCAGATGTCATGCCCCCGTGCTCAGCACGCCAGGGGACGGCAGAAAGTTTTCGCCGGGCACCGGCCTGCTTAACATAGCGGGTGAAAAAATAGAGGGCAGCGGCATTTCGGGGCATCTTTCGTTTTGGCCTGCAGTCGGGATCGGCCTGTCAATATCCATCCGCCGCCCTCTTTTGAGCAAAAAATTTCATAAACACAAGAATTTGTGCTTGACTCAGGAGAGAAAATATGATAATATATCTCCCGTTGACGAGCAATGCTTGTGACGATGGAGAAGTCGCCTAGCTTGGTCGAGGGCGCACGACTGGAAATCGTGTAACGGGTAAAACCGTTCGAGAGTTCGAATCTCTCCTTCTCCGCTGGGAATGGGGTAGCGGTTACCTCCATTCTGCAAAGTCCTTCCGAGGTTATTGTGGGAGATGGCCTTGGAAGGGCTTTCTTTTTGTTCGCTTAGAGCCATACGAGGGTAGTATATCAGAAAATGGCACAATGAGGAATGGACGAAATGGCACAAATTTGTGACATTATCGCGCAACGGGAACAGGCGTTCTTATTTATGAAACAAAATCGCACAAAGGCGGGGGCTTTTTGATTGTTTAAGGGACGAAATTGATTTACCCGCTGCGGGCTTTCCGATGCTGGCGGCGGGGCCGATCTGGGCCGGGCAGGACGAAGGGGAGAAGGACGGGGCAGCTTCCGGCCCGGATCGGGAGGGGCCCCGCCTGACCGGGGCAGGGCGGGAGGACGGACAAAGGAAAATACCATCCTCACCCCTTCCGGCGCGGGCTTGACCCGCGCAACCCCTCCGAAACGGGCCATACGGGGCCTTTCTGGCCGTTTTTCGGGGGAGGGGTGGGGAAACCCCCACCCGACCCCGGAAAAAGGACACAGGGGCCCCGCCAGAGGCGGGGAAAGGGGGGCAGGGGGGCAGGCCCCCCGGAAGAAAAAAAGGGGCCCCGCCAGGGGCGGGGAAAGGGGGCAGGGGGGCAGGCCCCCCGGTAGATGATGCGCCGGAGGCCAGCACCCCCAGGGGCCCGGTAGACGGCCCAAGCCCGCAAGGCCCCGCGACACTGCCGGGCACAAACACACCGGGCAGGGCCGCGGCGGGCAAAGGGCC
>JAUNMW010000398.1 GCA_030537395.1 Clostridia bacterium | reverse complement strand
TCAACTCTTAACTCTCAACTTCTTTCATCTTCATGCTGTTCTTTTCTGCCTCTGAAACAATGATCATAAAAGTGAGGAAAAACGATGCAGTCTTTAAAAATGCAAATCTTAGAGATCCTGTCCGAGGATTGCCGCACGCCCCTGGAGCGCATCGCGGTAATGACCGGGGCGGAGCTTGCCCAGGTAGCGGAAGCCATTGAGGAGTTGGAACAGGATCGGGTGATCCTGCAATACTCTCCCATCATCAACTGGGACCGCACGGAAAAAGAGCGGTGCGAAGCCATGATCGAAGTCAAGGTGACCCCCCAGCGGGACATGGGCTTCGACGCCATCGCGGGCCGCATTTACCGCTTTGACGAAGTAAAGAGCGTGTTCCTCATGAGCGGCAGCTACGATCTGCTGGTGCTGGTGGAAGCCCGCACGCTCAAGGAACTGGCCCTGTTCGTATCCGAAAAGCTGAGCCCCCTGGAATCCGTTACCGGCACCTCCACCAGCTTCGTGCTCAAGCGCTACAAACAGGACGGCGTCATTTTTGTAGGCGAGCATACCGATAAACGATTGGCGGTGTCCCCGTGAGCAATTTCATCAATCCCCGGGTAGCCCAGGTTCCCCCCAGCGGCATCCGCCGCTTTTTCGATATTGCCGGCACCATGAAGGACGCCATTTCCCTGGGCGTAGGCGAGCCAGATTTTGTAACGCCCTATCACATCCGTTCCGCCGCCATCGACAGCATCCTGGACGGCGAAACCCAGTACACTCCCAATCGGGGTCTTTTGTCTCTGCGCAAGGAAATCGCCCAATACCTTGTTGACCGTTTCCAGGTATCATACGATCCCGAAAAGGAAATGATGGTCACGGTGGGAGCCAGCGAAGCCATCGACCTGGCCCTGCGGGTATGCCTTCAGCCCGGGGACGAAGTGATCCTGCCGGACCCCGGCTACGTCAGCTACGCCCCCTGCGTCACCTTCGCGGGCGGAACCCCGGTGCCGGTAGCCACCAAAGCGGAGGATGAATTCCGCATCACCCCGGCCGAAATCGAAGCCGCGGTGACGGACAAAACCCGGGCGCTGATTTTTCCCTATCCCAATAATCCCACCGGCGCGGTGATGAACAAGCAGCAGATGCAGGAAATCGCCGCCGTGGCGGAGAAATACGATCTGCTGGTGATCAGCGATGAAATCTACGCGGAATTGACCTATTCCGACGGAGAACGCATCGCTTTTTCCGCTTTGCCCGGCATGAAAAGCCGCACCGTGCTGATCAACGGCTTTTCCAAGGCTTTCGCCATGACAGGCTGGCGTCTCGGCTATGCCTGCGGCCCGGCGGAAATCCTGTACGAAATGAACAAGATTCACCAGTATGCCATCATGTGCGCCCCGCGCCAGGCCCAGGTGGCCGGATTGCAGGCATTGAAAAAGAACCGGGAAACGGGCTACGAGGACGTGGAAACCATGCGCCGCAGCTATGACCGCCGCCGGCGGGTGATGCTGGACGCATTCCGCAAGATGGGTCTGAATTGCTTCGAGCCCCGGGGGGCTTTCTATTGCTTCCCCAGCATCAAGAGCACTGGTTTGACCAGCGAGGAATTCTGCACCCGCCTGCTTCGGGAGCAGAAAGTGGTCTGCGTGCCCGGCGACGCCTTCGGTTCAAGCGGCGCGGGCCATATCCGCTGCTGCTACGCTACCGATCTGCAGCGGATGCTGGAAGCCTTTTCACGGATGGAAAAGTTTATTCGGACGCTATGATACCATGATTGTTGAGCACTTTAGTCAATAAGGGAGTTGAGAGTCAAGAGTTGAGAGTTGAGATTTATATAGTGCTTTCTCTTTCTCACTGCCAATCCAGCGAATAAAAGATGCATCAACAAAATATATCTCAAC
>JAUNMW010000397.1 GCA_030537395.1 Clostridia bacterium | reverse complement strand
GGGAGAGGACGTGCGGTCCCGCCTCCCTCACCCCTCTTATTCCGACCTTGCCTCCGCTGTACGATTCCATTACGATACCATTCGGAAATACGCTGTTCAAACCAATGAAAGCCTGTATTCCTGCGGCTGGCTGCTGGATATCGCCCGCTGCATGTATACCCTGCGCACCGGTCACATCATTGCGAAAACGCGAGCTGGAGAATGGGCGCTTGAGAATCATCTCTGCCCAGATGAAACCGCCCTGCGGCGAACCCTGGAAATCCGCCGCAATCCGCTGCAATATAAAAACAGCCCGGAAACCAAACTGTGGCTTGCTTCCCTGGGCCCTGTGGTTCAGTCGTTTGCGGATGTATTGGAAAAGGCACTGAACGCGCTCTAAATTGCCCGCCTCTCCAGCCGGATCAGGAATTCCGCCGTTCCCTCCTCCGGCTTTCTTTCTCCGGTTGGCGCAAAGCCGTGCCGGGCGTAAAAGCCCAACGCCCGTTCATTTTTCTCCAGCGCCCATAAACAGGACGCGCCGCAGAGATGAACCGCGTGATCCAGCAATTGCGCGCCGATTCCCCGTCCCTGCAGCACCGGCTCCACGAACAGCTTTTCAATCTGATTTCCATTCACCCGAATGAAGCCTTTTACCGCCGGATCGGCGTACACAAAGGTTTGGCGCAGCCATTCCGGGCGCTCCAAATAATCCCGGGCCAGAGCGTCCGTTCTCAACTCGGAAAAATAATAATCATCGTTCCGAAAAATGGGATAGAAATTCAGCCGGTAATTGAATACTTCTATTTCGGCCAGGCGGTATATATCCTTGGGCGCGGCCCGGCGAATCGGCGCGTTTTCATTCATGCAAATCAATCCCGTAAAGCGCGCAGGCGTTGTTCCAGGTGATTTCGGCCATATCCTCTTCCGGAATGTCCCGCAGCTCCGCCAGTTTTTTCAGGGTATACACCACGTTGGCCGGTTCGTTGCGCCGTCCCCGCTTGGGTTCCGGGGCCAGGTAGGGGCTGTCGGTTTCCACCAGCACCCGATCCAGCGGCACCTCCCGGGCGGCCTGCTGCAAATGCGGCGCTTTTTTAAACGTAAGCGGCCCCGCAAAGGAAATATAAAAGCCCATTTTCACGTATTCCCGGGCGATTTCCGGGCTGCCGGAAAAGCAGTGAATGATCCCGGCGGGCAATTCTTTTTGTGTCCTAAAAAAATCCACCATGTCCCCGTGGGCGTCTCGGATATGGAAAATCGCGGGCTTTCCCAGCTTCACAGCCAGCTTCACCTGCTCCTCCATCACCCGTTTCTGCACATCCCGGGGCGACAGATCATAATAATAATCCAGACCGATTTCACCCAACGCCACCACCCGGGGGCGGGACAGCAATTCCGTCAGCTCATCCAGATAATCCGGAGCGGCATCCTTGGCTTCATGAGGATGCACCCCCGCGGCGGCATACACCCCCCCGTGGCTCTGCGCAAACGCAATGGACCGTTTGGAAGTAGCAATATCGCTTCCCACGCATACGCATCTGCGCACACCCGCGTCCATCATCCGCTGATACGCTTCCTCCCGGTCCTCGTCAAACTTTTCATCGTCCAAATGGCAGTGCGTGTCAAATACAAGCATCCGTTTTCTCCTTTTGATGCAGTTACTTTTCAATAGAGCGCTTTAAATTACTTAGTTAGTTCAAACTAAGGGGTTACGCTGGGGGCTGCGCGCCCCCAGACCTGCGCCAGGGCCTGAGGCCCTGGACCCACTCCTCGCGAAGTTACTTGGAGGGTATATCCCAAGAAGCTCCGCGTGCTGCGCTGGGAACGGTATATAGCAAGCTTTCGGGCACAATGAAAATAGGCGAAATCGGGCAGGGGAAAGGCCGCCTATTGTTGCCTGCTTGACT
>JAUNMW010000005.1:40805-50255 GCA_030537395.1 Clostridia bacterium | reverse complement strand
CCTTGCCGCCTGGTGCGTGGACTATATCACCAGCAACATCATCGAATAAACGGAGGAAGAATGCGCTATGCGTACTGAATTTCAGGATCTGAACTGTACAAACCTGTACCGTTTGCCCGCCCGGGCCACGCTGATCCCCTATCCCGACGCCGAATCCGCCCGGCAGGATGAGCGGGCCATGTCGCCCTATTACCTGGGCCTGAACGGCGAATGGGATTTTACCTATTACAATTCTCCTTACGGCGTGGAAGAGCTGTCCGGTGAAGCAGGCGAAGGCATTCCGGGCAAAATCCAGGTGCCCGGCGTTTGGCAATTGCAGGGCTACGGCGCGCCGCAATATACCAACGTGCGTTTTCCCATTCCTTTTGATCCTCCCTTTGTGCCCGATGATACGCCCGTGGGCGTGTATGACCGGACTTTCATTTTGCCCGAAGCCTTCCGTGATCGGCAAACCGTGATTCGTTTTGAGGGCGTTTCCTCCTGCTATTATGTGTATGTGAACGGACAGCTGGCCGGTTTCTCCAAGGGCCCCCATCTGCCCGCTGAATTTGATATTTCCGCGTTCGTGCGGGATGGCGAAAACTCCCTGCGGGTGGTCGTGCTGCAATGGTCCGACGGCACGTACCTGGAAGACCAGGATATGTGGCGGCATGCCGGTATTTTCCGGGACGTGGCCCTGCTTTCCTTCGGCAAAGAAAGAATTGCCGATGTATGGGCGGATACTTCTCTGTCCAACGGCTATCAGGACGGCGAACTGACCGTCACCGTAAAAGCCATCGGCGCTGAAAAAGTGAAATGGACTTTGCTGGACGGAGAAGAAGCCATTCTTTCTCAGGAATCCGCTGTAACGGACGGGGAAGCGAAGCTTGCCGCCGAAATCAAAAATGTAAAAGCATGGACCGCGGAAACGCCTAATCGCTACGAACTGATCGTCGAAATTCCCGGCCAGGCAGAGCGGGTGTTCATCGGCTTCCGTAAAATCGAAATCAAGGACGGCGTGTTCTACGTCAACGGCAAAAATGTAAAGCTGCTGGGCGTGAACCGGCATGATACCCATCCCACGCTGGGCTTTTATACCCCCGTCAATGAAATGGAAAAGGATGTGGTGCTCATGAAGCGCCACAACATGAACATCGTCCGTACCAGCCATTATCCCAATGATCCCCGGTTCCTGGAGTTGTGCGACAGGTACGGCCTGTATGTTGTGGATGAAACGGACATCGAGTGCCATGGCGTCACCCAGTTCAATTCCTACGATTATATGGCTACCGATCCCAAGTGGACTACCCAATTTGTGGATCGCGGCGTGCGCATGGTGCAGCGGGACCGGAACCATCCCTGCATCGTGATGTGGAGCCTGGGCAACGAATCCGGCTATGGCTGCTGCCACGTTTCCATGGCGGAGGCCATGCGGAAGATCGATACCGCCCGACCCATCCACTATGAGCGGGACCAGTGGGAAAAGGAAGCCATTACCGCCGACGTGACCAGCCGCATGTACGCGGGCATCGACTTCATGAAGGAATACGCCGAGGGGAATCCCAAGAAGCCCCTGTTCCAGTGCGAATACTGCCATGCCATGGGTCAGGGCCCCGGATTACTGGAAGCCTACTGGCAAACCTATATGGCTTATCCTCAGCTGATGGGCGGCTGCATTTGGGAATGGGCGGATCATGGCATCGTGAAAACCGAAAATGGCCAGGAATATTACGCTTATGGCGGCGATTTCGGCGAGTGGCCACATGACGGCTGCTTCTGCGTGGACGCCCTGACCTACCCGGACCGGACGCCCCACACCGGACTCCTGGAATACAAGCATGTGATCCGTCCTGTCCGCGCCGCGATGACGAACGAAGCCAAAGGCATCGTTTCCTTCCGGAACTATTACAGCTTCCTGTCCCTGTCCCACCTGGCCGGCCAGTATACTGTGGTCAACGGCGCAAAAACCCTGGCTCAGGGTGAATTTATTCTGAATACGCCTGCGGAAGAAACGGAAGAAATCACGCTGAACCTGGGCCAGTATCCCGCCGGTTCTTATCTGAACTTCACCTTTACCCTGCGTAATGATACCTCTTGGGCTCCCGCCGGTTATGTGGTCGCTCAGGATCAGCTGGCCTTGGCGCTGGGCAAAAAAGAGGCTCCCGTTTGCCTGCCCGCCTCTCCCCTCTCTTTGGAGAAGACCCACGAGGGTTATACCGTGCGCGGCAATGATTTCTGCGCGGCATTCAACCGTGAGGGCTTGTGCGGACTCGTTTTTCATGGTGCTGGAAAGCGGACTGCGGGTAAACCTGTGGCGCGCGCCCACCGACAACGACAATGGCTGGCACGGCGCTGCTGAGCGGTGGAAGAAGCTGTATCTGGATCATCTGCAGGCCCGGAATGAAAAGCTGGAAGCAAAGCTGACTGAAAGTAGCGCAGTAATCGACGTCGTTTGCCTCTGCGGCCCCAAGGTACTGCCCCCCATGATGCGTGTATCCCAGCAGTATACTGTTACCGGTGATGGCAAAATCGCTTTGGATATCACTTATGTGCCGCTGCGGGAAATCGCCGATTATCTGCCTCGCCTGGGCATGCGCATGGCGCTTCCCAAAGGTTTTGAGCGGCTGGTATGGCAGGGCCGGGGTCCCATTGAAAGCTATCCCGACAAGAAAACCGGCGCGCTCATCGGGCGGTATGAAGCCACAGTGGACGAAACTCATGAACCCTACGTTCGTCCTCAGGAGAACGGCGCTCACGAGGACACCGCGTTCGCCGCGCTGCTGAACAATCGGGGGATCGGCCTGATGGCTGCTGGAAACAATTTCTCCTTCTCCGCCCATCACTATACCCCGGAAATGCTCACCGAAGCGCAGCACACCATTGAGCTGGGCCATACCGACGAAATCACCTGGCTGATCGACGGCGCCATGGGGCCTGTAGGCACCAACTCCTGCGGGCCTGAACCGCTGGAAGAAGATAAGCTGTATCTGAAGGAAGACCGTACCTTCCATTTCGCCTTCCTGCCCTTCGACGCCCAAACCCTCTCCATAGACGGCGCGGCCAAAGCGGTTTCTCATGAATAAAATCATCTTCATTTCCGGCCCCTGCGGCTGCGGAAAATCTACCTTTGCTGATGCTTACGCGAAATACCTGGTGAATCAAACCGGAAAATCGGTTTACGTGATTCACGGCGATCATTTCCACCAGGGTTTTGTGGAGCCCGACGCGAAAGACCCATTCTTTTCAGACGGTCAGCCCTCTGATCTTGTGCTGTGGGAGGACATTCTGCGTTTCAACTGGGACTGCATCCTGTACGCCGCGGAAAGAGCGCTCCATCAAGGCGTGGATGTTGTAATCGACTATGTGATCGAAACCGAGCTGCCCCGGGTGAAGGCACTGGCAAAACAGTTTTCCATCCCGCTGTATTATATCGTTCTGACCGCTGCTGAGGCAGAAATAGAATCGCGCATTCGCAGCCGCGGAGACGCAGACATGATCGGAAGGGCTCTGTTTCTGAAGCATGAGCTGGAAGCCATGCCGGAAAACCAAGGTCATTTCCTGGATAACACCGGAAAATCCGTCCAAGAAGAAATCCTGGAAATAGATTTGGATCAATATATCGTGTGATTTCTTTCCGGCAAAGTGTCCACTGGTTCACCCTTCCCTGGTGCTCGAAGCGTATAATCCGGTTCCTGTTCTACCTTTCCCGCGGGAGAAATATTCTCCTGCGGGAAGTTTTCTTTTTCGTCAGGGATTGCAGGCTCGAAAACCCACGAATCCAGGTTTGTCTCTGCTTCATTTGCTGCGGGGGCTTCTTCTTTCCTTTTTATGGTTTCTTTCTGAAAATTGTCCATGGATGCATGACTGTGGGAAACTAAAAACTCGCAAGCCCGCAAATATGTATCGTCATTTCCTTCCCACAGGCGTACTGTTTCATTTTGCGTCACAAACAAAGGCCCAGACCGCGCCGTTTCCAGCGTCGCGTGTCCATCTGAATCTGCTGTTTTTTTGTCGCATATATCAGCTTCTTTGTCAATAAAGACGTACAAAACACATTTTTCACCCGGCTTCATTCCTCGCACGGAAACAGTTCTTATTCCATCAGTTTCCCGGATATACCCTTTCGCTCCTTGAAAGCCGCAAAGAAATGCGTAACCAAACGCCATTGTTCCTCTCCCCTTTCGCTGCATCCTATGCCGAATTGCATTTTTCCATGCTTGCGTAATACAAGGTTTTACAGTATAATAATGATGTATGTTTATTTCCCGAAGGAGGGATGTTTTTGCGGATTCTGGTCACCAATGACGACGGCGTTTATTCTGTCGGTTTGAAGGCGTTAGCGGACGCCGCCATCAAAAGAGGGCATAAAGTCACCATCAGCGGCCCAAGCAGCCAATGCAGCGCCAACAGCCAGCACATCACCCTGACCGCCCCTTTACTGGCCCATGAAATCCCCTGGGAAGGAGCCCGGGCCTTCGCTGTGGACGGTACGCCTACCGACTGTGCCCGCATTGCTCCTTTTATGGTGGAGGATGGCTTCGATTTTTGTCTGTCCGGCATCAACAACGGAGAAAACGCCGGCAGCGCCGTGTATTACAGCGGAACGGTAGCCGCTGCCCGGGAAGCGTCCATGTGCTACATTCCCGCCATGGCTGTATCCATTATGCCGGGAGCCGATGACGCCATGCGCCACCACCTGGCAAACGTTGCTGTGGAATTAGCGGAGCGTTTTGAAAATGTCAAGCTGCCACGGTTTACACTTATCAACCTGAACGCTCCTGCCATCCCGCCTGAAACCTTAAAACCTTTGAAGGTATGCTCCCTGAGCCAGGCTTATTATCTGGATGGATACGAAAAGCGGGTGAGCCCCCTGGGGCAAACCTACTTCTGGCTGAAGGCCAACGATACCTCCGGCGTACCCATGGAGCCTGCTGAGCCCGGCAGCGATTATTTCTATCTTCGTCAGGGGCACATTACCTGCACCTTCCTGGGCAATTTCCGGGATTACAATGCTGATTTTATCGAGCAAATGCAGGATTTCACAGAATAAAAAGCTCAATTGGGAAGGACAAAGCAAATCATCGTGAACGCGAAAAAAAGCTGTGACGTGATCGTGATCGGGGGCGGCGCGGCGGGCATGATGGCCGCGTTATTCGCCGCCCGGAACGACGCGAAGGTCACCTTATTGGAAAAAAACGAAAAGCTGGGAAAGAAGGTCTACATCACCGGGAAAGGCCGCTGCAATGTAACCAACGCCTGCGAGGATATACAGGATTTTCTCCAAGAAGTGCCCCGGAACCCCCGGTTCCTTTACAGCGCCCTGCGTCAGTTTGCTCCCCGGGATATGCTTTCTTTGCTCCATGATCTGGGCTGTGAAACCAAGGTGGAGCGGGGACGCCGGGCTTATCCCGTATCGGATCATGCCAGCGATGTGACCAAGGCTTTGGAAAAGGGGCTCCGTCAGGCAGGTGTGGAAATTCGGTTTCATACGGAAGTGAAACGAATACTTTCAGATGAAAACGGTATTATTGGAGTTGAAACGATAAACGGCGAGGTTTATTCCGGCAAAGCCATTATCATCTGCACAGGCGGCATGTCCTACCCTTCCACCGGTTCCACAGGCGATGGGTTCCGCTGGGCGGAAGGAACCGGACACAAGGTGCTGCCGCCCCGCCCATCCCTGGTAGGCTTGAGGACGAAGGAAACCTGGCCCATGGAGCTGCAGGGGCTGACGCTAAAAAACATTTGCCTTATCGGCACTTCCTGTGGTAAAATAATTTATTCCGAGCAAGGCGAAATGCTGTTCACTCATTTTGGCGTTTCAGGTCCTCTGGTGATCGAATGCTCCTGCCATTTACCGGAAAACGGTTCATGTGAATTGACGCTGAACTTAAAGCCCGGATTAACGAGAGAACAATTGGATCAGCGGCTGACCCGGGAGCTGTCCTCCGCTGGGAAAAAGCAGCTGTCCACCGTGCTGCAAACGCTGCTGCCCATGCGTTTCGCCGCGCTGTTTCCGGCGCTTTGCGGCATCGATGGAAAAATGCCCTGCAATCAGATTACAACCGTCATGCGCTCCGCCATTGCGGAGCATCTTCAGGCTCTCCCCCTGACCGTTTTTGGCACCCGCCCCATCGAGGAAGCTATCGTCACCCGGGGTGGTATCGATGTAAAGGCCCTGTCCCCCAACACCATGGAAAGCAAAACTGTGCCCGGTTTGTATTTCGCCGGAGAAGTGATCGACGTGGACGCTCATACCGGCGGGTACAACCTGCAGATTGCCTGGGCCACCGGGGCCCTGGCGGGCAAAAGCGCCGCTGAACACATTCGGGAGGAATCGCAATGACCGAAGCCGGAATCCAATTGGCAATCATTCTTGCGTTAACAGGCGTGCTGTTCGGCGCGTTCGCCGTCATTTTCGCGGTAAAGAAGGAAAAAGCATGCAAGCTCATCGGCGGCTTCAATTTCTTTACGGAGGCTCAGCAGGCCCAGTACGATAAAACAGCCATTGCCAAGGATTATCAAAAACTGTTTACCGTATGGACCATTGGCGCGTTCGTGTTCGCCCTGCTGTGCCTGTGGCTGGATTGGTGGGCATTCGGCGCGGCATCCATCCTGTTTCTGTTTACCCTGGGGAAAGATATGCACATTTATGCTGAAAAGGCATTTAAAAAATATAAGATCAAGCAATGACCGGAGGGTTTTCCCGTATGCAGTACATCATCCTGGACCTGGAATGGAATCAGCCCATCTCTTATCATTCCCCCGCCTATAAAAGCGTGGGCGGCAAGCTGTTATTTGAAATGATTCAGATCGGTGCTGTAAAAGTAAATGAAAACTATGAGGTAGTGGATTCTTTTTCCCAGCTCATTCAGCCGCAGCATTATGTGCGGCTTCACCCCCGCATTTCCCGGATCACTCACATTGCCCAGGATGATCTGGCAGACGCGCCGCAGTTTAATGAAGCGTTGGCGGCCTTTGCCGCCTGGTGCGGGGAGGATTACGTGCTGCTCACCTGGGGCTGCGACGATATTTCCGTGCTGAATCAGAACATGACTTTCTTCCAATGCGAAACACCTCTTTCCAAAATTTACGACGCCCAGCGGCTTTTTGGCGATGTAACGGGCAACAGCAAGGAACGCAAGGGTCTGAAAGCCGCCATGGAAATGCTGGAAATCGATCCCGACGAAGAAAACATGCCTTTCCACAACGCTGTGAACGACGCTTATTATACTGCCTTGGTGTTTGCTAAAATGCCGGATCCCGCCAAAGTGCTGGAATACCCGCTGATGCCCCGGAAGCTGCAGCATCTGGACCGCACCAAGAAGGAAAGCACCGCCATTCTGCGCATTCGCTCCTCCAAGGATGCTTTTAAGAGCCCCGCCGCCACGAATCCCCCCTGCCCGATTTGCGGCAAACGTATGGAAGTGCCGGAGGGGTATGTCAAGCAGCGGAACGAGCAGTATATGGCCTTGGCGGACTGTCCCCAGCACGGTTTAGCGTTTGTCAAAATCGCTTTGGGCAAAAATGATGAAGGCAAACGGATCATGACCCGTTCTTCTTCCCTGGCGGATGAGCAAAGCGCGCCTTACGTGCACACCAAACACCTGCAATGGGCCCAGAAAATCGCGGCCCAGCAGGCGGCGGAGCAGGCATGAACTGATACCGACCATCAAAGAAAGAGGAAAATATGATTATTACAATGTTGGGCAAAACCGCCTCTTTTTCTGAGCCGATTTCCGTTCGGGAAATCATTGCCTCCATGGCCCCGGAATATCTGAAAACGGCATTGGGCTGCTTTTGCGGCGGTCAGGCGCTGGAGCTGACGGAATCCGTGCAAAAGGACTGCGAGCTGCACCCCATTACCTTTCAAAATGAAGAGGGACGCCGAATCTATGAGCGCTCCCTTCGCTTTGTATTTCTGCTGGCCTTGCACCGCGTTTTGCCCAAATCGGACGTGCGCATTGAGCATTCCATTGGCTACGGCGTTTATATGCGGCTGCTGGATCGAGATGCCACCGGGGAAATCGTCGGCAAGCTGCAAGCGGAAATGGAAGCCATCGTAAAAGAGGATCTGCCTTTCAAACGGGAAATTTGGAGCCGTGAAAAAGCCATTGATTATTTCATGAAAATCGGCCATGTGGATAAAACCCGCCTGCTGGCCTATCGGCCCTATGATTATTTTCCCATCTATCAATGCGGCGGCATCGCGGAATATTTTTATGGCGCCATGCTGCCTTCCACGGGCTTCGTTTCCGCTTTCCATCTGCGGCTGCACGGCACGGGCATGGTGCTGCAAATGCCGTCCCCTGAAGATCCCTCATCGCCTGCGCCTTTCGTTTCCCGTCCCAAGATCCTGGAGGTTTTTGCTCAGTCCAATCGGTGGTGCAACATTTTGGATGTCATGAACGCATCCGATCTGAATGATATGATCGTTTGTGGAGAATTGCCCCAGTTCATCCGCATCAATGAAGCGCTGCATGATCAATCCATCGGCGATATCGCCCAGGGCGTTGCACAGAAAAGGGCCAAGGCGGTGTTTGTAGCCGGTCCCTCTTCCAGTGGAAAAACCACTTTTTCCAATCGCCTTTGCATTCATCTTCGGGTGCTGGGGCTGCGTCCCGTGCTCATTTCCCTGGATGATTTTTATCTGGATCGGGATCTGCTTCCGCTGGAAGAAAACGGCCTGCCGGATCTGGAAGCGCTCTCCGCTTTGGATGTTCCTCTGATGCGTCAATGCGTAGCGGGTCTTCTGCGCGGTGAAAAGGTGATCATGCCCAAATTCGATTTTACTTCAAGCAAACGAGCTCCCGAAGGTTATCCTTTGCAGTTGAAGGAAGGGCAGATTTTGGTCATGGAGGGCATTCATGCTCTGAACCCGGCGCTTCACGAGGGTTTTGATCCCAGCCTGATCTGCAAGGTTTATATCAGCGAGCTTACCTGCTTGAATCTGGATCATCATAACCGCATCCGCACAACGGACGCTCGTCTTCTCCGCCGCATCGTACGGGATCATCAATTCCGCGCTACGCCGCCGGAAGAAACCCTGGCCATGTGGGACAGCGTGCGCCGCGGCGAGGAAAAATGGATATTTCCTTATCAGGAACAGGCTGATTTCATGTTCAATTCCGCGCTGCATTACGAGCTTCCGGTATTAAAACGGTACGCTTACGATCTTTTGAACGCGATCCCGCCGGAAAACCCGGTATATTTGAGCTCCCGGCGTTTGCTGAAAATCCTTCATTACATTTTGCCCGCCACCGACGAAGCCATGCCGGACATCCCGCCGCTTTCTCTGCTGCGGGAATTCATCGGCGGATGCACGCTGTACCAATGATTTTTTCTTCTTTCGACAAATAATCCCAATGATAAATCATCGCCTCCCTGCGCACAATAGCCGCGAGGAGGCGATTTGCTATGAAAAAAGTTTTGTTTCTCTTGCTGCTGACAGCACTGTCAGCCATGCTGCTC
>JAUNMW010000005.1:0-40795 GCA_030537395.1 Clostridia bacterium | reverse complement strand
CGCAAGCAGCGCGGATACCTTACCTTCCCCTACGCCCGGGGCCACCAATATGCTGGAAAACCTGCTGCCCGATACGGCTGCAGGCACTGCACAGCCAACGGCCAACGCTGAAAGCAATCCGCAGCCGGAAAGTTCCGCAGGCCCTGCCGCAAACGGTGAAAGAACCTTGGAGGACACAAAGAAAGCATCGCAGGCCATGGAGGAAGCGGTGGAAAAGCTGAGCGAAGTGGACGAAGCTTATGTGGTTACGATCGGAGATACCGCAATAGTTGGCATGAAATACGCCAGCCAGTATCAAGGACAGTTGGATGACAGACTGAAAAAGATGGTGCTTACCCGGATTCAGACCGTTGACAAAACCATTACCAAAGCCGCCGTTACCGATAACGCTGCGCTGACGACAGGCATCCAAGCCCTGGCTGAATCATTGAAAAGCGCATCCTCCCTGGATGATGTGAACGATAAGGCGGAAGAAATCCTTCGGCAGCTGACGGTGTACGGCGGATGATCCGCAAGGCTGCCGGTCCCCGGCGCTGGATGCTGTGGGCAGCGCCTTTGATGGCGCTGGTCGGCCTGCGCTGGGGACCCGGCGGTGCGGCTGCTGTGTTGGCATTTTGGATAATTTTGGGACCAAATCCCGCCTATGCGTCCTATCCATATTCCCGGAAGCGAAAGCCCGCTTATCACAGGCTGCTTCTGGGATTTGCCGTATGCGTATTTTTCTTGATGATGCTGCATCGTACTTCCCGCTTTTTTCTTTCTCCGCAGCAGCTTCAGGAGGAGGAAATCAGATTTCTTTTTTGGGCTGGTTCCATTGGATTCTCTTTGCCTTTGGCACAAAAAACGTATGAATTGCCGCTGAAAAGAAAGCCGGCCTATCTGATTGCCGGCTTTATGCTTTTCTTATCGCTCTTTCTTTTTCTATCAGGCTCGGAAGCGTTATCTATTTCATGATCAGGATTTCTGCTGCTCTTTACTCCAACCCCTCAGCAATCGCTTTCAGCAATTCGCCGGAGGGATCGCAGCTGTGTTCCCAATACATCAGGCCCAGTAGACCTTTTTCTTTGATATACGCGCATTTTTCCGCGATAGACTGGGCGTCATCGAAGGTAATAAAGGTATTGCCGTCAAACAGGTATGGGGCTTTCGCCACATCATCCCAATAACGGACAAAGCCATTTTTGCCGATATACTGTTCCAGCAATTCCCCGTATCCGGGCCCATACCCGCCGATGGATTCTGCATCCTGAAGCAAGCCGTTCTTTTCGTTCTTGACACCGGTCCATTTCCGGGAATAGAAGGCAGCCCCCAGCACGATTTTTTCCAACGGAACGCCCGCCTGATGGAAAATACGGGTGCAATAATCGGCATTCCCCTGGGGATAGGAGCCCGCCAGCGCATACAGGCTGGTATGGTGCCGGGTGGTATGGGTGAAACAATTCAAATCATAGGTCATGATCTGCACATAATTGCAAATCGCCGCCACCTTGTCCATTTCCGTATCGCGAACGAAATAATCTCCGCCGCCAGCCGCGATGGATACAATGCGCTCATTTCCAGCCGCTTTGCGCATTTCCTGCATCAGGTATGTAAAGTTTTCCCGGTCGGAAGGATCGAAATCAATTCCAGCCTGCCCGCTGCACGGATACTCCCAGTCGATATCCACGCCGTCCAGCCCATAATCATCCAGCACCTGCCTGACGGATTCTCCAAAAGCGGCCCTGCCTTCCTGGGTACGGCTCATGATAGAAAAGCCGCCGGCTGTCCATCCGCCGATGGATAGAACGATTTTCAGATTCGGGTTCAAGCCCCGTACTCTGGAAAGCTGTTCCTTCAGTTTCGGTACGCAGCGCATGGACAACAAGCCGTTTTCAATCACACCGAAAGCCACGTTCACATGGGTCAGACGAAGAGCATCCTCCCTCGTCATTTGATCCAGTCCTTTTCCGGTCGCATAACCCAAAACCATTCTACGCATCATTGCTGCTCCTTTCCATCATTTTATTCTTTTTCGCTCAAGTATTGATCCAGCAAAAAATCAACCAGTCCGCCTGCGGGACATTGATGTGCAGCAGAGGTATCCCCAAAATTCATTCGTACCGGAGCCTTTGGATCAAACGCAGGCCAATAAGGCAGCTGCTCTCCATCGCTTCCCGCGCCGTTTGGATCCCCCGTTTTTATAAAATTGCACCAATAATCGCACATTTGGCGTGCCAGATCGTAATGCTTGCCCCGAAAAGGCCGCCAGCATTTAGCCAAAGTTTCAAAAAAGAACCAAAGATCCACCGAATGGAAGGTTCCCGGATGATCCCATCCGGGGATTTCCGCATCAAATTGATAATAATACAGCGGGATATGGATTCCGTTTGTCAGCTGATGGCGCGCGGCAGCCCGCACAGCAAATTCGATAGAATTCACGCTGCCTTCCTTCCGAATGGATTCCTCCGAAGCGGGCCTTGAAAAGAAAGACAGCAGTTTTTTCGCTTGATTTCCAAAGGCTTTTTCGGAAAATTCACGCAGCTCCGTATCGTTTTTTGCTTGGGGACTGTGGATAAATTCACTGCTCGTGTGTCCCAGCAGCACGGGAACCGGCAGTCGATTTTCATCCCGGAACCATTCCTGACTGTTTCTTTTGGAAAACACGCCGTCTACGGCTTCACCGAAGGTTTTCCCCCAGCCGTGGATTCCATCCCATTCAAGCGCTTTATCGCGCAGCGTTACAGCGTCCATGTTCCTTGCTTCAGAAAGCGATTTCACGCCCAGAAAATCGAAAAAAGCTTTCCCTCTTTCCTCTGCTTTATCCAAATCACTGCACAGGCCAAAACGGAACGGATATGGCGGAGCAAAAGCGCCGCTTTGAATAATCGCGCGCTGAAACAGGCCTTTGTTTTCCGGGCACGTCATTTGCGCGGATACGCTCATGCCGCCCGCGCTTTGGCCCCCGATGGTGATGTTATCGGGATCGCCGCCAAATGCTGCGATATTTCGCTTTACCCACTGAGTGGCAGCCCGTTGATCCAGAAAGCCGAAATTGGCGGGAGCCTCTGGCGCTTCCTGAGTGATTTCCGGATGGCACAGGAAACCGAAAACTCCCACCCGGTAATTTACAGTAACGACCACGATGCCGCGCCTGGCGATGCGTTCGCCATCAAATTCCATTTCCGCGCTGTAGCCCACTTGTAAACCGCCGCCAAAATACCATACGAAAACGGGCATATTTTCCCTTCCATCCGCCGGAGCCCAAATATTCAGCGTCAGGCAGTTCTCTCCCATGGGGATTTCTTTATCCACATGCCATTCCCGATCATACAATTGCTTGGGGTCCGCGCTGATGGGGGCCTGCATGGGGATAGGAGAAAACGCGTACGCCTCCAGATCTCCCTTCCAATCCTGGCAAGGCTGAGGTGCGCGCCACCGGTTCATGCCAACAGGCGGCGCGGCGTAAGGGATTCCCTTATAGCTGGTGATCCGCGGGTCCGCCGCGGGGAGCCCTTTTATCCAGCCGTTTTCCGTTTTCACCCTACGAATCATAAAAATCTCCTCCTTCCGGTTTGAAATATTACACATTCATTGTTTGATTCCATTTTCTCACATAAAACAGAAAAAATCAATCGTTTTTCCGGCAATCATCAACTGTTTTTCAATTTAGCTCCTAAAACGATATAATAAAATCAAATATAAAGAAATTCATCGCAACGAATGAACAGGAATTTCATATATAAAAGCAGAAATAATAATTTATATCCTGACAATAAAGGAGGGCGTTCCTTTGAAAAGAACAGCGGCGTTCCTGCTTGTCTGTATACTTGTCATTTCCTGCCTGTCCATTGCTTCCGGCGAAAGCTTCGCATCCGCTTACGCAGTATATCAATCGAACGGCGCATATCCTGCGCTCTCCCAGCGTTATGAAGGCAGCTTTCTGGTGGGCGTATCGCTTATAGGAAATGAGATTTCAGGTCCGCCTGCGAACGCTGTCGTATCATGTTTCAATCTGCTATCCTGCGTATCCATGATGGAAGGAAACTATCTGCTGGCGCGGAACGCCACAAAAAAGCTGAACGATCCAAATCGCGTCGCCCTGTATTTCGATCAAACGGACAAAATCCTTTCTTTTGCTCAGGAACATGGAATGCGTGTTCGCGCTCATGCGCTGATCAGTCATAAGCAGATGCCCAAATGGTTTTTCACCGAAAACTGGGCCCAGGGGAGCTCTGCCAAGCTGGTGGATCGGGATACCCTAATCGCCCGGATGGAAAACTATATTCGGGATGAAATGACATATATCAACACCGCCTATCCGGGATTGGTATGCGCCTGGGATGTGGTGGATGAAGCCATCGATCCCTCCCAAGGGGACCCTTTAATGCTGCGCGTCAAGGATAACCTTTGGTATCGGATCATCGGCAGCGATTATATCGAACTGGCTTTCCAATTTGCAAAAAAGTACGCCGCGGCGGATCAGCAGCTTCTTTTATGCGATTCTGATTGCTTTACGAAAGACAAATCAGATGCGATGATTCATTGGCTTCAGCGCTTAAAGGCATTGAATCTTGTGGACGGCGTGGGGCTGCATGGACACCTGGGAATGGATGAGCCCTCTGTAAATGAATACAAACAGGTGATCCAAAGCTTTTCGGATATAGGTTTATCCATTCATATTACGGAATTGGACGTAAAAACCTCGGATCCTTCCGCACTGGGCCAAATGCAGCTGGCCGCGCGCTATAAAACGCTGCTTCAAATGCTGGAAAGCCTTCGGAATGATCTTCATATTCCCATTGAAAGCGTGACCTTTGCCAACTTGACTGATTCCCAATCCGCCCTGAACAATTCCAGAGAGCAGGCATATCCGCTTTTATTCGACGATGATTTGAAGCCAAAACTATCTTATTTCGGCGCGCTGCAGGATCCCATGGTTCCCGACAGCCATGATGAAGGAGCCTGCATTGAAGCCCTGAAAGCGCTTGACCTTTACGAAGAACCTCCGGAGGAAAAAGTGATGGTTTTTAAAACATTGAATCAGCACAATCCCGTCATGGTACAGCACTTTGGTGCCGATCCATGGGCTATGGAATACCAGGACAGAATCTACCTGTACATGACCGGGGACGAGCCCATGTATGATCATAACGGCGTTATTCAAACGAATACATACGGCAATATAACCACCCTGCGAGTCATTTCATCCGATGATTTGGTCAACTGGCAGGATCACGGCGATATTCCCGTCGCCGGACGGCAGGGCGCGGCAGCCTGGGCCTCCAATTCCTGGGCTCCCAGCGCGGCCTGGAAAAACATCGACGGCAAGGATCGCTTTTTCCTGTATTTTGCCAACAGCGCCGGCGGAATCGGCGTGCTGACGGCAGACAGCCCCACAGGGCCCTTTACCGATCCTTTGGGAAAACCGTTGATCAGCCGTTCCACTCCTTCCTGCGATACCGTCACCTGGCTGTTTGATCCCGCTGTTTTCATGGACGATGACGGAAACGCGTATTTATACTTTGGAGGCGGTATTCCGGACGGAAAGGCTTCAGCTCCCGGAACCGCCCGGGCAGTGAAGCTGGGAGAAGATATGATCAGCCTGGACGGCGATCCGGTAAGAATTGATGCGCCGTGGCTGTTTGAGGATTCCGGCATCAACAAATTCGGCAATACATACGTTTATTCTTATTGCAGCAATTTTCAGGTGCCGTCTTCCGGCAGCTCTCAAGGCTTTTACAGCGGTGAAATCGTTTACATGATTTCGGATTATCCCCTGGGACCTTTCGTATACGGAGGCCGAGTGCTGAAAAATCCGGGCAGCTATTTCGGAGTCGGAGGCAACAATCATCACTGCATGTTTAAGTTCAAAGGGCAATGGTATATCACCTACCATGCCGCGACCATCGATCATCAAATGGGATGGAATGCCGGCTACCGCAGTACGTTTATTGATGTTCTTCGCCTGAATGACAAAGGTCTGCCGGATTTATCAGAGGGAACTTACACAGGCGTAAAACAGCTTCGTGCGTTTGATCCGTATCGTTCTGTTCCGGCAGCTGCCGCGGCTTCCATGGCCGGCGTTGGCATCAGGCAGAAACGGGAAAACCTGTACGCGGAAAGCACTGTGTCCGGAAGCTGGATCGGTGTTTCCCAAGCGGATTTTACAGATCAGGGTGCCGTCAATCTGTCTCTTCGCTGGATGGCTGAAAATGACACCGTTGTTACCATTTTGCTGGATGATTTTCAGGCTGAACCCTGTGCGCAGTTCACGCTGAAAAAAGCGGAGGAGTGGCAGGACGCAGTATTCTGGCTGTCTGAGGAGATAACGGGCGTTCATGATTTATACCTCTGCTTCAGCAAACCGGATTTCATGCTGGCGCAATGGCAATTCGGCAGATAAATTACAGTATTTCATTGCAAAACAAATATTTCAAAATAAGAGGAGGATACTATCATGAAAAAATGGATCGCCGTTCTGTCTATTCTGGCTTTGCTCAGCGGATGCGCCGCTGCGGTGGCGGAGGAAGAAACCTTTGAAAGCCTGTGCACCCTTGCCGAGCCTTACGGTTTTAAGCTGGGGGCTCCCCTGTCCTATGGGCAGCTGACGGATAAAAACTATCTGAAGCTGGTGCAGACCCATTTTAACAGCATCACCACTACCAATGAAATGAAAGCTTATTCCCTGCTGGATGAACGGGCCACCAAGGCACGCACAGACGGCATGCCCGCCATGAATTATTCCGCGGCGGACAAAATGGTTCAATGGGCTCAAGACAATGGCATCGGCGTGCGCGGGCATGTGCTGGTGTGGGACGCTTATATGACGGAATGGTTTTTTCATGAAGAGTATAATATGAAAAAGCCCTTTGCCGATCAGGAAACCATCAAAGCCCGCACGGAATACTATATCAACGAAGTGGTGAAGCACTTTGAGGAAAAATTTCCTGGGGTGGTTTACTGCTGGGATGTGGTAAACGAGGCAGTAGCGGACGGCGCAAATGAATACGCCGCAGGGGATCCCCGGCATCTGCGCACCATGCGAAGCGGCAGCGTGAACCTTTTCAGGGAGTATATGGGCGATGATTACGTGTCCTGGGCTTTCCTGTATGCGAAAAATGCCGTGGAAGCCCTGGGAGCCGATATCAAGCTGTATTACAACGATTACAACGCTTATTTTTCTGATAAAGCGAACGCCATCCGCTGCCTGATTGAAGAAGTCAATTCTTTCGTACAGGATGAAAACGGCAATCCGCGCAAACTGTGCGACGGGATCGGCATGCAGGGCTATATCGGCGGCTACGGCGTGCAGGAGGGCTGTCTTGTGGACAGCCACCTGGGTATGATCGAAAATGAAATCCTGAATTACGCCGCTATGGGGCTGGAGGTTCAGATCACTGAAATGGCCGTAAGAAATTTTGATCTTTCCCAGGCGGATAAGCATGCGGAATTCTACGCCAATCTGTTCAAGGTATTCATGGGCCTGAATGGAGAAAACGGCAATCCTTTGAAAGCGGTTTCCATTTGGGGATTGACGGATACCAATGCGCCCAAGGGAAACTATGTATACAATTTGAACAGTCCCTACGGCGGCCTCTTTGATCTGAAATTGAATTACAAGGATGCATTCAGCAAGGTTTATGAAGCGCTAAAGCAGTAAAAAAGCGGGCTGCACCGGAAAGAAGAATCCGATGCAGCCTTATTTTTTTTGATGATATGATTATAGCACGTTATCCAGCATACGCAGAACATCCATCCAATCGTCCGCTTCAAATGCTACGCTGGCAGGACCGGTTTGAACCACGCCGGGATAGGAGGCTCCCTTTGCCCGGAAATGATCCTTGAATGAGATTTCCACCATGAAATGCTCAGGCAAGGGGAACATGCAGTTCGCCCCATCCTTCTTTACGGCGCGCTCCGCCGCCTCCCGGATCAGGCGCAGGGCTTTGTTGGGATGAATGGAAATGGACCCCCGGCCCCGGCCTTCACTGACAGCCACGGTTTCAATGTTGGGATTAATGGCCTTCATCCAGTCGCACAATCCCTTGTCGCCTGTAACCAGGCGAACCGGCACCCCCAGATAAGCAGCCGTCAGGCTATTAATCATCAGCTCCGGCGCGATCATGCCGTTGATGCGCACATAATTGTTTCTGGTGTTCATGGTATGGGAAAGGGGATTGGTGTCCATGCCCGCGCCGGAATGGTAGCCGGTGAAAAACACACCGTCGTAATCCTTTTCCAGCCCCGCCATCATGCTCATGATGTCGCTGCCCCAGCCCCGGAAAATGCGAACCTCCTCCGGCAGCATGGAGGGGATCAGGTTGCAGGCGCTGTCGTGGGCGTCCTTGATCAGGATATCGCAGCAGCCCGCGTCCAAAGCGCCCTGGCAGGCGGCGGCCACTTCCTTGGTCATCTGCTGCTGGAAATAAGCATAGCGGGAATGGCCGTTTTCCGTTTCATCCCAGAGGGTGATACCAGTGGTTCCTTCAATATCGGCGGATACAAAAAGCTTCATCTTAATTCTCCTTTTCAATCATTTGTTTCTTTGTAGTATTCATTGAAGATCGCTTCATGGAGCGCGTTATACAAATCCGGCCGCTTCATGCCCGCGTCTTTTCCATCCACCCTGCAGGCCCGAACGCATGGCGCGGTGGAACTGGACGTGATGATTTCATCGGCGTTCATCAAATCCTCCAACAGATACGGCGTTTCATGAACGGGAATCCCCAGCCTGCAGCAGGCTGAAATCAGGTGAGCCCGGGCGATACCGGGCAGAATCAGATTATCCAGCGGCGCAGTGTAAAACACGCCGTCTTTTATGATGTGCACATTGCTGTGGGAGCATTCCGTTATCCGTCCGCCAGGACGGTAAAAAACATGCTCATAGCAGCCCGCCCGTCGGGCTTTTTCGTTGGCCATCACTGAAGGAATCAGGTTCAGGGTTTTGATATTGCAATGGAAAAAGCGTGTATCCTCTCCCGTGATCAGGGAAACCGGTTCCATATCAGGATTCAGTTCCTTAGGCCGAAGCGTGATCCACAGATTGGCCGGGCCGTCCGGAAAAGCGTGGCTTCGAGGGCCCCCGCCCCGGGTCACCTGGCAGTACACCAGCAGGTTGCCGGTATCCATTTTCAAAACAAGGCTGTTCAGCAAATCCTTCAATTCCTGTTTTGATACGGGAATTTGGATTTCAAGCATGGAAGCGCTGCGATAAAGCCTGTTCACATGCTCATCCAGGGTGAAAACATGGTAATTCCGGCACATACCCGCTTCATATACCCCATCACCGAACCAGCATGCCCTGTCGTTCATGGGCACCATCATTTCATTCAGCTCGCCGATGCGGCCATTGTAATACCCCAGCTCCTTCATCAATCTTTCGCCTCTTTCTTTAAATACTCCCGCAGAGCGGGAACTGCGCTGCCGTCCCGGGCGGTATCCGGCTGAGCATTCCACATGGATTGCAAAATAGCTTCCTCGGCGCATTCGCCCACAGCCCGGAAAGGAATGTTCATTTTATCCTCTCGCATAATCCGCTGCGTTTGAAAGCTTTCGCCCTCTGCCAGCAACGGAGCAGTTGTGAACCCAACGGCTATTTCACCGCTGCCATGACCGATATACGAACCCAAGCGGGCCATGCCAACCGACGTGCGGCGCAGCACGCGCTTGAGCTGCCGGGCGGATAAAGGAAGATCCGTCGCCACGATCAGGATGATGCTGCCCTGATCCGATTCCGCCAGCCCCTCTGGCAGGCAGGATAAGCGGAAATCGGCCGACGCCCCATAATTGCTTTGCACCAGTACGCCCATGGTATAGGTCTTTCCATCCAGCTCCATCAGTCTGGAAGAAGAACCGATGCCGCCCTTCAGTCCATAGCAGATGGTTCCCCGCCCTGCTCCTACGGCGCCCTGCGCAAAATCCTCGGACGCAGACGCTATAGCATCCAAAACCTCCTTTTCCCCGATGGGCCGCTTCACAATGTCGCTTAAACGGCTGTCATTGCATTCGCAAACAACCGGGTTAACAGAGGTAAGCTCAATGCCGTCCTGTTTACAGAGGGACACCATATAGGATACCAGCGCGTCATGCACTTTCCCAACATTCAGCGTATTGGTCAGCGCGATGGGCGTTTCAAGCGTTCCCAATTCATCGATTTGCACCAGGCCCAGCGTTTTCCCGAAGCCGTTCAACACGCAGGAAGCCGCGGTCAATTTCTCAATAAACGGATTGCGCCGGGGCGGCAGAACCACCGTGACGCCTGTATGGCATCCATCCCGATCCACGGCAGCATGCCCTACCCGAACTCCGGGCACATCGGTGATCAGGTTTCTTTTACCGTGAGGCATGCTGCCAACAGCCATGTTCATGTTGAAGCCTCCAAATCAATATTTCATGTTCAATCCTGCAAGTTATTTTCGATACAGGTAATACAATTCACCGAAAAAAAGAAAAATTCCTGTTTTTCCATTGCAGAAACAAATTGGGAACAAAAAAATGCTCTGTTTGTATAAAATAGCTCTTGACTTTATTGCTTTTATGCGTTACACTTTAAATCGCTAAAGCATTTATGCTTCTCATTGACCTACAGAATTTCAGAAAAAGGAAGGATCAAACTTATGGTAATCAAAGCAATTCTGTTGATCGTATTCTTTGGCGTCATGGTCGGCATCGGTCTGTATTGCCGCAAAAACGCCACCAACGTGGATGGGTTTGTACTGGGCGGCCGTTCCGTAGGGCCCTGGCTTACGGCATTCGCTTACGGCACTTCTTATTTTTCCGCCGTGATCTTTGTGGGCTACGCCGGCCAATTTGGATGGAAATACGGTATCGCTTCCACCTGGATCGGCATCGGCAACGCGCTGATCGGTTCTTTGATGGCATGGGGAGTTCTGGGCCGCCGCACCCGCATTATGAGCCAGCATTTGAAAAGCGCCACCATGCCCGAATTTTTCGGAAAGCGCTTTGGCAGTAAATCCCTGAAAATCTGCGCTTCCGCAATTATTTTCATTTTTCTCATTCCTTACACCGCCAGCTTGTATAATGGCCTGAGCCGCCTGTTCGGTATGGCCTTCAACATCGATTATTCCATCTGCGTGATCGTGATGGCGATCCTGACCGGCATTTACGTCATTGCCGGTGGATATATGGCCACCGCCATCAATGATTTCATTCAGGGGATCATCATGATCGGCGGTATCATCGCCGTGATTGCCGCAGTGCTGAAAAGTCAGGGCGGTTTCCTTTCCGCGCTGAATGGTCTTTCTTTGATCACCGATGAAACGGTATCCGCCTCCCCCGGCGTGTTCAATTCTTTCTTCGGTCCCGACCCGCTGAATCTGCTTGGCGTGGTCATCCTTACCTCCCTTGGCACCTGGGGCCTGCCTCAAATGGTTCAAAAATTCTATGCCATTAAAAGCGAAGGCGCAATCAATAAAGGTATGATTATTTCTACCCTGTTTGCCATCATTGTAGCGGGCGGCTGCTATTTCCTGGGCGGTTTTGGCCGGCTGTTCTCCGATGTGGTGGGCGTTACGGAATCCGGCGCTCCCGTTGGCGGTTTTGACGCCGTTATTCCTGCTATGCTCAGCGGGCTTCCGGATATCCTGCTGGCCGTGGTGGTGATCCTTGTGCTTTCCGCCTCAATGAGCACGCTTTCTTCTTTGGTTCTTGCTTCCTCCTCCACGCTTACGCTGGATTTCCTGAAGGGCAATGTCATCAAGGATATGGATGAAAAGAAGCAAGTCAAATGGATGCGCAGCCTGATCTTGGTCTTTATCGCCGTATCCGTTGTATTGGCGATCGTTCAGTATCGTTCCAATGTCACCTTTATTGCGCAGCTGATGGGCGTTTCCTGGGGCGCGCTGGCTGGCGCGTTCCTGGCTCCTTTCCTGTACGGGCTCTATTGGAAGAAAACCACCAAAATTGCCTGCTGGGTCAGTTTTATCTTTTCCACTGTGGTTATGCTGGCCAATATCTTTATCCGGTCCAGCTTCCCGGCTCTGCTTCAATCCCCCATCAACGCAGGCGCTTTTTGTATGATTGCCGGACTGATCATCGTTCCCGTGGTGAGTATCTTTACCAAATCGCCTGATAAAGCGCTGGTGGAAGATGCTTTCTCCTGCTACAATTTGAAGGTGACCGTTCGCCAGAGTGAAGCACTGGGGGATGAATAAACCTTTTCCTGTTCCATCTTTTCAGCCATGCATTTTGCCGTGCATGGCTTTTTGTTTTATTTGGTTGAAAATAACATGGATATATGATAGAATAATAAAAAATCAATCGCATCGTTTTTGAGGAGGCTTGTTTATGATGAACAAACGCTATCTGGTAGCGCTGGATCAGGGCACTACCAGCTCCAGGGCTGTGGTTTTTACTCTGGAGGGACATATGATCACCGCAGTAGCCCAGGAATTCCCTCAGCACTATCCCCATCCGGGCTGGGTGGAACATGACCCCGCTGATATTCTGTCCACGCAAATAGAGGCTTTGCGTGCTGCTGTGAGAAAAGCAGAAATCGATCCCAAGGAAATTGCCGCCATCGGCATCACCAATCAGCGTGAAACCACTTTCCTGTGGGAACGGGCCACCGGAACATGCCTTTACAATGCCATCGTATGGCAATGCCGCCGCACGGCCCCCATTATTGAACAGCTGGTGGCAGACGGCTATAGCGATATGATCCGGGAAAAAACCGGCCTGATTCCGGACGCTTATTTTGCGGGCAGCAAAATCAAATGGCTGCTGGATGAACTGAATCTGCGGGAGCGGGCGAAGAAGGGCGAAATCTGCTTTGGGACGGTGGATTCCTTCCTGGCCTGGCATCTGGTGGAGGGACATCCCCATGTGACCGACGCCACCAACGCCGGGCGCACCATGCTGTTTAACCTGCACACCCAGGAATGGGATGACGAGCTGCTTTCCATTCTGGATATTCCCCGGGAAATGCTGCCGGAGGTTGTGGATACCGCTCACGTGGTCGGCATGCTGCGGGAGGATTTGCTGGGTGAACGCATTCCCGTGGCCGCGCTCGTGGGCGATCAGCACGCAGCCCTTTTTGGCCAGGCCTGCTTCCGTCAGGGCGACGTAAAGAACACCTACGGCACCGGCTGCTTTATGCTCATGAACGCAGGGCACGAATTCCGGCTGTCCAAGTGCGGCCTGCTCACCACCATGGCCTGGCGGCTGAACGGTGTGCCCACCTATGCTTTCGAGGGCAGCGTGTTCATGGGCGGGGCCACCATCCAATGGCTGCGGGATGAAATGCACATGATTTCCACCGCCGCGGAAAGCGAACCCGTGGCCGCTTCAGTGCCGGATACGGGCGGGGTGTATCTGGTGCCCGCCTTCACTGGCCTTGGCGCTCCCTATTGGAATATGTACACCCGGGGCACTTTGGTTGGCATGACCAGAGGCACGGGGCGAGCCCACATCGTTCGCGCCGCGCTTGAAAGCATCGCGTACCAGAGCAGAGACCTTTTCTCCGCCATGGCTCAGGACTGCGGCAAGGAAAGCCCTGCTTTGCGGGTGGACGGCGGCGCCAGCGCCAACAAGCTGCTGATGCAGTTTCAGGCCGATTTGCTGGGCGTGCCGGTACAGCGCCCCGCTGTGCTGGAAACCACCGCTTTGGGCGCGGCTTTGCTTGCTGGCTTGGCGGTTGGTATCTACAAGGATTTGCAGGAAACCGCCAAGGGCTGGCATGTGGCCGATTCCTTCGCGCCGATGATGCCCAAAGAAAAGCGGGATGAACTGCTTACCGGCTGGCACCGGGCCGTGGATGGGGCACTGCATTGGGCAGAATCGAATAAATAAAGGAAGATCTCTCCATGGATTATCAGATTCGTCCATACACCCAAGACAAGATTCCCGATGTGCTGGATTTTGAAACGCGGCTTCGTCAGGAGGAAAACTTCTGGGGCTGGGAAATTGACGAACAATATGTCCAAACTGTAACTGACAGTTTTCGTAACCCTCTCTTTTCCGCATCCCTTTCGTTCCTGGCATACGCTGATGGAGGCGTTGTTGGAAGAATAGACATCGTGAAAATTCCCAGTCGCTTCGATGGATCGATCAAAGCTTATCTGGATTGGATTTGCGTTCTCAAAAGCTGGCGGCATCGCGGCGTCGCCCAGGCTTTGCTGGCAAAAGCGCTGCGCAGACTAAAAGCGGATGGCATTGATACATTGATTGCACTGACCGCCAGTAACGAAGAAGCACAACGATTCTACAAAAACATACCGAATTCTTCGATGCGGGATGTTGGCATTTGGATCGATATCAAATAATTCTCTTGACGAAACTGCAAAAGTAATATATACTTACTCCCGAACTGAATACCTTATCCAGAGCGGCTGAGGGACTGGCCCAATGAAGCCCGGCAACCGGCGCGTAAGCGCAAGGTGCTAATTCCAGCAGCGTGATCCTCACGCTGGCAGATAAGGCGCAAACGAAAGATTTTTCAAGGCCGCTTATCTGTATGATAAGCGGTCTTTTTGCGGCCCGGACGGTGTTCAGATGGGATCAATGATCCAATGAAACAAAAGGAGAAAAGAATCATGAGAAAGCTGTTTACTTCTGAATCCGTCACCGAAGGGCATCCGGATAAAATCTGCGACCAGATTTCAGACGCCGTGCTGGACGCCCTGCTGGAGCAGGACCCCGATTCCCGGGTAGCCTGCGAAACCTGCGCCACCACCGGCCTTATCCTGGTGATGGGCGAAATCACCACCAAGGGCTATGTACCCATTGCGGACATCGTGCGCAAGGTGGTCAACGAAATTGGCTACGACCGCGCCAAAAAAGGCTTTGACGGCGAATCCTGCGCAGTGCTTACCGCCGTGCACGATCAGTCTCCTGACATTGCCCAGGGCGTAGACGCCGCGCTGGAAACCCGGAAAGAAGCGGAAAACGAAACCGGCGCGGGCGATCAGGGCATGATGTTCGGCTTTGCTTGCGATGAGACCCCCGAAATGATGCCCATGCCCATTGCCCTGGCCCATCGGCTCACCCGTCGGATGGCTTTTGTGCGGAAAAATGGGATCTGCCCCTGGATGCGGCCCGACGGAAAATCCCAAGTGACTGTGGTTTATGAAGATGGGAAACCCGTTGCGGTTGACACCGTGGTCATTTCCACACAGCATGATGAAACGGTCACACATGAGGATATCGAACGGGCCATGATCGAGGATGTGATCAAGCAGGTGATTCCTGCCGAGCTGCTGAGCGATGAAACCAAATACTTCGTGAATCCCACCGGGCGCTTCGTGGTAGGCGGCCCCGCGGGCGATAGCGGGCTGACGGGCCGCAAGATCATCGTGGATACCTATGGCGGCTATGCTCCCCATGGCGGCGGCGCGTTTTCCGGCAAGGACCCCACCAAGGTGGACCGCAGCGCCGCTTACGCCGCCCGTCATGCCGCCAAAAACGTGGTAGCCGCCGGTCTCGCCAAACAATGCGAAATCGCCCTGGCCTACGCTATCGGCGTAGCCAAGCCCGTTTCCTTCCAGGTGAACACCCGGGGCACCGGCATCATTCCCGATGAAGAAATCGCCAAGCTGGTGGAAAAGGTGTTCGATATGCGGCCTGACGCCATCATCAAGCGCCTGGACCTGCGCCGTCCCATCTACCGGCAAACTGCCGCCTACGGCCACTTTGGCCGCACGGACATTGATCTGCCCTGGGAGCGGCTGGATCAGGTGGACGCGCTGAAAGCAGCTATGAAAGAGTAAATAATTCTGCGCTGATGCCTCAAAACGGCTCGGCGCTTTTTTCTTATCTGCTCAGAAAGGATCAATTTATGGTTTCTGTTCATCATTACGATTCTCCGTTGGGCGGAATTACCTTGGCAAGCGACGGAAACGCTTTGACCGGACTTTGGTTCGACAGGCAGAAATACTTTGGCGCCACGCTGGATGAATCGCGCGAAGAAAAAGAACTGCCTGTTTTTCAGCAGGCAGATCAATGGCTGAATATCTATTTTTCCGGGAAAAAACCGGAGTTTACGCCGCCTCTCGTAATGAATACCACACCATTCCGAAAAATTGTATGGCACATCCTGCTGTCGATTCCATACGGACAAACCATGACCTATGGCGAAATTGCCAAGCAAGCAGCAAAAACCATGGGGCTTACCCATATGTCCGCTCAGGCAGTAGGCGGCGCGGTTGGTCATAATTCCATTTCATTGATCATTCCCTGCCATCGGGTGGTGGGAAGCAACGGCAGTTTGACGGGTTACGCAGGAGGAATCGACAAAAAAATAAAACTTCTGCAATGGGAAGGCATTGACACTTCCAAGTTCTTTGTACCGTAAATGTACAAAACGCGCCTTGAAAAAAAGAAGGCGATATGATATAACGATTTTGAGATTCTGAAACAAAGAGAGGGAATGGAATGAACATTGTTTGTTTGGATTTGGAAGGCGTACTGGTGCCGGAAATCTGGATCGCTTTTTCTGAAGCCAGCGGGATTCCGGAGCTGCGCCGCACCACCCGGGACGAACCGGATTATAACAAGCTGATGAACTGGCGGCTGGGCATTTTAAAGGAGCACGGCCTGGGACTCAAGGAAATTCAGGCTACCATTCAAAAAATCGATCCCATGCCGGGAGCCAAAGCATTTTTGGATGAGCTGCGCGAGATCACGCAGGTGATCATTTTAAGCGATACCTTTACGCAGTTTGCCACACCGCTGATGAAAAAGCTGGGCTGGCCCACCATTTTCTGCAACACCCTGGAGGTGGCTCAGGACGGCACTGTGACGGGCTTTCACATGCGGGCGGAAAAATCCAAGCTGGTGACCGTTCAAGCGTTGCAGTCCGTGGGTTTTGAAACCATCGCCGCCGGAGACAGCTACAACGATCTTGCCATGATCCAGGCCAGCAAAGCAGGATTCCTGTTCCGCAGCACGGAAAAAATCAAGCAGGATCACCCGGAGCTGCCCGCTTTCGAGGAATACAGCGATTTGCTCAGCGCCATCAAAGCCGTTTTATAAAGAATCGCGCTAAAATGCGGCCCCGCTTTCCCGAGAAAGAAAGCGGGGCCCATTTATTTTTGAAAACCAGTACCTCAGCCCCACAGAGAATCGGGATAGATATGTTCCCGCTTCATTTCCGCGATAGCGGCCTGCACCTGAGGCATATCCGCCTGATAGGTTACGCCGTACCACTTTTCTGGGCAGGGCAGCACCCGCACCTTGGCTTTGCCTTCCGCAATCAGCTGATTGGGGATCAAGGGCAGAAAATATTCGCATTTCAGCGGATTCCTGGGCAGGTTTTCCGCCAGGAACACAGAAAAACGATTTTCGATTTCCGTGAGAATATCCGGCGTGAAGCCCCAGAAATTCATGGAAACAGTGGTGCCTGCGGGCAGGAAGGTGAAGGTTTGCCCATCATCCTCCGTAAAGGCCGCGCCGCCGTCCCGGGGTTCAATGTGGGTGCGTTCCACGATACCGGTCAGGTATTGGCCGCTTTCGTCCATGGCGCATACACCACGGGCCACGTGGCCATTTTCCGTCAGCGTGTTTTCCACCTGGTAGCCCACCATGGCGTACTCGTTTGCCGGATGATCGCTCGTCAGGTAGCGATACAGGATTTTGTAGGAATCCTTGCCGTAAAAATCATCGGCGTTGATCACTGCAAAAGGCGCAGTAATAGCGTTCTTAGCGCACAAAACGGCATGAGCCGTTCCCCAGGGCTTCACCCGGCCCTCCGGGATCGAAAAGCCCTTCGGCAGAATATCAGGCCGCTGATGCACATATTCTATTTCCGCCGCGCCGCCGATGCGCTTGCCCAGCGTTTCCCGGAACAATTGCTCGTTCTCCGGCTTTACGATCAGAATGATCTTGCCAAAGCCAGCACGTACCGCGTCAAAAATGGAATAATCGATGATCCAATGATTTTGGGGGTCCACAGGCGCCATTTGCTTTAAGCCGCCATACCTGCTTCCCAGTCCTGCGGCCATGATAACCAATTGGGGTTTCTGCATAAAGAGTTTCCTCCCTTTAATTCCGCTTTCATACTTGCCATATCCTATGCGAACATGTCAAGTATAGTACATTTTTTGTTTTTTGTCCATCTGTTTTCCAATCTTCCGAATCAAAACACGCCGAAACTTCCGTCCGGCGTGCTCTGAAAGGATATTACGCTTCAAGATTCTGCTGTTTTTTTCGGCTGAACCGTTTTTCCTTAGGCTTGGGCAAGGAATACTCGTTTCCTTCCTCAAAGCGCACGGTTTCCGGCGGTGTTTCCAGCAGAGAAGGATTTGCCAGATAATGCATGAACCGATCCACCAGCCGGGCATACATGGCGCCGGCACAGATGCGTTCATCCGCCGTAATGCCCACGGGCAGATACCGCTTGCGCACCATTTTTCCATCCGGCCCCACGGTGCTTTCCCGAATGACGGAGCCCATGGAAACAAACAGAGAAGTGGTGCCGAAATTGTAAATATGATGGTTCACGGCAGGCATGCCAATGGAAGCCATCTGCGTAAAGAACATGCTGGTATGAAAGGGAGAGGCATCCAGAATGTACTTGGGCATGATCCCATAACGATCCAGGAACCGGGCCGCAGCCACCACTGTATTGGCAAGGACGGGGTTTAAAAGCAGCTTTGCCAGCTTCATGGTGGAATTATCCGCTTCCTCCCGGCGGTTCTGCTCAATGGCCGCACTGACGCGCTCTGCAATATCAAAAATGGTATCACGGGGATCGAAATAACATTTTACCGTGTTTTCTTCGATGTCATTGGGGTCGCCTGTTTCTTTGAGCAAGGCGAAGGATACGGTCAGCTGCGTGCGGGCGTACAGGCGCTTGTTGGCAACGAACCGGTTGATTTCCGGCAATTCGGAAATCACGCGCACATAGGCGGCAATGATCAGCTCCATGAAGGTGAATTTATTGCCGTTATTGCCCTGCTCTACGATATAACGGGCCATTTTTTCATAGTCCAGCTTGTAATTCAGAAACACCTGAGCATCACACCGCATGGGCATCAGATAGGGAGTTAAAGCGATAATGGGATCAATTTTCCGAAGCAGTTCACCGTCAGCTCTGTGTCCAAACACTTCCGGTCCCCTCCAATTGAATAAACTGGAATGAATAGATTCAATCAAAATAAATTATAAGCCTTTTCTCCCGCTTCGTCAATCGAAAAAATCAATGCAGCCCCTGGTACATCTGCGTGATCATGGGCCAATCCTCCGCGGCGCTGTCTCCATGCGCCTGCCACACAATCAAACCGCCCAATTGATAGGCCCAGATATAAGCCAGTTTCGCTTCCAGAGAGGCGCTGCTTTCATATGTATAAAACACACCGCAGTCCTGGGCGTTGGGATCGTCATTCCATAGATACGCAGCTTTCGCCTTTTCATCAAATCCCATGTGCCATCCAGGATTTCCTTCCGGCACGGAAGCCTTCTCCAGCTTTTGCAGATAAGACCAGGTTTTATCGCCGCTGCCAAGACCCTGAGCGGGAGCGCCTAAAGGATTTCCGCTCAGTTTTTTTATCTTCCAGCCATGGCTGTACAAAGGAGAACCGATTGCTATTTTGGAAGCCGGCACGCCCTGTTTCATCAGATACTTGACCGCTGTGTCTGCCGATACGGTGCCATACAACGCAGAATGATGGCCGGTCATCGCGTTGTAAGCGCCGGTCATATCGTAGGTCATCACATTGATCCTATCCACATAAGGGAAAAGCGAAGCGTAATCCTGACGGGAAAGCGTTCCGGAGGAAGCGGAAGCGCAAACCGTCAGCTGTTTTTTGTTTTTGCCAAACTGATTGTCCAGCGCTGCGCGCATTTCCTTCAAAAGCAGGGTATAATTGGTTTTATCGTCGCCCTTTACCGGGTTTCCTTCATCGCCGCTGCCGCCCGCCCGGGATACGCCGGGATATTCCCAGTCGATATCGATCCCGGACAGGAATGTATAGTCCTTCAGCGTATCTACACAGCTTTGTATGAAGGAAGCGCATCCGTCTTCTGAAGCGGCCATTTCAGAAAAGTATCCGCAGCACGTCCACCCGCCAATGGAAAGCAGAATCTTCACATTCGGGTATTTCTTCGCGCATTCTGCGTATTGGGAAAAATGCGCGTTGGGGTTTCCCTTGTCGGTATCCGCCCAGGGATCGGTGGACACAATGACGTATCCCCCATCTTGAGGAACGATTTTCCAAAACGCGTGGTTGATCCCATCCAGCCTGTCCCAGGGAAGATTTTTTACCTGATTTTTCGCATCAGAATATACGTTCCAATTGGGGAAATACACTGTCACGCCGCTTTCCTCCTTTATTTCTCCCCGGGCCGATTGCAGGGGCGAGGCATTCATGAGTAAGGTTAGCATAAGCAGCAGGGAAAAAATCCGAAATTTTGTCTTTCGGTTCAAGGCTTTCAGCCTCCTTTCCGGTCATTCCGCGAATATAGTCAGCTTTTGTTGGAATTACAATGATTATATCAATGATTTGGATAAAAAACAATGGTGAATCCATCCAGAACTGAAAAAAATGTAAATATAATGTTTCTTCCCTGTTTTTTGCCATTGAATTTTTGACAATCTATGGTTCCGATGGTATAATAACTCTGTTCGCAATGCCGGTACCCCTCGGGGGCTGGACGCGGACGAACGGTTGACACAGAATTGCGTCAGGTATCTGAACAGAACTTGAACGGAGGAAATGAAAAATGAAAAATGGAACTCGTCGTACCGCTACTGTAAAGCTGACCCTGTTTGCTCTGCTTACCGCTCTGCTGATCGTGCTGGGGTATGTGAATATTCCGCAGCCAGCCGGCCTCTCCATCACATTTAATATGATCCCGGTGGCCATTGCCGCGATCGCCATGGGTATAGGCGGCGGCGCATTGATGGGCGGCGTATTCGGTCTGATCAGCTTCCTGCAATGCTTTGGTCTGGTTGGTTACAGCGGAATGGGCGCTGTGCTGGTTGGCATCAGCCCTGTATTATGCTTTATTCAGCGTTTTTGCTCACGGGTGCTGGTGGGCATTTTGGCGGCTTTGGTTTACAGAGCTGTAAGCAAACGGCTGAATACCTATCTTTCCTGCCTGATCACCGGCTTTTCAGCCGCGTTTTTCAATACACTGTTCTTTATGTCTTCTTTGGTGCTTCTGTTCGGCAATACAGAATACATTCAAGAACTAATGGCCGGGCGCAGTGTGATCGCCTTTATTATTGCCTCAGTCGGCATCAACGCTGTTGTTGAAATGATCGTTGCGGCAGTCGTTACCGGTGCTGTGGGCGCCGCGCTGAAAAAGGCCAAACTGATTTAAATGCAAAAGGAGAACCCTTATCATGCTGTTCACCTTGGATATCGGCAACACCAACATCAAAACCGCCCTGTTTGACGGCGCCGAAATGGTGCATTACTGGCGCTTGTCCACCACCCGGAAATATACCAGCGATGAAATGGGCGTTATTATTACCCAGCTTTTTGATCATGAAAAGCTGGATCGGAGCCTGGTGACGGGGATTGTCATGTCCTCCGTGGTGCCTACCGTGAATTTCACGGTGGAGCATATGTGCCGGGAGTATTTCGGACTGGACCCTATGGCCGTAGGCCCCGGCATCAAAACGGGCATTGATATCAAATATGAAAATCCCAGGGAAATCGGCAGCGACCGAATCTGCAACGCGGTGGCCGCTTACACCCTGTACGGCGGTCCCTGCGTGTACATTGATTTCGGCACCGCTACCACCTTCGGCGCACTGGACGCCAAAGGATCGCTGCTGGGCGGCTGCATCTGCCCAGGTATCAAGCTGACCAGCGAAGCGTTGGTATCCGGTACTGCCAAGCTTCCGCATTTTGAACTGGTGATGCCCGAAAAAGTGATCGGCAAAACCACGGTAGCCAATTTGCAGTCGGGCGTAATCAACGGGTATGTAGGGCAGGTGATCTATCTGGTGAACGAAATTCGCCGGGAAATGGGATGCCCAGACGCCAAGGTGATCGCTACAGGCGGTATGGCCCGGCTGATTGCGCAAAAATCAGGTGTGATCGATCATATTGACGGCCTGCTTACGCTGAAAGGGCTCCGCTTGATCTATGAAAAGAATCAAACCAAGGCATAAAGCGACACGAGAACAAGGATAGGGGGATCATCATGCGCACGATTTCTGTTGGGTTTTTAGGCTGCGGCAATATTGGCTGCGGCGTGTGGAAGCTGCTGAATGAATTCAAGGCGGATCTGCTTCACCGCAGCGACGTGGAATTCGATATTAAGCGCATCCTGGTTCGCGACGTAAACAAAAAGCGGGACCAGGTGGTGCCTCCTGAATTGCTGACAACCGATCCCCGTGAAATCACGGATGATCCCGCCATTGAAATGGTGCTGGAATTCATGGGCGGCGAAGAACCCGCTACCCAATACATGCTGCGCGCGCTGGAAATGGGCAAAACGGTGGTAACCGCCAACAAAATGGCGCTGGCCCTGAATTGGCACATTTTGCAGTCTGCCGCGGAAAAACACGGAAGCGGTTTATATTATGAAGCGGCTGTTTGCGGCGCTATCCCCATTATCCGCACCACGATGGATTCCCTGATGAGCAACCGAATCGAAGAAATGATGGGCATCGTGAATGGTACCACCAACTATATCCTGACCCGTATGAGCCAGGAGGGCAGCGATTATGCCGATGTTCTTGCCGATGCTCAGCGGCTGGGCCTGGCCGAACCGGACCCCACCAGCGACGTGGAGGGCTTTGACGCGGCTTACAAGCTTTCCATTCTTTCTTCGCTGGCTTTCCATGCCCGGGTTCCCTTCGACGTCATCTACCGCCAGGGCATCACGCAAGTCTGCGCCGCGGATATTGCTTTCGGTAAGGAATTGGGTTACACCCTGAAGCTTTTGGCGATTGCCAAAAGAAACGGGAATGTGATCGACGCCCGGGTTCACCCCACCTTTATCCCGGATGAACATCCCCTGGCATCGGTAAACGGCTCCTTCAACGCCATTTTCCTGCATGGTCACGCCTGTGATGATATGATGCTGTTCGGCCGCGGAGCGGGCAGCGCTCCCACTGCCAGCGCGGTGGTAAGCGATATGCTGTACGCGGTATCCCGGGAAACGCCCCGGCACCCCACTTTCCGCAATTCCGATGCCTTGGCCCCCGGTCTCACCGTTACCAACGATTGGCATTGCAGCTTCTATGTTCGTTTGGAAGCCAGCGATCAGCCGGGCGTACTGGCTCATATTACCACCTGCCTTGGCAAAGAGGGTATCAGTATCCGTAATTTGATGCAGCGTGACGCGGTGAACGGCCGAGCGCAAATCGTTTTGATCACCCATGACGCGGGCGAGCGCGCCATCCGCAAAGCGCTTTCCGCCATTGATTCCGCCGAAGCCAAAGTGGAAAGCATGATCCGTGTGGAACGGAAATAAGCCTTATCATTGATCAAGCCGGAGAAATCATGAAAAAGAAGCCTGGGTTTTCATTGGGAACAATTCTTGCCTTATGCCTGACGGTGGCTGTCACCGTCGGGTGTATTTTCCTGTTTGGAAAAATTCGGGGGAGCAACAGCAATGTGCGCATGGATGCCCAGCGGGTGCTGGGGGTGATGGGCGCCATGATCCAAACTTCCACCGACGCTCCAAACCCGCAGGCCACGGTGCGCACTGTTACCGTCACTCTGGCCCCCTTGACCGCGCCTCCCGTGGAGAACATACCTGCTCCAACGGCAACGCCTGCTCCCGCGCTCGTTCAGGATCCTTCTCCGCAGCGGTATTCCTTTTCATTAACAGCAGGCGGCCTGCTGGAATTTGACAGCGATATTTCTGATTCTGTATACAATAAACAGGATAAATCGGTGGATTACCGTCCCATCGTATCCCCCATCAGCGCAAAAATCTATGCCGATATGAATCTGGTCACGCTGCCCCAGGTGGTTAATACCGCGGACCGAAAATACGGCGATACTTTGGTTCCGTCGGAAGCCGCGGAGGCTGTCCGTTTCATGGGCTTTGACGAGGTTATTTTGGGAACGGAGCATGTTCTGGATCAAGGCGCACCCAGCGCCGGAGATACGGTAACTGCCCTCACGGCCCGCGGCCTGCTCAGCACCGGACTGAATCTGGGCACCGCTTCCCAATGCAGAATGGTTCCCATTAACGGGACCAGCGTTGCCATTCTTTCTTATACGGATATTCTGACACAAAAAACCAAGAACACGCTGAAAAGCCAGCCTTCCCTTTTCCATGAATATGACCCGGAAACGGTACGGCAGGATATTCAAAACGTCCGGAATCAGGGCGCGCGGTTTGTGATTGTTTGCATTTACTGGGGAAAAACCGATGCAGCTTCGGTTACCAACGCTCAGAAAAACACTGCCCGATCACTGGCTGAAATGGGCGCAGACGTGATCCTGGGAACCCGTCCCACCCGCGTGCTGCCCATGGAAATCATCACCACCACGGGGGCGGATGGAAAAGCCCGGGATACTTTTGTGGCCTATTCATTGGGCACGCTGCTTTCCGAATCCCGGGAAGCGTATGATATTGCCGGCATTCTTTTGCATCTGAACCTCACCAGCGATGAGCAGGGCCGCGTTCATCTGGATTCCGCTGAATATACGCCCACCTATATCTGGCGTCAAACAATAGACAGAAAAACGCAGTACCGCATTATTTGCAGCGCCGACGCCGCGCCGGAGGAAATGAGCGAGCAGCAAAAAGAAGTGATGGGCAGAGCGCTGAACAGAATTCAGACCACGCTGAAGGACAGCCCTGTATCCCAGCGGCGCTGATATTCTTTCCTTTACCACAGAAAGCAAGGAGAAACACAGCCTATGAATGATTTCCTGTTTGCCCTGAATACCGTATTGCCGCTGCTGCTGCTCATGAGCACCGGCTGGTTCTGCCGCCGCATCGGGCTGCTTACAGACAGTTTGGTGAAAGGCATCAACCAATTGGTATTTCGGGTATTCCTGCCTGTGAATCTGTGTTACAGCGTCATGAACACGCCTTATGAGACCGAAATAACCGGGCTGGCTTTTTTTCTCATTGCCGGCGGACTGATCATTCAATTTCTGCTGCTGTTTTTGATCATACCACGCATCGAAAAGGACGGCCGGAAAATCGGCGTGATGATTCAGGCCATGGGCCGCGCCAATTATGCCTTTTTTGGCATTCCGCTTGTAGCCATGCTTTTCCCTGGGCAGGACACCTCCCTGGCCGCGCTGCTGGTGACCGTGACTGTGCCGATCTATAACCTCATGTCTGTAGTAGCGCTGAGCCTTTGGGGAGAGGGCAAAATCAAGCCGGGAAAAATCGTGCTGAATATTCTTAAAAATCCGCTGATCATCAGTTCCCTGCTGGGATATGCTCTGTGGCTGCTGCGTTTCCAGCCGCCGGAATTTCTGAATCATACCCTGAACGATCTTTCCAAAGTAGCTACGCCTCTGGCCCTGTTTACTCTGGGCGGGGCCATCCAATTTGCCAGCGCAAAAGCGCATGTTAAGCAATTGATGATCGTTGTACCGTTCAAGCTTTTTATCTCTCCTCTCATTTTTATGGCGATTTGCGTAGCCAGCGGCATGCGAGGCGTGGCCCTGGCCTGTGCCTTTATTGCTTTTGGCGCGCCCACCGCTGTTTCTTCCTATCCCATGGCCCAGCAAATGGGCGGGGACGGCGAATTGGCTGCGGAATGCGTAGCCATTACCAGCGCTTTATGTATTTTTTCCACGTTCCTTTTCGTATACGTGATGAAAGCCGCCGCTTTGATTTGATTCAGTTCCTATACAAAAAACTGCTTTCCGCATGATTGGAAAGCAGTTTTTTGCATGATCCTTTATTCTTTTACGATCCTGCAGGTATCAATTCCATAATACTGAAAACACTTTAAAGCTGCTTCATCAATTCTCTCCCCGCAGGCAATGATGGGAATACAGGGCGGGCAGCTTACATGAGCTTCAGCAAGAATAGAACCCAGCGCTTCCTTAACAGATATTTCGCGTCTTGGCGATAATGCCGCTTCCCGGATGGATATCGCTTGCTGAGGATGCGGCAAGGGCGGCATTGGAACGGAAATCGGCTGTTTCCGGGGGATTGCCAATAGAACGCTTTCCAGCCGGTTCATATCTTCGTCCTTCAGCTCAAGCGTGAACATGATCGTCAGAAAATCCGGATCGGAAAATTCACATTCCATATTGTTTTCCCGAAGCAGCTGGTGAAGCGCGTCCCCCGTATAGCCAAATGCCTTCGGCATGATCGTCAGCTTGAGCGGTTCTTCCCCTTCCTGCTTCCAGCCATACGCCAGAAGAGCCTTTTTGATACTGCTGATCCGGCTGATCAATCGGGATAGTTTTTCTGAATAAGCGTTTGCCAGGTAAGCGTTGCATTGATCCAGGGATTGCAGGATCAGATAAGAAGGGCTTGAAGAGGCAAACAGCGCCATGGCATCTTCGGCATTCCGAACAATGGATTCCGGCGCGTTCGGACGGATATGCAGATAGGCGCCACCGGTCAGCACCGGCAGGGTTTTATGGGCAGAGTCACAGCACAGATCGGCTCCCAGAGTCATGGGGTGACGATCCGTAGGCAAAAACTTCAAATATGCGCCGTGGGCGTTGTCTACCAACAGCAGAACATGATGTTTTCGGCAAACCGCACTGAAAGCGGAAACATCGGCGATATGCCCCAAATAATCCGGCGATGTGATATATACCGCCACCGGCAGATCCGGCATTTTTTTCAAGGCGTTCTCCAAATAAGCCGCGGATATGGGGCAGGAAATCAGATGATTTTCCTGTTCCGGGTACAGCCAGGCCACATCGAAATCCAACAGTGCCGCAGCAGACAAAAAGGCTTTGTGCGCGTTCCGGCCTGCCAGAATCAAAGGCTTTCTGCCGTTTTCTTTTCCCCATAGCAGCGCCAAATAAATCATGGCCCGGATGCACAGGGAGGAACCCTCCGTAGAATAAACCGTTTTCCCCGCGCCAAATAGCTGCGCCGCGTTTTCCTCACTTTTTCGGATGATCCCCCGGGCATGATAAAGCTCATCCGCTCCGGCGATTTCCGTCAGGTCCCACGGTTCCGCGCACAAAAAAGAACGCCCCTTATGGCCCGGCATGTGCAGGCGCAGGGTGTGCTTCTGTTGATATGTCCTTACGAAATCACAGATTGGCGTGTTCATTCTTTGTTCCTTTATTATGAAAATGATCGAAAGAAATCCATACAGCTTCCTGATAGTTTTCTTGGAAAGGGGTCTGGGGGAAACCATTCTTTGGCCTCCAAAGAATGGTTTCCCCCAGCTTCGTCGTCCTATTCTTCTGCGTTTCCCTGCATTTTGGCGGCTTCCAACATAATGGCGCATTCCATGCGCTTCCGGAACAGATCGCAGCCGTATTTGTATACGCCGCGCACCGAGCCGGTGGCGTGGTAGGCGTTGGCGGCGCACCCGCCGGAGCAATACAGCTTGGCCCAGCAATCGGCGCATTCTGGCCGGGCGTATACGTTGCAGGAGGCGAAATCCTCCCGCACGGTGGTGTTGGTCACCCCATCCCACACATTGCCCAGCTTGAATTTTTCCTCGCCCACAAACTGGTGACAGGGGTACAGATCACCCCAGGGGGTGACGGCCATGTATTCCGTGCCGGACCCACAGCCGGAAATGCGTTTATAAATGCAGGGCCCTCCCGTCAGGTCGATCATGTAATGATAGAAGGTAAAAGGCCTGCCCTCTCGCCAGCGCTTCAGCATCAATTCAGCCAGCTTTTCGTACTGGTCCATGACGATGGCTTTATCCTCCTCCGTCAAGGCGCTGGAATCGTCCGCCGCGCACACCACGGGCTCCATGCTCAGTTCATTGAAGCCCAGATCCAGCATGGTTTGAATATCCTTCAGAAAGTCCGGGTTGGCGTGGGTAAAAGTGCCCCGCATGTAATAGTTTTTTCCGCCCCGGGCTTTCACCAGCTTCTGGAACTTGGGTACGATTTTTTCCCAGCTGCCGTTCCCGGCGTAATCCACCCGGAACCGGTCGTGAATTTCCTTACGTCCATCCAGGGAGAGGACCACATTGCTGCATTCCCGGTTGGCAAAGTCGATCACGTCATCATCGATCAGCATGCCGTTGGTGGTGAGAGTAAAGCGAAAATTCTTGTTATGTTCCTTTTCCACACAGCGGGCATAGGCCACCAGCCGCTTCACCACGTCAAAATTCATCAGCGGCTCGCCGCCAAAAAAATCCACCTCCAGGTTCCGCCGCGTGCCGGAATGGGCGATGAGGAAATCCAGGGCTTGCTTGCCCACCTCATAGCTCATAATGGCTCGATCCCCATGGTACTTTCCTTGACTGGCAAAGCAGTAAGAGCAGTTCAAATTGCAGGTGTGGGCCACGTGCAGGCACAGGGCCTTCACCATCCCTGCCGTTTTCTGTTTCAGCTCCCCGGCCATGGGGGCGAAGGTGTCCGGCGTAAACAGCTTGCCGGCGTCCTTCAGCTCCGTGATCTGGTCGTAGCATTCCGCCAGTTCTTTTTCGTTTATATCCTCCCGATGGCCGTATTTCGCCATCATATCTAAAATGATAGCTTCCTTGCTTTTTTCTTCGTACAAGGCAATGATGTCATAAGCAATATCATCCACCAGATGCACGCTGCCAGAGCAGGTGTCCAGCACGATAGGCAGCCCGCCCAATTTATATTGATGAATCATGTATCGTTTCCCCTATCATAAAAAATGCCGCCATGAGGCGGCATTGGACTCAGAAACAGCTTATTTGCTTTCCTTCTGGGCCTTGTTTTCGCACTGCTGGTTCGCGATGCCGCAGCTGGTCTTGCAAGCGGACTGGCAAGAGGTCTGGCATTCGCCGCAGCCGCCGTTCTTGGCGCTTTCGCACAGATTGCGGGTGGTCAGGGTCTGAATGTGTTTCATGGTCATTTCCTCCCAATTGATTACGGTTTACGATGTATTTTATCACAGGCCGCGGCATAAGTCAATCTTTCAAAAGAAATTATCATCTGTTCCTTTTTCCGCCTTGCAAACCAAGCCGCAATTCGCTATAATAAATCCATAAGAAATGCACGGATTGATTACATGGCATGCAAAGGAGGAATCCTCTTTGAAAGTATCCGAATTGGCCCAGTTGATCAGCGCCCAGAACATGACCCCCGATGTGACCGAAGACCGTGAAATTTCCTGCGGGTACACCTGTGATTTGCTGTCCTGGGTGATGGCCCACGGCTGCGAAGGCATGGCCTGGGTCACGGTGCAGACCCACATGAATGTTGTCGCCGTGGCCGCGCTGGCGGAAATGGCCTGCGTGATTTTACCGGAAAGCATCGATATGCCCCAGCCCATCCTGGATAAAGCCACGGACGAAGGGCTTTGCGTACTCAAGAGTCCTCTGTCCGCCTATACCATCTGCGGCCGCATGATGGAAAAGGGCGTGCCCGAGAAAGCGGAATAACATGAACCTCTTTGCCGATCTGCATATTCATTCCTGCCTGTCGCCCTGCGGGGACAACGACATGACCCCCGCCAACATCCTGGGCATGGCCGTGGTAAAGGGGTTGGACGCGGTGGCGATTTCCGATCATAACGCCGCGCGCAATCTGCCCACCGCGCAAAAAATTGCCGACGCTTACGGCCTTCTTTTGGTGCCCGCCATTGAAATCACCACCAAGGAAGAAGTGCACATGCTGGGCTATTTTCCCGACGTTGATACCGCCGTGGATTTTGGCGCAATGCTGAAAGAACATTTGCCGCCTAAAAAAAACAAGCCCGCCTTTTTCGGCGATCAATTGGTGATGGATGAGGACGACAACGTGATCGATACGGAGGATGCGCTGCTCATCGGCGCTACCGATTTGCCGTTGGAGGTATGCGCTGAAAAGGTGCGCGCCGTGGGCGGAGTTCCGGTTCCGGCCCATATCAATCGAGGCAACAACGGGCTGCTGATCAACCTGGGCTTCATGCCCCCGGAGCCCGCCTTTACCACCGTGGAGGTATGGCGGGATCTGCCCTGCCCCCTGGAGCCGCTGGAAAATAGGCATGTGCTTCATTCCTCCGACGCGCATTATCTGGGCGATATTCAAGAGCAGGTTTTTTCCCTGCGTTTACCCGAAAAAAGCGTGGCTGCGCTGCTGAATTGGATGCGCAGTCAGCAGAAAACGGCATAACATATTATTTCACCTCCCGCCATACAATGGAGAGGGAGGTGATTCTCTATGTCCTGGCGGCGGGAAGATGAAGTGCGCGTACAATGCTATCCCAACGGCAAAAGTATCATCCTCCGGATCGCCGGGTTTGTGCTCATCGGCGCGGGGGTGCTGCTGATTCTGCTGTGCGTGCCGTCCTGGGCTTGGCTGGCCTTTTTAGGTGCGGCTCTGATCCTGCTGGGTTTTGTGCTGATTCGGAAACAGGAGGGATAAAAGATGTCTATGCGCGTGATCTGCGTCCGGGCCCCCCGGGGGCTTCGCGGACTGCTCCGATTGTTCATTCGTGAGAAAAAACAGAATAAATAAGCGAAAAACACGCCGCAGACAATTCGGCGTGTTTTTCTGATGAAGCAATGCTCTGTTACGCTTTTTCCAGCAACCGGAAAAACGCGTCCACCTCCGAGCCATGCTTTCCGCGGCAAATGATATGATGATTGTTGATGGGATTCGTAAGAAAATATGAAAAATCATTCAGCCGTACTTTTACTTGCGTTCGGCAAAGCATGGGACTGAAGGGCGTATCCAAAATGCTGCCTTCTTTCACGAAATACCGGGATAAATCGCCCTCGCATTTGAACAGGGTGCAGTCCCCTTCTTCAAACGTACCCTGCACAGCCGCGCCGATGCCGGATTCAAAATGTGTGTTCAGACGGAAGCTTTTCAGCATTGTAACCGGTACCGTGCAATGGGCAAAGGTGGCGCATCCTTCCTTTGTATCAAAACGGCTGGGATTGCACATAAACAGGGGTTCTCCCGTGATGCTGCCCAGCACGGTCATGGATAGGAGGGTTGGCATATCACCCTCGCAGCCCCCGTAAACGCCCAAACTGTTGAGAATGGATAAGCCCAGGCAGCCGGTGGAATGTACGGAATCCAGCAAATCAAAGCAGCGAACAGAAACGCCGCAAAGCTGATACTGATCGACCAGCCGCTGGAACGCTCCATAAATGTACAGCGCTTTTTCGATTTCATCCTGGTCAAAATCCTGTGCCTTCAAAAGTTCGGTATACTGATTGCTTTCATAGCGGTTCTTTGCAATCTGGGCCAATAATTCTTCCATGGAGATGGAAATAAAGCCCAAGCCCAGCTTTTCCTTTACAATTTCCGGCGAATAATCGCTGGCAATGAGCCATTCCGACGGCGCGCCAATGCAGCCCAGCCTTTTTCCCTGTAAGCCGCTCAAAGCCCGATGCGCATTGCGGAGGATACGGATTTGTTCCGCGATTTCATCTATATCCCCATGCAGGATTTCTCCGCTTCCGCCATGCTTTCTCAGATAGCTCAGTATTTCCATCGACGCGGCGAGGGAATTGGATTCCCCGCTGGTGAGGATATAGCAATGCCGAACCTTCAGCCGCTCAAAAATCTCCAGGAAAAATCCTTCGCTGCCTCCCGAAGCCACGTAAAGAAGTGCAAATTCACCTTGCAGGTATTGTTCCAAATCCACCCGGCGAAAGCTTTCTCCAAGCTTTTCCTCCAACAGGCGGATATAATTTCCCATATGCTCCTCCGTGGTCTGGGACAGCGGACTGCGAATTTGATAAAAGTCAATCAAAGCAAGCTCCCCCTCTTTTTCATCATGAATATCCATTATTTTCCGTATGCGTCTCGTCTCCGATTCTCCGGGCGGCGCGGCGTTTCGGGCGAAATCCATGTCCTCGCCAGGCGCTACATGGTCTGCCGCGGCTTACCAACCGCGCCATATAACGAATGACTATTTTCGATTCAAATCATCCATAAGAATTCTTATTCCAGCCTTGGTTTTTTCCGCAAATCAGAATGGGGACCCAAAGCTATCTGTTACGAATCGAAAAATTGATGTCCCGCTTCAGTGACAAGGCGGTCCGTTTGGGGATATTCAAATATGGCGGGGTTTCCCAAATTGGCTGCAAGATAATCCGCAAATCTTGCCGCATACCATTTTGCCATGCCAAGATTGTGCATGAGGTAATTGCCGCAGTTTTTCGGCGAAGCGCCGGGAACGTCCTGAGAATCCTCCACAGCTTTGAAAGCATTCAGGATCAGACCGCAAATATCCCGCGGAGGACGGTTTCCCTTCAGGATCAGGTAAAAGCCCGTCAAGCATCCCATAGGCCCCCAATAAATGATCTCGTCTTTCCATTCGGGATCATTGCGCAGATAAGTGGCGATGATGTGCTCCAGGGAATGCATGGCCGCAGCATCGACTGCCGGTTCTTTGTTCGGCCTTGTGAGCCTTATGTCGTAGGTTGTCACGATGCCGTTTCCAACTGTATCCACACGGCTGGTAAATATGCCCGGAATTATGGCTGTATGGTCAACGGAAAAGCTTGGAATCAAATCCATATCAGTATCTCCTTTCGCAGCGATTGATCCTTTTTCTATGATGGACTTCGTTCCTTTCAAAGGATTTATCACAAAAGACTTGAAATGTCAATACCGAGTATTATGAAAGCGTTGCTGCACTACGTTTTCGCGGAAAATGCGGTTCTCTGTTCAAGGGATCAGAAAACAGTTTTTACATGCAATGATCGGAGCGGTGCAATCAGGTTACCTTTTTTGTTGGGTAGGGCCATAATTGGCTGCGCCGGTATAGACAATATCCTCCGGCTTTGGCAGCACCTTTTCCTTGCGCAGATCCCTTTGATACAGGCGCAGATGTTCCCCGTGAGGGGTGATATCCACCACGTCCGGGCCGCGCCAGAACGCGGTGTATTCCTGCCCGGCGGCGATTTCTCTCTTCTTTATTGTACGCATGGGATGGCGCAGAACGGTGGTATCGCCGGGTGCGAGAACCGGGGGCAGGATCAGGCCGTTTTCCTCCCGGAAGGGAACAGGCAGTCCGTTCACCAGGCATTCTATCTGCTTCCCCATGAAGGGATATCTGCGGAACGCAGCCTGACCGCCGTCTTTCAGCGTTAGGCGCATTTCGCCTCTGTCCGGATAGTCGCTTTGAAGGCGCCATTTTTCAGTTTCCCGATCCAGGGGGATATTCACCGTGAACCTGTTTTCTTCCTCTGTTACGGCCCGATCCCATACCAATTGAATAGCAATGGGCGCGGTGCCTGCGCAGCATCCGGCAATGGACCGGAATTTGGAAAGGGAAATGCTGTTGGGCAGGGAACCCCCGGTAAAGCCGCCGATCATGCGCTTGTCGATGTCCCGCCAGGTGGTGCTTTCCGTATCCGGCCGGCTGTTGTCCACCACCACATAGGAAGCGCTGGTAACCTGGTTTTCTACCAACTGGTTCCGGGAAAACTGCAGCATATCCTGCCAATATTCCGGATATCCATGACGGATCAGCTTATCAGCCATTATCAGCATATCCTTAATGCAGCAGGTTTCGCAGTGCTCCTCCCGCATGGGATGCCACTGGGCGTATTCCGGCACCCAGCCAAAGGAGGAGGACAGAGAACGCACATAATCGTATATTCCCTTTGCGGCAGTCAAATAGCCGGGATCGCCTGTGGCGTCGGTCAGGTCGGCCAGACCCCCCGCTACCCATACAGCGGAATGGACATGACCAAAAAAGGCGTACCGATAACTGAAGTACCGGGATGGGCCCAGCAATTGATTGGCAAGGCCCCGGGCAAGATCCAGCGCTTCCTCATCGCCCCATTCCAGCGCCCGGGTCATGAGAGCGGGAATGACCACACCGTTACGGATGGGCTGTTCTCCGCGCCCCGTGTGACGGGAAAGATCAAAGCCGCCGTCCAGCAGATACACATCGTTGGGAAATTCGTAAATGGGCTTTTCCTCCGGCGAATCCCCGGACCAGAAAGTGCGCACCTTGCGCTCAATCACCAGAGACCGCATTCCATGAACGAGGCCGGAAATTCTTTCCTGCATTTCCCGGTCGCTGGGGTTTTTGCGAAGAATGCGGTTCAGGGCGGGCAGGATATAGCCCATTTCATGAAAGGACGCATGCATGGTATGGGTCCAGGGATAGGGCGCGTGATAGCGCAGGCCCATGGGGCCCCAGCTGCTGCGAAGGAAGGCCTCGAACCCCGCAAGCACTTCCTTTCCTTCCTCTGTGCCCAGCACCTGCATGGCGCTGTCCAAGCCTTCGTACCAGGAGCCAACCAGTTCCGCGTCGTCCACCCGGCAGTGGGCCGCCTCCGCGGGCTTCTGGTTTGGCAGGATCAGCCAATAAGGCAGATACCCGTTTTTTTCATCCACCATGCTGGTAAGATAATGATGCGCCAATTCCGCCATCTTCCGGGGATCAAAATGCTGATATCTTGTCATCGCGTCATACCGCCTTTCTGCAGGGAAGGCTTTTTATTTGTTTTATCATACAATAATCCGCAGATACTGTAAAGGCGTAATCAGGAAAATGGTATGAAAATCAAAAAATCGGCGGCTTTCATAAATGTAGTATTTGGTAAAATAACAGGCAAAATATCATAAAAATGGTACAAAAATCAGATATTTTAACTTGCTTTTTCCCTTTGTTTTTGATACGCTGGTATTGTCAAAAATAATATGATACTGATGCGATCCACGAAACGAGGAGGCGATGGCCGTGACAGCTTTAAGTGCGGCGGACCGGCTCAAAAAACGGCGTTCCTTCCTGCGCCGGGTGAGAAAACACAAGCTGCATCTGCTCATGATCCTGCCGGTGATCTGCTGGTACCTGCTGTTCAAATACGGACCTTTGTACGGCATCACGCTGGCGTTCAAGGAATTTCAACTGCTCAAAGGCATTATGGGCAGCCCATGGGTGGGCTTTGATAATTTTAACAGGCTGTTTAACAGCTACAACTTCTGGAATGTGTTTCGGAACACAGTCACCATCGCGGCGCTGAAATTCGTGTTCGGTTTTCCCGCCCCCATCATTCTGGCGCTGATGCTGAATGAACTGCGGGCACAGAAATACAAACGAGTGGTGCAGTCCCTCAGTTACCTTCCCCACTTTATTTCCTGGGTCATCCTGACGGGTATTTTCATGGTGATCCTTTCCCCTACCCGGGGTCCCGTCAACAGTTTGCTTAGATCCATGGGATTTGACAGCATCTATTTCCTGGGAGACCCCAAATACTTCCAGGGCACCTTGGTGGTAACCGGCATCTGGAAGGGGATCGGCTGGGGCTCCATTGTGTATCTGGCCGCGCTGGGCGGCGTCAACGAGGAATTGTACGACGCAGCGCGGGTGGACGGCTGCGGCCGCTGGGCCAGAATTTGGCATGTGACGCTGCCTGGGATCACCCCGGTGGTGACCATTATGCTGATCCTTTCCATGGGCAGCCTGGTAGAGGACGATTTCGACCAGATTTTTAATCTGCTCAACGACGCGGTGCTTAACGTGGGCGACGTGCTGGGTACATTTATTTACCGCCAGGGCGTAAAAAACCTGGATTATGGCTATGCCACCGCCGTGGAACTGTTTCGGAACCTGATTTCCCTGGTACTGGTGCTCAGCGCCAATTTCTTATCCAAGCGCATCAACGAATATGGATTGTGGTAAGGAGGGAAGCAATATGAGCAGTGTGCCCGCGCCGCGCGGCAAGAAAAAGCACCGGATCTATGAAAGCAAGGGCGAACCGTTTTTTCAGGCGTTTCTGATCCTGTTTTTCGCTTTGCTGAGCATCACCTTCGTTTATCCCTACTGGCACGTGCTGGTGAATTCCTTTACCACACCCAATTATGCGTCTGCCTCCGGGTTCCGGCTGTGGCCCCGGGAATTCTCCACCGACGCTTACCGCCATATGCTCAGCGCCAATTTTCTGTGGAGCGGATATAAAAACACCCTCATCGTCTGCGTACTGGGCTGGGCCTTATCCATCACGGGCGTGGTGCTGTCGGCGTACCCGCTGTCCAAGAAGGATCTGCCCTTTCGAGGCCTGTTTACCACGCTGATCCTGGTTACCATGTTCGTTTCCGGCGGCATGATCCCCACTTATCTGCTGGTCAATAATACGCTGCACATGCGCAACAGCTTTTTCGCCATCCTGCTGCCTCACTGCATCAGCACTTCCCACGTGATCATTGCCCGGAACTATTTCATGACCCTGCCCAACGATCTGGAGGAAGCCGCCACCATTGACGGTGCCAACAGCTGGCAGGTGCTGTGGCGGATCATGCTGCCCCTGAGCGTGCCGATCCTGGCCACCATCAGCCTGTGGGTGATCGTGAGCAACTGGAACGCCTATTTCAATTGCCTGCTGTATATCACCGACCCCAAGAAATTTGTGCTGCAGGTGGTGCTGCGCCGCATTATCCTGACGGATTCCAAGGAAATGACCGCCGCCAGCGAAGCCGTAGCCAACACGACCGATACGGACATTGTCACGCTCCGCGCCGCGTCCATCATGCTGGCTACCCTCCCCATCATCTGTGTATATCCCTTCCTGCAAAAGTATTTTGTGAAAGGCGTTTTGATCGGATCGCTGAAAGGATAAAGAAAAGCAGACAGAAGCGTTGAGCGTTTTCTGTCAAATCCCCAAAATGGACCCTAATCAGAGCGTGGTCTCTGATAATAATAAAAGGAGGTATCCCCATGAAGAAAGGTATTGCCCTGCTCCTCGCTTTGCTCCTGACCCTGGGCTGCGCCGCGCACGCGCTGGCTGAATTGGACCTGAGCAAATACGTATCCAACCCGGAAGAAACGATCACCATTGAATGGCTGGCCGGTCACGATACCGACGCCATCCCGGAAGGTGACACCGTGGTTGCCTGGCTGGAGGAAAAGTTCAATGTAAAGCTGAACGTCTGGTTTGTTGAACGCGAAAACTACGATGAACTGCTTACCGCCCGCATCGCCGGCGGCGAAATCCCCGATGTGTTCATGCTGCAGAACGCACAGCAGTTCTCCAAGTGGATCAAGCAGGGCGTGGTCATGGAACTGCCCCTGGAAGTGATCCAGCAGTGCATGCCGGAAAGCTATGAATGGCTGATGGAATATGATCCCGGGTGCTTCAGTACCGTCAGCTACAACGGCCATAACTACGGCCTCCCCCGCGTCAACGGCGACGGTTATTTCAACTACGCGCCCTTCTGGCGTTCCGACTGGCTGGCCAAATTCGGCTATACCGACGGCAAAGTGCCCATGACGCTGGAAGAATGCGAAGAAGTGTTCTACAAGTTTGCTAATGAAGACCCCGATGGTAACGGCGAAAAGGACACTTACGCCCTGAGCCTCACCGGCATGAACCCCATCTTCGGCGCTTTCGGCGCCCTGCCGGATCGCTGGGTGGATGATGGAGAAGGCAACCTGGTTTACGGCGGCGTGTATCCCGGCATGAAGGATGCCCTGACCCTGCTGGCCAAGTGGTACAAGGATGGCTTGATTGACCCCGAATTCATCACCGGTGAAAACCAGGGCGGCTACTGGGCTCTGTCCGTTCCCTTTGAAAACGGCCAGATCGGCTTCTCCTCCTCCGGTGCTTACTATCATCTGGCTCCGGACTTCGACGGCCCCAAAAATGAGGAAACCGGCGAAGGCGGCAACTTCCAGTATGGCCGCACCATGCGTACCTTCGCGGCCACCGTGGGTTATGACAAGATGGTGATCGGCTACAATCCCACCGGCCCGGACGGCAAGCAGGGCGGCGAAAGCTGGGGCCTGACCACCGACGAAGCCATGGTGTTCAGCTACAAGCTGGCCGATCAGCCCGCCAAGGTGGCCCGCATCCTGGAAATCATCAACACCATCGGTTCCGATTTCGACACCTGGCTGAAGATTTGGAACTGGGATCTGGAATCCGATCAGTACGACTATGACGATCTGCTGGGCTATGTGGCGAAGGAAGGTCATGAGCGCGCTGACGAAGGCACCCACACCAATATGTTCAACACCCTGCAGAATCCCTTCTTCGCCATGCGCGTAAAGCCCGCCCAGTACGAATGGGCCAAGACCCTGCCCCAGTTCCGCACCGGCGGCTATTCCAACACCATGCTGCCCATCACCACCGCTTCCATGCCCCAGTATTGGGAGAACCTGGACACCCTGCGCAAGACCACCTATGTGCAGATCATCACCGGCGAAAAGCCCGTGGAAGCCTTTGAAGACTTCGTGAAGCAGTGGAACGACATGGGAGGCGCTAAGATCACCGAAGAAGCCAATGAATGGTATCATTCCCGTTGATGCCAGCCGTGCTCGCTAAACGCGGCCCGGCTGGACGGACAATCAGCCTGCGGCTGATTTCCTCATCAAATCCGTTGATGCCAGCCGTGCTCGCTAAACGCGGCCCGGCTGGACGGACAATCAGCCTGCGGCTGATTTCCTCATCAAATCCGTTGATGCCAGCCGTGCTCGCTGAATGCGGCCAGGCTGGACGGATAATCAGCCTGCGGCTGATTTCCGCTTCATATTCCCTGTAACCTGTGGGGCCGCCCGTGCGACGGCCCCCTTCTGTATGCTGGCCGGTCATTCGGCAGAAAGGAAACACAGGCATGCGTTTACCTGATACCTTCCAAACCAGGCATCCCCTTCGTTTCCGCAAAGACGGCGGCTACCGCATCCTCATGATGAGCGACGCGCATTTGAAGCCCGGCAAGGAGGAGAGAACCCTTCGCGCCATGGAAACCCTGATCGACGGAACCAAGCCTGATCTGGTGCTTTTAAACGGGGACAATGTGGCCGCCTTTACCAGCACCGAAATGTTTGAAGAATTGCTGGCCCGGATTGCCGAGCCCATGGAAAAGCGGCATATCCCCTGGGCGCATGTATTCGGCAATCATGATCAGACGCCCGAGGTATCCAAAGCATATCAGGAAGCGGCGTATGAGCGGTATCCTTGGTGTGTATCCAAAGCCGGTCCCAAGGAGCTGCCCGGAGAAGGCAATTATTTCCTGCCCATTCTGGATGATAACGACGAACCGCTGTTCGGCGTATGGGGCATCGATTCCCAACAGGATTTTAAAACCCAAACCGTTCCGCTGAATTATTCGGGCGATCTGTACTGGGACGTGATGATGCCAAGCCCCATCGTATCCCATTCAGACTACGATTTTATCCGGTTTGAACAGGTGATGTGGTATTGGAACACGTCGGTGGCACTGGAAAATCTATGCGGCCACAAAATCCCGTCCCTGATGATGTTCCACATCCCCCTGATCGAATTTCATGGCATTCTGCGCAACGCGAACCGCACCCAGCTTCGGGGGGAATATAACGAGAGGCTCAGCACGTCTGAAATCAATTCCGGCATCTTCGCCGCCGCCTTCCAGCGCGGGGACGTAAAAGCCATGTTTGCGGGCCACGATCACATCAACACCTTCGACGGCATTTATTGCGGCATCCGCATGGGCTTTGACGGCAGCATCGGCTATGAAGCCTACGGCACCCGGGACAACGATCCGGGGCACGACCGGGAACGCCTGCGCGGCGGGCGCGTTTTTGATATATCCAAGGATGATCCCTGGAACATCCGCACAGAAATGGTGTTCGTGAAGGATTTTGAACCGTCAGCATAATCGGTGACTGATACGCGGAAAGTATCTATCTAAGCTCCCTTGTAAGGTCCACCTACGTTCCTGCCCAGTTTTGCCTGATCATCGGTTGATTCCTGGCGCGATAATCGAAATACGGCAGGCAAAAGCGCCTCCTAATATTGCGGAAAAACGTTTTTTCTGGTATAATACAGCCTGTATTGTGAAGTGTGAATACTGCATGCAGAGGCACGAGGGCCGCAACGTCCCTCGCTTCATCGCTTTTATCGAGCAATTATTCATTCACTCTTTATAAACAGTTTATTGATGAAAAGAAAAAGCGTTTCCGAATAAGGAGGATGCAGCCGTGAAGGGCAAGCGGATGGTGAATCTGGCCAGCATATTTATTATTTTGATTTTTACCGTCATTGCTGTTACGCTGATGGCGATTTTTGTGTTGGTTTATTCATCGATTCTCAGCCGGGAACAGTACAGCACGCTTCGAGAGGAAGCAACCATTCTTTCCGATAACGCCGATTTCCAGATCATGGAGCCATTTGAGAATGAGCCTGCCCGCAGGCTGGGTGGCAAGGAGGGGCTGGCGGAAACGGCGCAGTCCGTATCCCGAAAAGGAGAAGCAGACAGCACAGGGATCCGGGCCTTATCTGCCTGGTGTGCCGCATCCTGTGCCGCCACATCGCCCTGCGACCGGGTTGAGTTGTATTTTCCCGATATGAAAATGGCGGTTGGCTCTGACGGCGTGCACTTTTTGGATGACAAAAAATACAAAGTGCGGGAAAGCAGCTATGCCTTCTTAACGAGGCTCGCGCCGGAAAGCACGGTATGGCTGAGGCTGAATTTTCCGGAGAACGGCGAGGAGGCGCCATATATCGTGTATGTTCGCCCCCTTCCCGGCGTTTTCCCGGAGCAAAGCGCGCCCATGATCGTTGCGGCGGTGCGGGAGGACAGGCTGCATGAAATGCTGCGCAATTCCCTGCGTACCCTGGGCGACGAGGATATGATTTTCTTATCCGATTATCAGGGCGTGATCTGGAGCGCTGCGGACGCGGCCCTCGTTGGAACAAAGCTGCCCATAACGGATATCAACAACCAATCACGCCGCCTGCAGGATGGGCAGGAGGTGCTGCTGGTGGAAAGCCCCAGCGCAGTAAGCGGCTTTACCTATGTGCTAGCCCGCCCCAATATCGGATGGCCTGGGAATTACAGCAGCACGTTTTCTCTGTGGATCGCGCTGTGCGTAGGGCTGCTGATTGCGGGTATGATCGCCGTGCTATGGGTGCTGATGA
>JAUNMW010000116.1 GCA_030537395.1 Clostridia bacterium | reverse complement strand
CGCGTAGCCCCCAGCGTACCCCTTAGTCGGGACTAACTAAGTAATTTAAAGGGCGCTTTAAAACAAATCTCAAAATTGGCAGAAGTATGATTCTGCTTCTCCCTCTTGATATTTTGTGTTCATTCGTCGTATAATAGGCAGGAAATCATTGGTTTTGAGGTGCGTCATGATCGACATTTTGGATTATCAGGGAAAGCGGATTCACATGGTGGGCATTGGCGGTAGCAGCATGAGCGGGCTGGCGGAGATGCTTTTAAAGGAAGGGTATACCGTAACGGGATCGGATAACGCCAATTCCCACGCGGTAGAGCGCCTGCGGGGCATGGGCATTTTTGTGCATGTGGGGCATGCGGCGGAAAACGTGCAGGGGGCCGCGCTGCTGATTTTTTCCGCGGCCATTTCCCCGGAAAACCCGGAACGGCGGGAGGCCCAGCGTCTGGGTATCCCCGAAATGGAGCGGTCCACCCTGCTGGGCCAATTGATGCGGGGGCACAGGAACGCGATTTGCGTCAGCGGCACCCATGGAAAAACCACCACCTCCTCCATGATTGCCGAAACGCTGCTGGAGTGCGGCATGGACCCCACGGTGTCTTTCGGCGGACGGCTGGACGCCCTGGGCGGCGGCAGCCGGGTGGGGGGTAAGGATGTGTTTGTGGCGGAGGCCTGCGAATTCCATGGCAGCTTCCTGGAAATGCACCCCACGGTGGCGGTGGTGCTGAACATTCAGGAGGATCACCTGGACTGGTACAAGGATATTGACCATATCGAGGCAGCCTTCGGCCAGTTCCTTTCCCTGCTGCCGCCGCACGGCGTGGCCCTGGGTTGGGGCGAGGATATGCGGGTGCGGCGCTTGTTTGGAAAGCTCGCCTGCGAAACGCGTACCTTCGGGCTGGAAAAGAGCAATGATTATTATCCGGAAAACCTGACGTACAGCGATACCGGGTGTCCCCGGTTCGATGTGATGTTCCGGGGAGAAAAGCTGGCCCATGTGGAATTGCGGGTAGCGGGGGAATTCAATGTGATCAATTCTCTGGCAGCCTTTGCCGCGGCCCACGCGGTAGGCGCCGAGCCGGAAAAGATCGCTGAAAGCCTGAACCGCTTCGCGGGGGTGCACCGGCGCTTTGAACTGACCGGTATCATTGACGGGGTGAAAATGTACCACGATTACGGCCACAACCCCGCCGAAATGAAAGCGGCCCTGTCCGTGGCGGTGATGCAGCATCCCAAGCATTTATGGGCGGTGATGCAGCCCCACACCTACAGCCGGGTGAAGGGCCTGTTTCAGGATTATCTCACCTGCACCCAGGCCGCGGACTACACCCTGGTGACGGATATTTTTGCCGCCCGGGAAAAGGACCCGGGGGATATCAAGGCCGAAATGATTGTGGAAGGCATGAAGGCCCACGGCGTCAACGCGGTACACACCCCGACCTTTGACGATACGGAAAAATACCTGCGGGCCCATTGGCATCCGGGCGATCTGGTGCTCACCATGGGCTGCGGCAACATCAATCTGCTCAACGAGCAAATGCAGCTGCATGGGGATACGGAACGGTAAAGGCGTTTGATCAGAATAACCCATATTGTTTTTTACGGCGATTCTCAAGCGGAATCGCTTTTTTGTTCTGCAAAAAAGCTCTGCGAATCATTCGCAGAGCAGGACAGATATGCGTATATTTCAATGCATGAAGCCCTGGACAAACTTTCAAAATGCCTACGCTTCGCCTGTCAATGAATATGCAGCAAAAGAAGAATAGTCAATAAGAATTTCCCCTGAAAACGGACTGTTTTCAGGGGATGCTTCATTTATTTCAGGAACGTGGTCATCATATAACCCACCGTGCCGGCGTAGCGCACCTGGCACCATTCGTCGCCGGGGATGAGCACGGTGACGACGGAGCCGGAGGGCACCTGCACATACACCTTGCCGGTGGTTTTGCTGGGGGAGGAACGCAGGTTCACGAAGGAGCCATTGTTTTGAACGGTTTTGGTAAAGTAGGCGTTGCTCAGCCTCAGGTATTTGGTCATAAAGTATCCGATATTGCCGCTGGCGCTGCCGTATACCTTGGTCCAGGTTTCGCCGGCCATGATCACTTCAAATTTCACGCCGTTTTTGTACTGGGCGATCACCTTGGAGGAAGAGGAAGCTTGGGCCCGCAAGTTCAGAAACTGGGTGGGCTTGGGATTGTTTACCACCGCCGTGCCCTGGGTGGCGGGCCGGATATCGGGATTGACGGGGGATACCTTGGCGGTCAGGAAGGTGGAATCCATATAGCCCAGCACGCCGCTGACGGACACCTTCCAGAAGGAGCCCGTCACTTTGGAGGAAAGCAGCACGATCACCTGAGTGCCGGGGGCGTACTGTCCGATGACGGAGGAGCCCACATAAGTGGGGGCGCTGCGCAGGTTCACCTTGCCGCCGTTGCCGGAACGGACGATGGCGGTTTCACCCGTGCCGTCGGAACCGGTCAGGCGCACGTACTCGCTGCGGAAATAGCCCACCTGGCCATTGATCAGCACCTGATACCAGCCGTCCGGCGTGGAGGACAGGAGGGTGAAGGCCGCGCCGTTATAATAAATGCCCAGCACCTGGGCGTCATAGCTGGGATAGGCCCGCAGATTCAAAAATTGGGTGGGCTTGGGGTTGCTGACCACGCCGGTGTTGCTGCCGGGCGGGGTGATATTTCCGGCCCGCTTAAGGAAATTCTTGCTCATGTAGCCGTACTGGTTCGTTTCGGCCACATATACCCGATACCAGCCGTTGTTTTCGCCCACGATGCCTACCCAGCCCCCTTCGTTGACAGCGCCGATCCACTGATATTCGGTGCCGGGGCCGGTGCGCAGGTTCAGCTTGTCGGTGCCGGATACCAGGGCGAAATCAAAAACGCCCCAGGCGGAAAAATCGGTTCCTTCGGCGCGGGCGGCGGGCATTGTTCCCAGGATGCACACGGCGCATAACAGGAACAGGACGATTTGGGACAGTCTGCGTTTCATGGCTCTCTCCTCCATTTACTCTATGCGTTCAACCATATGACGAATCCGGGGAAGAATTTGTTCCCGAAGAGATCAGATTCCGACATTTTCTGGTTTTCTTGAAAGGGGGGACTGGGAAACTGCCCGGTCAGGGCAGCAATTCTATCAATACGCTGTTTTGCACATCCATGCCCCGGCGGGTGAGGCGCAGGAAACCATCCTTCCATTCCACCAGCCCCTGAGCCAAGGGCTTTTTCAATTGCTCCTCATATACTTCCCGCAGCGTCACGCTGTGCATGCGGTAAAAATCCTGTTCCGATACGCCCTCCGTCATGCGCAGGCCCAGCATGACGCTTTCAAACCGGGCATCCTCCGGGGAAATGATCGTTTCTTCCGCAGGTTTGCCCGCCAGATAATCGTCCAGCACGGGCGGGTTCTGATAGCGCACGTTTCCTAAAAAGCCGCAGGCGGCGCTGCCAAGCCCTATGTATTCCTTCCGTTTCCAGCAATCCACGTTGTGGCGGCATTCCCGGTCCGGCAGGGCAAAATTGCTGATTTCGTATTGAAGGAAGCCGTGTTGGAAGAGGATTTCCCGACAAGCTTCGTACATGGCCCGCTCCGTGTCTTCGTCCGGCAGCTTCCAGACGCCGCTTTCCACCATGGCGTGCATTTTCGTTCCTTCCTCCACGATCAGCCCGTAGCAGGAAAGATGGGCGGGGGCCAGGGCCAGGGCGGCGGCAAGGGTTTCTTTTACGTCATCGAGGGTTTGCTCCGGCAATCCCAGCATCAGATCCAGATTGATGTTGTCAAAGCCGCATGCCCGGGCCAGCCGCACGCTTTCCGCCGCCTGATCCCAGGTGTGGATGCGGCCCAGCAGCTTCAGCAGCCTTTCCTGATATGCCTGGACCCCGAAAGACAAACGATTGATCCCGTTTTGCTTTAGTACGGTCAAAAATTCTTTCGTTAATGTGCCGGGATTGCATTCGCAGGAACATTCTGCGTCCGGCAGGAAGGAAAAGGCTTCATGAACCCCTTTCAGCAGCCGGTTCATTTCCTCCGGCGGCAGCAGGGAGGGGGTTCCGCCGCCGATATAGCAGGTGGCGATGGAAAAATCGCCGTCAGTCCGCCTGCGGGCTTCTTCCATGACCCGGTCCACATACACGGACATATCCTTTTCCCGCCCCGCGAAGGAAGCGAAATCGCAGTAAGCGCATTTGCGCACACAGAAAGGGATGTGAATATACAGCCCGATTTCCTTTTTCATGGCAAGGTGACGGCATACACGTCGCTTTCACAGGCCACCAGGGCCACGCCGTTGTTCAGCATGCCCAGATAGTCTGTCACGAGCTGCCCGCCCAATTGGCCGGACAGGCTGATGGGATTGAAGCGCCGATCCCCCAGATCGGCCCGGTAGACCATATCCTCGGAGAAAGCGTAGATTTTCCGGTTGTACAGCGCCGCGCCCACGCAGGGGCTGGGCAGGGAATAGCGCCGGTCCGTTTTGCCCCAGAGCAGGCGAAGCTGGCTGATGCGCCCCGTATTGTCGGCGGATTTGGAGGGGGTAAAAAGCAGCATGGCGTCGCTGCCGCTGACCGCGTGATCAATCAATTGCCAGCCGTACACCAGCACGGTGCCGCTGGGGTTCAGGGTGCCCCGGTAATCATACTGCCGAAGCTGCCGGGTGCTGACTACATTCAGTTGCGTACCGGCGTATACTACGGCGTAAATCAAATGATCGCCCAGGGAGATGCCGCCGGAATTGCTCACGTTCACCCGGAAGGTGTGCAGGGTGGTATCCGGCACGCTGCCGTACACATCCAAAGACGTGGTCCACAAGTATTCGCCGTCGCTGAAAAAGCCCAGATCCAGCAGGATCATATCTTTGTAGGCGCTGGATTCCGTGTCCACGGTGGTGCCCTGCATATCCTTGATCACCAAAGAGGGGCTGATATCGCCGCCCATCACCACCGCCACGTATTTCGCGCCTACCCGGGCAAACTGAATGGCGTCGGACAAATTCTCGTTATATGTGGAATTGCCGTCCCGGTCGATGATGTGCAGCTGGGTGCCGGACCAGGCGGCCACCATGCTGGAGCTGCAGCTGAAGGAAGCGTTTTCGCCCAAAGGGTAGCTCCAATGCTCGTAGCCGTTGGCCCGGAGGCAATAGAGCGTGATGCCGTCATAGTACAGGATTTCACTGCCGAAGGGGGTCACATCCTGGGTGGCCACGCAGCGCAGCTTGGCCGCGGTAACGGCCCGGTTGCTGCCGCCGAAAACGCCCCGGAGCGCCATAATGATCAGCACGATCAGCAGGGCCAGCGCAGCCCAAACGAGCCAGCGCCTTTTTTTATCCATGGGTTGGGAAAACTGCATGTATTTTTCCGCCTTCCAAATCAAAGCTGGGGAAGTGTTTTCATTGCCTGTACGCCGCTTTCCATCCTGGGGAAAAACGGTGCGCTTTCATTATACTATCAATCGCCGTTTCCGTCAAACAGAGAAAGAATATCCTTTTCGGTCAGCCGGGTGGGCATTTCCTCGCCGGGCGTAATCAGCTTATCAAACAGACGGCGCTTGCGGTCGCTCATTTTCAGCACCTGCTCCTCGATGGAATGATGCACCACCAGCCGCAGCACCTCCACCTTTTTCGTCTGCCCGATGCGATGGGCCCGGCCCGTGGCCTGCTCCTCGGCGGTGGGGTTCCACCAGGGATCGTAGTGGATCACCAGATCGGCCCCCGTCAGGTTCAGGCCCGTACCGCCCGCCTTCAGAGAAATAAGGAATACGTTGGCCTCGCCCTCATTGAACCGCTTGGTCAGATCCAGCCGCTGGGCGGCGGGGGTTTCCCCGTCCAGATACAAATAGGGGATTCCCTCCAGGTTCAGCCGCTTTTCGATCAAATGCAGCATGGAGGTAAACTGGGAAAACACCAGGGCCCGCCGGCCTGCGGCCAGCGCTCCGGGCAGCACGTCCATGAGCAATTCCAGCTTGCCGGATACGCCGTTGTAATCCGGCAGGCACAGGGCGGGATGGCAGCAGATTTGCCTCAGTTCCGTAATGGCGGAAAGCACCTCTGCCCGGCCGCGGCTGAGCCCCCGGTCCTTGAGGATTTGATCCACCCGCTCCCGCTTTTGCAGCAGCGCCGCGTCGTACACCCGGCGCTGCTCCGGCGGCAGCTCGGCCACCAGCACGCTTTCCATTTTTTCCGGCAGCTCGCCCAGCACGTCGCCCTTGACCCGGCGCATCAGGAAGGGCCGGATGCGGCGGCGAAGATCATCGGCGTTCTGCCCTTCGCCCCAGCGGCGCAGGAATTCGGTATACCGGGGCAGATAGCCCGGCAGCACGAAATCAAACAAACTCCACAATTCGCCCGCGTGATTTTCCATGGGAGTACCGGTGAGGGCAATGCGGGTTTCGGCGGTCAATTGCTTTACGGCATGGGCCCCCACGCTTTGCACATTTTTGATCTGCTGGGCTTCGTCCAGCACGGCGAAGCGGAAGGGAATATCCTTCATCAGGGCGATGTCCCGCCGGATTAAGGGGTAGCTTGTGATCACCACGTCCGGCGCGTTTTTTTCCGTCAATTGGGCGATCTGATCCGCCCGGGAGGCCTGGCCCCCGCTGAGCAGCAATACAGACAATTGGGGCGTGAACCGGGCGCACTCGCTGAGCCAGTTGTAGGTAAGCGACGTGGGGGCCACGATCAGGGATGGCTTGCGGTCCTTGGCGTTCTGAACGCTGGACAGCAGGGCGGAGAGGGTCTGCAGCGTTTTGCCCAGCCCCATATCATCCGCCAAAATGCCGCCCATGCCCAAATGATGCAGGGAAAGCAGCCATTCATAGCCCCGCGTTTGATAAGGCCGCAGGCAGTCCACCGGCGCGGGGGGCGGGGAAAAGATCAGGGAGGCCGCCTGGGCCGCGCCTTCATCCAGGGTAACGTTCAAATGGTTTTCCCGGATCAGGGAGGAAAGATAAGCGGCCCAGCAGGCGCCAAGCTCCTCCTTGCCGGTGTTTTCCTGACTTTCCGTAATGGCTTCCGCCAAGGGCTGCCAGTCGGAAGCGTCGGATAAATCCAGATAGGTGCCCTCCTTGAAGCGGAAGTAACGGCGCTTTTTGCGCAGCGCTTCCAGCAGCGGATACAGCTCCTCCACTGGGGTGTCCCCGTCCATCATGTCCAGCTGCAATTGACCGTTGCTCATATGAAGCGCGCCGCGGAACAGGGGCTTGCGGGGCGTTAAACGCTTGAAATCATTGCTGAAAAACACCTCGGCGCTTTGGGTCAGCCGCCCGGCACCTTCGGTGACGAAATCGTAAATGCGGTCGCTGCCGCTTAAGTACACGTGTCCCTTGTACACGTGGAAGCCGTCCTGGGCCAGCTCGTCCAGCACGGTTCTTTCCCTGGCGGCGTCCCGAAGCAGCAGCGCTTCGTCCGTTTCCGTTTCGGAGGAGAAGGGATCCAGCTCCACCTGACCGTAGGCGAAGGTAACCTGAGCGGTAACGTCGCTTCCTTCCTTATCCAGGTACACCCGGGCCGTCAGCGGCAAATGCAGAAAATGGCTTTCCAGGGCGGGATCGATGGTAACTGAGGCCACCCGCAGCAAAAAGGGCAGCAGTTCGCTCATCACCCGGGAAGTGTCCGAAGGCGCAAAGGAAAACTGGGCTTCCCGGCCGATGGAAAACTTGTGCAGAGCAGAAAGCAGCTCCCGCTGCTCCGGCGGAATGAGCAGGCATTCGCCGTCTGCCAGAATAAAGCGGAAATCCTTCGTCAGGGGGTAGAAGCTTTCGGGCAGCTCGGCGGTGAGCGTCAGCTTATGGGGCGTGCCGTTCAAATGGAAATTCAGCGGCAGCGCTTCGGCACGGATGCCGGGCAGGGCGTACTGCAGCCCGTTCACCTGCAGGGTAAACGGCAGATCCCTAAGGGAGTACAGCACCCGGGCCGCCGCCCTGGCAGGCAGCAGCATCACCCGGGCCTCGGCTCCGTTCAGGGTTTTTGCGTTTCCGTTTTCACAGTATTCCGCTAATATATCCAGCAAATGATTCTGCTTTTCATCAAACCGCATCCACTGGGGCCGGTATTCAAAGCCTTTGCCGAAGGGCAGCACCTCGCCGCTTTCCCGGCACGCCAAAAAATGGGGAATATGGCGCACCACATACAGCCTGTCTTCCCCGATTTTTAATCCGATCCGAAGACCCTCCCGGGTGAGAAACAGGGCGGGGGCCAGGCGGATGCCGTCCGTTTCCGGCAGCATGGAGGATACGGCGTCAAATAAAGCGGGCACAGCCTGCTGGGCCCGGCGCTTTTCCAGCTCCTGCATGGCTCCGCTTTCCAGCGCCGTCAGCGCGGCGGCCACCCCATGGGGGCAGGGATGCCTGCCGCAGTCGCACCGGATGGAGCCGGCGCTCAAAATCACATGATGCTTTTCTTCCCCGGATACAAGATAGAGAATGTCATCCTTACCGCGGCGCGATTCCCGCACCAGCGCCCGATGGAAAATGGAGCGGCCCTGAGCGTATATTTCCTCTCCGGCAGTTTCCCGCAGCATTTCCTCCGTCAGCATGGCAGAAGTCCTCCTGTTGATAGCATTGCAAAAAGACACATCTTTCTTTAATACGACGATCAAGCCTGTTTTCCTGCAAAGGAAACTGAAAAAAAGGCAGGGAATAGGCAATTGGTAAAAAGATGAAAGCGGGGGATTCATTCTGAATAAGCGGCTGCCTGATCCCCGCTCCCTGTTTCCTGCGGAAAAATACGAAAAAATGTTTGAATTGCGGGGGAAAAACGGTAAAAAAGGGCTTGCCAAAGCCCCTGAAGCTATGTTATAATCTGCAGGATCACGCATGCGGGCGGATTTATTTGCCTGTGCCGGGAAACCGGTGGCAAGTGAAGATGAACCCCGCAGAGGATACAACAAAAACGAGGAGGAAACCCCAAATGGCAGTCATCTCTATGAAGCACCTGCTGGAAGCCGGCGTGCACTTCGGTCATCAGACCCGCCGGTGGAACCCCAAAATGGCCCCCTACATCTTCACCGAACGCAACGGCATCTACATCATCGACCTGCAGAAGACCGTTCGCAAGATCGACGAAGCCTACATGTTCATTCGCAACCTGGCCATGGAAGGCAAGACCGTGCTGTTCGTTGGCACCAAGAAGCAGGCGCAGGAAAGCATTGAAAGCGAAGCCAAGCGCTGCAACATGTTCTATGTGAACAACCGCTGGCTGGGCGGCATGCTCACCAACTTCCGCACCATCCGCACCCGCGTGGAGCGCCTGAACGCCATCGACAAGATGGAAAAAGACGGCCAGTTTGAAGTGCTGCCCAAGAAAGAAGTTATCAAGCTGCAGCATGAACGGGAAAAGCTGGAAACCAACCTGGGCGGTATCCGCGAAATGAAGAAGCTGCCCGGCGCCCTGTTCGTTGTGGACCCCCGCAAGGAACACATCGCCATCGCTGAAGCCCGCACCCTGGGCATTCCGATCGTGGCTATCGTGGACACCAACTGCGATCCCGACGAAGTGGATTACGTGATCCCCGGCAACGACGACGCTATCCGCGCTGTCAAGCTGATTGCTGGCAAGCTGGCCGACGCCGTGCTGGAAGGCAAGCAGGGCGAGCAGAGCGAACCCGAAGCCGAAGAAGCTCCCGTGGACGACGCTGAATAAGCAATTTCAGAGTACAGAGAACAGCGTGCAGAGTACAGATTGGTTCGTCAATCATTCAATGGGACATTGATTCACGTTATGAAAAACATGTTCAATCTGAACTCTGTACTCTGAACTCTGAAAACTCGTTTTCCGTATTTTTCACGTTTCTGAATGAATAAAAGGAGGTCATTCCCATGGCTGAAATTACTGCCGCGATGGTAAAGGAACTGCGCGAACGCACCCAGGCCGGTATGATGGATTGCAAAAAGGCTCTGGTTGAAAAGAACGGCGATATGGACGAGGCTGTTGCCTATCTGCGTGAAAAGGGCCTGGCCGCTGCCGCCAAGAAGGCCGGCCGCGTGGCCGCCGA
>JAUNMW010000115.1 GCA_030537395.1 Clostridia bacterium | reverse complement strand
ATTCGCATACTTCTTGCATAATGCAGGCGGGTATACTTTTAGAAACACACTCTAGCTTCAGGAGTGAAAGGTTATGCGGAATTTCATTTTTATTTCTCCCAATTTTCCCACGAACTATTGGCATTTTTGCCGCGAGCTGGCCAATAACGGCCTGCGGGTGCTGGGCATCGGGGATCAGCCCTACGACGAGCTGCTGCCGGAGCTGCGGGACAGCCTGTACGAATACTATAAAGTAGATTCCCTGGAAAATTACGAGGAAGTGTACCGGGCGGTGGCTTTCTTTATCAGCAAGTACGGCCGCATCGACTGGATCGAAAGCAACAACGAATACTGGCTGGAGCGGGACGCCATGCTGCGCACCGATTACCACATCGAAAGCGGCTGGCAGGTATCTGATCTGGGCCGGATCAAGTACAAAAGCGGCATGAAGGAATACTATCAGGCCGCGGGCATTCGCACAGCCCGGTACCACATCGTGGACAACCTGGAGGGCTGCACGGCCTTTATCCGGGAAGTGGGCTATCCCGTGATCGTGAAGCCGGATAACGGGGTGGGGGCCAACCACACCTATAAGCTGGAGGATGAAACTGAGCTGTGGGCCTTCCTGAACGAGCGGGACCAGAACACCCGGTTCATTATGGAAGAATTCGTCACCGCCGAAGTGAACAGCTACGACGCCATCATCGATCAGGACGGCAATCCTCTTTTTGAAACGGGCAATGTGACCCCCATGTCCATCATGGATATCGTGAACAACGAGGATAATTCCCTCTATTATATTGTAAAGAATCTGGCGGAGGACGTGCGGGCCGCGGGTCGCGCCGCGGTCAAGAGCTTTGGGGTGAAGGGCCGGTTCGTGCATTTTGAGTTTTTCCGGCTGACCAAAGACCAGTACATGGGCAAGAAGGGCGACGTGGTGGCCCTGGAGGTGAATATGCGCCCCTCCGGCGGCTTCTCCCCCGATATGATGAACTTTGCCAACAGCACCGACGTGTATAAAATCTGGGCGGATATGATCGCGTTCAACCGGTCCACCAAGCCCGTGGGCCAGCATTATTTCTGCGGCTTTGCCGGCCGACGGGACGGGAAACCCTTCCTGCTCAGCGACGAACAGCTGGCTGAAAAATACGCCAATCAGATCCGCATGATGGAGCGCATGCCCGACGCGCTGGCCGGGGCCATGGGCAACCGGGTGTATATCGCGGTGTTCGCCACCCAGAAGGGCCTGGATAATTTCTATGCCGATGCGGTAAGGCTCAGGGAGGACGCGAAAGACTGATACGTTAGCCTATAGAGCGCTTTGGTAATTGCTCAGCCGCCCGCTTCAAGAACCCTTTAAGTCACTACATTTTAGCGTACAGAGATCAGGGTACAGATTATTTTGCAAATACAAGGGATGGCATGGCCGATGGAACGACTATTCAATCTGTACGCTGTTCTCTCTTTCGTTTTATAAAGCGCTCTTTAACATGGATCGACTGAACAGTTGCGGGGCACTATATAGTACTCCGCTCTCAACTCTCCGCGCCAAACGCTCAGTCTTCAAGCGCCTGCAATTCTGGAAATTATGCTTGTCAAGCATTTTCCGCCGTGTTATAATGAATTCAGAATACGATGCTTTGCCGCGTCCGGCAAAGCGGTATGCGATTGTTTTCCGTTGGATTTAAAACCGTCTATTTTCAAAGGATCAAGGAAGGGGCAGGGCAATGAAATCAGACGTTATCACGATCGATAATCAGGGCTGTGGATTCCATGAAGCCGTTGAGCAGACCCGCAAGGTGGCGGAATTCAAAAGAATGAGCAAGCAGAGTTCGCTGTATCTGCAGCTTTGTACGGAAGAAATGCTGAGCCTGGTGCGCAGCGTGACCGGCGAAATGAAAGCATCTTTTTGGGTGGAATGCTCGGATGAACAGTTCGATTTGCATATGACCACCAAAACCGTTCTGGACAAAGAAAAGCGCGCGCAGCTGATCGCCTCCTCCACCACGAAAACCAACGAAGCGGCCCACAGCTTCCTGGGCAAGCTGCGCAACGCGCTGGAACAGGCTATGGCCTCTGAAACGGATCACCAGTATTATGATTTGCCCGATGATATCGCCGCCGATTTATCCGGCAGGATCATCGACGATCCCGAATGGGATGGTTACGAGCGTTCTGTGCTTCGGAAAATTGCCGACGATATCAAAATCGGCATCCGGGGCGGAACGGTGGAAATGACAGTGAGCAAGCGCTTTGCGCAATAAGGGGGAAGAGAAAATGACTATCACCAAAAAACAAAACGGGACCGCGTTGGAAATCGCTCTGGAGGGCCGGCTGGATACCGCCACCGCGCCGGAGCTGGAGCAGGAAGTAAAAACCAGCCTGGACGGCGTGACCGAACTGACCTTTGACTTTGAAAACCTGGAATACATTTCTTCCGCCGGCCTGCGCGTGCTGCTGACGGCCAAGAAGCTTTTGCACGGCATTGGCCCCGTCAAAGTAATCGGCTGCAATGAAATGGTGAAGGAAGTATTTGCGGTGACCGGCTTCGACCAGATCCTGACGGTGGAATAATATAAAAGGCGATTCATAATGCTAACCCTAAAGATGGGACATTATGAATCGCCCTTTTTATTTTGTGGAATTCAAATATTTTCCTTGTTTTTCTTCTGCAAATAATGGATTAGATTATAAACAATGAAAGTGTCTTCTTCCGTCAATCCATCAACCTTTATTGTTGCTGAATCATCAACATTTAAAAGATAATCTGTAGAGACACCGAAGATAATAGCTAACTCAACAATATATTGTGTTGAAGGGACAGAAATACCCATTTCCCAGGCGTTTACGCTTGAACGAGTAATCCCTAATTTTTTGGCCAAATCAGATTGCGTAATACCTTTACTTTCTCGCAATGTTTTAATTCGGTCAGCAACCATACTGTTTCATCTCCTTAAACAGTATGGTAAAATAGCTTGATTGATATTACATTATCTTTGTGATATTTTAGATTGACAAATCGACTTTTTTTATATATACTGTACTTTGTAAAAGAAAAAAACATTAGAAAAGGAGAATTGTAAGAAAATGAAAAAGATGATAACGGTGTTGTTAATTATTGCGTGTGTTGCAAGTTGTTCTCTTGCACAAGCTGATATGATAAATATACCACCATATGCAAGTTCAGCAATAAAAGATATGAGCACCTCCGTCGAAGTGCTTTTTGCAAGCAAAAACGATGTACTTTCTATGATGGCAAATTTGGTCATGCTTGATTATAGCGCGTATGATAAAACTTATGTTCCTGATTATACACATGACACATATGTAGGAAAAACGGATACGATTTTATATTTTGCAATACCAAATTCAAAAGGAATTTATTCCCTTTTTGGATATTTACCCGGAATTGATACATTGGTTTATCTTGGAAATGATTCGAGATTGAACTCTGCAAAGGAAGCTGAATATATATTAAAAGGATCTTGTGATAGTGTAAAAAGAATAAAAGCAGATGAAATGCTTGAAGGAGCAAATAATATTTTAGGAATATTCTAAAGAGATAACTATGATTACATCAAAAATATAAAAATTGTTTGATTTCTCCCATACGTTTTATTGCTTCTTTCCTGCCGATTTGGTACACCCGCTCCAGCTCGGCGGGATTTTTTTCCGTGCGGTGAATGCCCAGGGGCTCAGGCGGACGAATCACCAAGGCCTGTCCCTCTTTTTCTTTTTGGGCAATATAAGCAATGTGCCGGTTATAATTTTCGGCCCGGTGCGCCATAGCTTCCGCCAACCGGGGATAGCGCCGCAGCGCCAGGCGAACCAGGGGCAGCAGGGCGCTTTTTTCTTTCCGGTAATCCGCGGGCTGGGTGAGAATGACCACGTTTCTGTCGTACCCCAGGCTTTCCATGTACAAGTAGGGCGTGGCATCCGCAATGCCGCCGTCCAGCAGCTCGTACCCGTCGATTTTCACGACCCTGGAAACCAGGGGCATGGAGGCGGAGGCCCGCATCCATTGAATATCGGTTTCTTCGCCGTCCATGCACAGATGGTATACCGCTTTCCCGGTATGCACGTTCGTGGCGCCGATATAAAAGGCCGTGGGGTTTTCCCGGAAGGCCTCCCGGTCAAAGGGATCCAGCTCGTCCGGCAGGGTACGATAGCAAAATTCCGCGCCGTACAGGTCTCCCGTGCGCAGCAGGGACCGCAGGCTCATGTACCGGGGATCGGTACAATACTTTTTATTGTATCGAATGGGCCGCCCGATCTGGCGGGATTTGAAATTGCAGCCAAAAGCCGCCCCAGCGGAAATGCCGCCCGCGCCGTCAAAGGCAATGCCGTTTTCCATCAGCACGTCCATGACCCCGCAGGTAAACATACCCCGCATGGCCCCGCCTTCCATCACCAATCCTGTTTTCATGTTCGTCCCCTTCCCGGTTCCATACCGCAAGCAGTATACCACAGGCAGAAAAAACAGGCCAGCTCTTTTTCAAAATTTCCTGTTTTCTCCAGCGCGCAACTATGGTATACTGATAAACAGAAATCAAACCAGGACAATCTCCATTGACAGGAGGAAACCGTTTTGAAAACCTTGTATCTGGAATGCGCCATGGGCGCGGCGGGCGATATGCTGATGGCCGCCCTGCTGGAACTGATCCCCGACCGGCAGGCTTTTCTTGACAAAATGAACGCGCTCCAAATTCCCGGCGTTCGGGTGGAGGCCGAGAAGGCCGTCAAGTGCGGCGTCACCGGCACCCATATGAAGGTAACGGTCAACGGGCAGGAGGAAGAATCCCTGGACGCGCACGGGCATGACCACACGCATGACCACGAGCATGAGCACGAACATGAGCATACACATGAGCATGACCACGAGCATTCTCACGGTCCTGATCATGAACACAGCCACGGCCATCATCACCATCATGCGTCCATGCTGGAAATTGAAACGGTGATCGGCGGCCTGGCGGTATCCGATCAGGTGAAGGAAAACGCCAAGGCGGTGTATCGCATCATTGCCCGGGCGGAAAGCCAGGTGCACGGTCAGCCCATTTCGGCCATTCATTTTCATGAGGTCGGCACCCTGGACGCGGTGGCCGACGTGGTGGGCGTATGCCTGCTGATGGAGGAAATCGGCGCAGAGGAAATCGTGGCCTCCCCGGTGCATGTGGGCAGCGGCCATGTGCATTGCATGCATGGCATCCTGCCGGTGCCGGCCCCCGCCACCGCCCTGATTCTGGAGGGCGTGCCCACCTACGGCGGCAAGGTGCAGGGCGAATTGTGCACGCCCACCGGCGCGGCGCTGCTGAAGCATTTCGTCAGCTGCTTCGGCGATCAGCCGGTGATGACCGCAAAAGCCATTGGCTACGGTATGGGCAAAAAGGACTTTGAGCGGGCCAATTGCCTGCGGGCTTTCCTGGGCGAAAGCGAGGGCAGACAGGAAGAAATCACCAAACTGGAATGCAATCTGGACGATATGACGGGCGAGGACATCGCTTTTGCCTGTGAGCAATTGTTCAAAGCGGGGGCCCGGGATGTGTATACCCAGGCCATCGGCATGAAAAAGGGACGTCCCGGGGTGCTGCTCAGCGTGATCTGCCTGCCGGATCAGGCCGATGCCCTGGCCGCGGTGATGATGCGCCACACGTCCACCCTGGGCGTCCGCCGCCAGGATATGAGCCGCTATGTTCTGAGCCGGCAGATGGAAGCCCGGGAAACGGCTTACGGTCCCGTACGGATCAAGCGTTCCGGCGGCATGGGCGTGGAACGGGAAAAGCCGGAGTATGAGGATATCGCCGCGTTGGCGGAAAAGCACGGCCTGTCCCTGGAGGAAATCCGCAAAGCGCTCCGCTGACGCGCCGCCCGCGGAAGGCCGATCCGGGACGCCTTTTATGCCGCCCGCGTCGGCCAGGAAACTGCATAGGATCGTTCGGACGGGGAGGACCTGTTGGGAAAACGCGCAAAGCCGTTTTCAGTCAGCCAGGGATCCCCGCCCTTTTGTTCTCTATTCCGCCCCTGTCTGTTTCAGCTTATCATCGTCTCCGCCCTTGAAAAGCATCTTTTTCGGCGCAAAACATTGTAAAAAGCGGGGTTGGAAGGTATAATAAAGATGCGGCATACGATGATATGCCGCGGCACAGGAAGAAAACCTGCCATTGAATCGTTAGAATCAGCGGAGGAGATACGATGCAGACGATGGAAGCGGCCAAGCTGCTGGCTCAGGCCATTCAGGAAAGCCCGGAGTACCGGGAATACAGCGCGCTCAAAAAGGAAATTGACGAGGACGCGGGCATCAAGTCCCTGATCCAGGAATACAGAAGGCTGCAAACCGCCATGCAGATGCGGGTGCTCACCGGCCAGGGCATGGAAGGGGACGAGGCCCAGCGCTTCCAATCCCTGAACATGCTTTTGTTTGCCGACAGCCGCACCTCCGGCTTTTTAATGGCTGAAATGAAGCTGCAGCGCATGATGGCCGAAATTTTTGAAACGCTGACCCGGGCAGCGGATATGGAAATCCCCATGCCGGGCTGAAACAGGAGGTCCCGTTGAAAAAATATCAGGATGAGAAGGAATACACCCGGGAAAGCCTGCACAAGGAGCGGGAATACGGCCTGTTCTGGTACAGCTGGCTGTGGCAGATCCTGCGGCCCCTGATGCTGGCGCTGTGCGTTTGCCTGGTGGTGGCCGGCGTGATCATGAGCGCCTGGAACTGGGTGGACCGCCATTTCTTCGCGCCGGTGGACGCGCAGGACACCGACGAGGTCACCTTCGTGGTATCCTCCGGCAACAGCCTCACCCGGGTGGCCAACAATCTGGAGGAGGCCGGCCTGATCCACAACCGGACGGTATTCAAATACTATGCCGATTTTCTGGGTTACGGCCAAAAAATCCAGGCGGGGGACTATAAAGTGAGCCGCAGCATGAGCATGCAGCAGATCATGGAATTGCTCACCACCGGCGACGGCAACCCCATCACCCGGAACATCACCATCATTCCCGGCTGGACGGTGCGGGATATTGCGGCCTACTTAAAGGAACAGGGCGCCATCGACGATGAAAACGCATTCCTGGAAATGTGCCGCACCGGGCAGAATTTTTCCGCGTACTATTACGTGGCGGATGTGCTTTCCTCCCCCAACGCGTTTTCCCGGCTGTTTGCCCTGGAGGGCTACCTGGCCCCGGATACCTACGAGGTGTATACCAACGCCACGCCGGAGGACATCATCAAAAAGCTGCTGAGCCAGACGGAAGCGGTGTTCAAAACGGAATACCACGACCGGGCTGAGCAGCTGGGCATGACCATGGACCAGATCATCACCATGGCCTCCATGATCGAAAAGGAAGCGAAAAACGCGGACTTTGCCAAGGTATCCGCCGTGTTCCACGGGCGGCTGCAGCGGAATATGACCCTGGGCAGCGACGTGACGGTGAAGTACGCCACCGGCGTGAAGCGCATGGCGCTTTCCAGCGCCGATCTGGCCGTGAACTCCCCCTACAACACCTATCTGTATTCCGGATTGCCCCTGGGGCCCATCTGCTCCCCCTCCGCCGCGGCCATTCAGGCGGCCCTGTACCCGGATGAGCAGTTCATGGCGGAAGGGTATCTGTACTTCTGCTCCAAAGACCCCAACACCGGCGAATTGCATTTCAGCCGCACCCTGGAAGAACATGAACTGGCCGTGTCTATTTACGCGCCCCTGTGGCAGGCGTTTGACCGGGAGAAGGGCTTGTGAGCGCGTTATTATTATCATGAAAAGAGCGTTTTCTGAGAAAAGGAGTTGAGAGTTAAGAGTTAAGAGTTGAGATTTATATAGTCGCTTTCTGTTTTCACTGTGAATACAGCGATTAAATGTGTCAACAAAATCTATCTCAACTCTCAACTCTTAACACTCAACTCTTTTATTTACTTAAGTGCTCATTGCATTATGATTATCGCAACGCAAAACCGCTTGCGCCTCTTTCCAGGTTATGGTATGATAATCTTAAAGAAATAAATATCGGAAGGATGATATGGGATGGCAGCACAGAAGAAAGTTGGCGACCTGATCAAGGAAGCGCGCGCCAAGGCGGGATTGAGCCAGGACAAGCTGGCCAGCATGATCGAGGGCCTGTCCGCTTCCGAACTGAGCAAAGCGGAGCGCAATGAAAAGGAATTGACCCAGGCGGAGCTGAAGGCCATCGCCAAGATTTGCGGCGTGACCCAGAAATCCCTGCTGGAAGCGCCCAGCGGCGTGAAAAAGACCGCTGCCGCCAAAACTTCCACCGCGGCAAAAACCACCGCAGCCAAAACTTCTTCCGCGAAAACCTCTTCGGCCAAAACATCCGCCGCGAAAACGGCCTCTTCCTCCGCCAGCACCGAAAAGCTGACCGCGGCGGAAAAGCGCGTGCTGGAATTGTACCGCGCCGCCGACGCCGCCACCAAGAAAAACGCCGAGGCGGTGCTGAAGGGCACCAAAAAGGTGCAGGACGACGGCAGCGACCTGGTGGGTTCCCTGCTTGGCGGCGCGCTGGAAGCCATTACCGGGCTGGGAAAGAAATAAGGCTGCAAATAAGAGTACAGAGTGCAGCGTGCAGCGTACAGATTGAATAGTCTATGATATCAGCGAAATGAAAGCAAGCTTGATGATCATATCATTCGCATGAAAGACTATATAATCTGTTCTCTGCACTCTGAACTCTGTACTCTTTTTTGATTTGCTCGCCAGTTTCTTGGGTTAAGTTTCGTCCATCAGCTTCATCAGTTTATCAATGTTTTCCGGCGGGGTGGCCCAGCTGGTGGCGAAGCGGACAACGGAATGGGCGTCATCATATTTCTCCCAGAAGGAGAAGCGCACCTGGGGCTCCAGACGTTTCAGCACGTCGTTGGGCAGGATCACAAACTGCTGATTGGTGGGCGAATTCAGGAAAAAGCGCACGCCCCGCTGCGCAAAGCCCGCTTTCAGCTTTTCCGCCATTTCAATGGCGTGGCGGCTGATCGCGCAATACAGGTCATCGGTAAACAATGTATCAAACTGTACGCCCAGCAGCCGGCCCTTGGCCACCATGGCCCCATGCTGCTTGATATGGGTGATGAAGCGCTTAGGCGCGCCATGACGGGGAAATACCACCGCTTCGCCGCACAGGGCCCCCACCTTGGTGCCGCCGATATAAAACGCGTCGCAGATTTCCGCCAGGAAGGGCAGCGTCACGTCCGCGCCCGGGCTCATGAGCCCATAGCCCAGCCGGGCCCCGTCCAGAAACAGCGGAATTTCATATTCCCGGCATACATTTTTCAGCGCCGTCAGCTCCGCTTGGGTGTACAGCGTGCCGTATTCCGTGGGATGGGAAACGTACACCGCCCCCGGGTACACCATATGGGCGTGGGAGGGGTCGGCGTAAAAGGTTTCCAGCAGCGCCTTCAAATCGTCCGCGTGCATCTTTCCTTCGTATCCGGGCACCGTGAGCACCTTATGGCCCGTGTACTCAATGGCCCCCGCCTCATGGCAGTTCACATGGCCGGTGACGGCGGACACCACGCCCTCCGTCCCGGAGAGCAGAGCATCTAAAACTACCTGATTGGTCTGGGTCCCCCCAACGATAAAGAAAATATCCGCGTCCGGGCACTGGCAGGCGGCCCGGATTTTTTCTTTGGCCCGCTGACTGTATTCATCCTCCCCATACCCCACTTGCTGTACCAGATTGGTGTCCATCAGAGCCTGCAGAATCCGGGGATGCGCCCCTTCGGAATAATCGTTTTCAAATGAAAGCATACTTTTCTCCTTTCAACTTCTCAGTGTCCACAAACACAATCTAAAATTTTATAGAGCCCTTTAAGTTACGTAGTTAGTATCAACTAAGGGGTTACGCCGGGGTTTCACCCCGGACCCCACCAGGGTGGTGAGTATCCGCAAGCTCAATCGTCGCAACTCCCCACAGGGGAGATTGCTCGTTTCGCTTGATCTCACCGTCGATTCGATTTCTGCCACTGGCAGGAATCGGCGGTTCGTCCCTGGACCCACAATAGCGGATGTTACTTGGTGGATTGAAAAAGCGTTGTTCCCG
>JAUNMW010000396.1 GCA_030537395.1 Clostridia bacterium | reverse complement strand
CGGTTGAAGAACAGGAACAGCAGGAACACGGGGATCAGGGACAGGGTGGACATGGCGAACATGGGGCCGAAATTGGTGCCCTGGGCGTCCGCGAAGCCCTTAATGGCCAGAGAAACGGTGTACAGCGCCGGCTTGCTCAAATAGAGCAGGGGGCCCATGTAATCATCCCAGATCCAATAGAAGGAAATCACCACGGTGGTGATAATGGAGGGATAGAGCAGCGGCAGAATGATCCGGGTGAAGATGGAATACTTGTTGCACCCATCGATCATGGCCGCCTCGTCCAGTTCCTTGGGCAGGCCGCGGATGAACTGCATCATCATATAGATGAAGAAGGGCCAGCCCAGGAATTTGGGCAGGATCAGCGGCACGAAGGTGCCCACGAAGTTCAGCCGGTTCCAGATGATGTACTGGGGAATCATGAGCACCTGACCGGGCAGCAGCATGGTCATGATCATGGCAGTGAACCAGAACTTGCGGCCCCGGAAATTGATGCGGGCCAGGCCGTAGGACACCATGGCAGAGGACATGACCGTTCCCAGCGTGCCCAGCACGGAAACGATGATGGAATTGCGGAAATAGGTGGCGAAGGTGAGGCTGCCGCTGCCCTGCCAGCCATTGGGATAGTTTTCAAACACCCATTTGGAGGGCAGGAAGGGAGCGTTGTTGCCCAGGATTTCGCTCTTCATTTTGAAGGAGGACAGGATCATCCACAGCACGGGGTAAATCATCAGCAGTCCAAAAGCGATTACGAACAAATGATAAATTGTATCGCGGAAGGCGCGTCTGTTATGCATCTTTTCGCCCTCCTTAATTCTCGTAGAACGTCCAATGGGACGAGGTTTTGAAGATGATGCCCGTAATGGCCGCCATGATCAGCAGCATGATCCAGCTTTCGGCGCAGGCATAGCCCATGCGCTGATAGGAGAAGCCCTCCTTGAAAATGTTCAGGGCAATGTAGTTGGTGGCGTAGTTAGGCCCGCCGTCGGTGATGATCTGGGCCTGGGTAAAGGTCATGAAGCCGGAAATGAGCTGCATGATCAGGTTGAACAGAATGATGGGGGAGAGGATGGGCAGGGTGATGGAGAAGAACCGCTGCACCACGTTGGCCCCGTCAATTTCCGCGGCCTCGTAATAATCCCGGGGGATCTGCTTTAAGCCCGAGGCGAAAATCAGCATGGAGGAGCCAAACTGCCACGCGTTGCACAGCACCAGCGGCACGAACGCCCACACAGTGGAGCCAAAGAAGCTGAAATTCTTGACCCCCATGGCCTTGATCAGCGTGACCACGGGGCCCCGGCTGCCAAACAGCTGCTTCCACACCAGCGCCACGGCCACCGAACCGCCGATCAGGGACGGAATGTAGTAAACGGCCCGGTAAAAGCCCTGCATTCTGGTGGGCTTGGTGAGCAGCATGGCCACGAGCAAGGCGAACACCAGCTTCAGCGGCACGCCGATGATCACGTATTGGATGGTGACCAGCAGGGAATTGCCGAAGGTGGCGTCCTTCATCAGGTCTGAAAAGTTTTTCAGCCCCACCCATACCGGCGCCGAGGCAATTTTGTAATTGCAGAAGGAATAGTAAAGCGACAGCGCCATGGGGATCATGGTCAGGCACAGGAAGCTGATGATGAAAGGCGCGGCGAAAAGATAGCCCACCACGTTTTCATTTTGCAGGAAGCTGCCTTTCCGCCTGACGCTTCGCCCGGTTTTCACGGCTTGCATCGCGCGACCTCCTTTGGAAGATGATTGGATAGGATTCAGGCGTCAACATGAAAGGAACACTTTATGTCTGAATGGAGTGTTGAGAGTTAAGAGTTGAGAGTTGAGATATATAGTGTTGATACTTTATATACGCTGGGTTCTTATTGACAAAGAGAATCCGACTATATAAATCTCAACTCTCAA
>JAUNMW010000114.1 GCA_030537395.1 Clostridia bacterium | reverse complement strand
TATTATATCACATTCTTTATCTTGTGTCCACTTCTAATTGGGTAATAGTATAACATGTTGCCACGAATTCTGTCAACGCCATCATCCGTAACCCCACAGCCACCGGAATTTTTCCTATAATGGCCGCTTGGAAAAGTGTTATCATTTAGTTATCAGAGCCTGATTCGGCGAAACAAATAGCATTGTGAAATGAACACAATTCGTTTTCCGGTTCTTATTCCCACTCAAGACTAAAGCCTTGACATCCTGTGAAAATATAGCACTTACAGTACACTTTTCCAGCAATTTATCCTTTCCATCCACGATTTATCAGTACGTCTTTGAACTTTTTGTAGCCAATTTGTAGCCAGCGGCTGATTCACCTCACCGTCACTTGGCAAAACAAAAAGCATGAAAAAGGAGATTGAAAAAATGTCTGCGAAAAGTTTGGATGCTCACGGACGCTGGCGCAGCGTCATCGTTGCTTTCAGGGTATCCCCCGAAGAAGATCAGCAATTGGAACGACTGGTACAATTAACTGGCCTCACGAAGCAGGAATACATCATCAGCAGATTGCTTGAACGGGATGTAGTTGTTCAAGGCAATCTGCGCGTATACCAAGCGCTCAAGGAAAACCTCGCTGCGGTACTAAGCGAATTGAAGCGTATCCGGCCAGAAGAAAAAGTTCCTGATGATCTGCTCGACACGATCCGCTTCATCTCCAGCATTTTGCAGGGAATGAAACAAACAGAATAACAATGATCGATCAGGCGCAGCCACTTTCCGCTGCGCCTGATTGTTTAAAGGGCAAATCAAGCCGTTTTCTTGCCTGCAAGCTCCTGAACCTTTTCCAAGGGGAGTTCAGTCACCTCAGCAATTTCTTCCAATTCATACTTGCCCTTTTCGATCATGTTCTTCGCAATCCGAATTGCTTTTTCATTTCTGGTTTCTTCAAACGCTTTGCACATAATTTCCACTCCTTCCGGGTTTTCCTTGTAATACCGGGTTGCAGTTTTCAGCAGTTCATAGTTCATATCGTCGGGATCCCAACAGGAAAAATCATGCATCAGCTTCCCGATTTCGGAATCATCCCGATAAGCACCGTTGACATACAGGATATGTTCCCCATCGTCGAAGGGCTCATTCAGATCAAGATTGACCCTCTCCACCCTATAAAACGCTTTACCCTTGGAAAACACGTCATGTTCTGTCACAAAAATTGTGTACGTATCCGGCAGTTCATCGAAGTCCTGCCCGGCATCCAAGTTTTCAACGTCCATGGAGCTGGAATGATACCTGGCCCGATGCTTTCCCGCGCCATGATCAGCCCGCTGCACCTCCAGATCATACTTTTTCCCCTGCGCATCCGTACCATACGCATCCAGGCAAATGGAGCGTGCGCCTACCAATCTTTTCATGTCCTTTTGCGTTTCCAGCTTCGTGATTTCCAGATCCTTTTTCCCGGTGAGTATCCGCAGCACAAGCTGCGCCAAGGGAATGTTGTCCCGGAAGATACAACGCATAAAGTCATCATCAATGGGACGCAATCCCCGCAGCTTCGCCAAATCCTCCTGGCGTTCTCTTTCTTTTCGCTCCTGGATATTGTCTGGCATGGCACTCACCTCTGCTTTCTATCTATATGATTCTTCAAGTATCTTGCTTTTTCCTTCTATAAGGATGCCTTAACCTGGCTGACCATTCGATCAATTGATGTTCGGGCTTGATGGCGGCATCCTGTTTATCCGTTTCCTCTGCTCATTTCCGCCACGACGGCGGCGATGCAGGCGTCAAAGGCCATTTGTTGGTATTCCGGGGTGATTTTGCGGGCGGCATCAAAATAATCATGGATCGCTTTCACGATATTCATGATTTCCTGGCGCTGTTCGGCGTCATGCTGTTGCCAATGAAGCTGCTGGAGATAGGCTTGATTGGCATATTGGGGATTGAACATCTGGTTATATAAAGGATTCATAATTCCCTCCAATAGTTTTCTTGTAATAACACATCAGACCGGCCTGAGATACTTTCGTTGCACTATATATTCTTCGTATGTATCACAAATATAGTTGCAAATTTCTGTAATAATACTGCAACAATTTAAAATATCGGTTTTTGTATATCTTCTGCCCACTTCTTTTGGTAATACATCTCCATGTGCTATATGATTACGGTGCTCAACCATTTCTTGAATATAATGGCCAATATCTTGTCGCGGAAGAACCGGTTTATCAATCCCAAAAGAATTATTCAAGCTTTCTAATTGATGAATTTTGATGTTACGCCCATCTGTAGGAAACAAATCCGTAGGAATTGTTATAGTATGGTTACAAGCAAGTTTTTGTGATATTACCCAACGCTTTTCCCATTTTTTATCATTCCCAATTTGATATAGACTGTCATATTCATTAGATAGCAATACAGAATATAGCTCATATATACAGGAAGCAATTCCTACCCCGGATTGATTTAGTTCATTAATTGTTATTCCTATGATCTGTTTAATGATAGATTCATACACTCCGTATATATACACAAAAAACAGGCCATAAGAGCTTGTTTGAAAATCAGGATTGCTTCCATCAGACGGGATACTTTCAACCCACATTTTGATTCCCAACATTTCTCTCGTTATCCGCTCTCGTACGACTTCAAACATTGTTTATTCCTCAAATTTTTTTTGACAATACTCAATTCGTCCAAGAACTTGGGGTTTTGAATTAGTAGCGCCAGTAGTGAACTTGATCAATGTATTATCAGTGATCCATTCTTGTATTCCTTCAGTATTTATTTTTCCTTTATTAGTGTAAGCTTTCGCAGCCCCTATTGCAACAGCCTCATACAAATTCAATGGCGTGTTTTTCCTGCCTTTACTGATTCCGCTCGGCAAAGCAGAATTGAGTATTTCAAATACCTTTCTAAATAAACTCTCATTTTTTGAATATGAAAATTTTTTGTTCTTTGCTGTTTTATCCATGTACTCATTGAGAAAATCTCTTACACTATGAGAAAAACTATCGAGATCATATAAATAGGCAAAAAATCTTAATACTAGTTCTTCTCTTGTACCATCAACTTCTTGGGTTGACGAGAGATGAACACATTTTTTAAAATTCCCATCTGTTGCCAATTCTTGCAAAAAGTCATTAAAACGTCCTCTATAGACACAAGCACGTATTTCTTGATCAGATAGGGTAACACCGCCACGATTTAGACGTTCAAATAGATCGAATCGAACCGCTTTATCGCTTTTATCGCTGAGTGTAGTGATTTTTAAGCTTGTCAATTTGAATTTCGTTTGTATATCTAAAGGAAGTTCTTCATATTTTTTATCATTAAATAAAGATAGTTTCTTTAAACCTGTTAGTTTGAGCGCTTTACCACTTTTTTTTGCTATCTGATTTCTGTCCTCATCTGAACCAGCAAAGCAAAGAATAGTACTCACTCGTTGAACACCATCAATTAGTTCCCACGTACCATCTGCATTTGTTGCCATAAAAAGGGAAGGCACCGGGATGCCCAAAAACAAAGATTCAATCAAACTTGACTGTCGTTCTTCATCCCATCTGAACTGCCGCTGATAATCAGGAGCAATATCAATCAATCCATCTCTAACCATGCTAATCAATTCTTTGATGGAAAGATCGTACGAATTAAAATCTACCTTCATTTTTTGCTCCATCAGTTGAGATTGCAAATCCTTACTCATTTTTTCCACCCTTTCAATATTTATTCCCATTATTCTTTTCTTATTCCTCATACATGTTATACAACTACTGTTTTGCTATAACCTGCCCATTCATCAGCATCGGCAGTAGCCAATCGCGAAGTTTTTCCAGTTCTACATTTTCAAAAACTATCTTTGAAATTTTTTCATATAGGGGAGAAACAATTTTCTGATATAGTTTTGCTATTGTCTCCTTAGGTACAATTACCATTGTATCTTTAAGAAATTTATAATGCCGTGCATATCCTTGATTAGATAGGTTTATACTTCGTATCGCCTGATAAAAGAGTTCATTTGGCATACATGGTGAATTCGAATCAATTATCTGTGTACCATCTGCTCCGCGAGCAAAGGGGAACCGAATGAATTTCACAATTCGAGTATGATCCCCAAAAACTATATATCCTGAATCTGAAAATAATAAGGCGCTTTCTTCATTTGTATATCCCGCAATGAATGAAGCACTTTGGTCAATTATAGGAACAGCACCTTCTTTTTTATATTCTCCCGTTTGAATTCGTACTGTATTTGGTATTGGCGCAAGCAATTCACTGATTTTATAGGGTTTCCACCCTTTCGGCACCTCTCTGCCCAATTCCTTGCACTTTTCCATCGCGCCGCCGCTGGTGCGGTAGGGCTTGCCGTTTTCATCCGGGAAATCAAACTGCACAAACCAGTAATCATAGAGGGTTTTCGCCATGGCTTCCAGTTCGGTACAAAGGCGCTCATTTACTTGAATCTTCTCGTTTACCGAACAAATAAGATTTGCGACACGATCTTGTGTCTCCTTATCAGGCAAGAAAACGAGCATTTCTTCCGCAGTATGAACGTTGAAATGTTGCTGAATAGCGCCTACTTTGTTATTTAGAATCTGTTTTTGTCCCCATACATTGATGTATGCAGCTAAATAATAAGGATTTACTTTGCTAAAGTCAGGATGCACGATAACGACATCGGCACAGTTGCACCCATCATACTCTTTGGGAACTACACAACAAGTGCCAGGAATACCCGTCCTGACTATAACAATATCGTTCTCATGTAGTATTGATTTTGACAGAATTTCCGAAAAGGAAGCAGAGATATATTTTAAGTCGGTGCTGTCAATGTAAAATGGTTTGATGTTCAATGAACGCAAAAATGGTACACCACTATCAACATAGTGTTGCGCCATCGTTCCTACAAAACCAACGGTCAAGGATGCAATATCAGATAGCTTGGTGAATTTCATTGTAATTTCACCCGCCCCAACTGCTCCTTGATCTCCTCCTCCAGCCGATGCCCTTCCTCAAACATCGCCTGAAGGCGGGTCTGGAAGCCCTGCATTTTCTCGGTAAATTCTGCCGGGGTCAGGTTGACATATTCGATTTTGACCTCAAAATACTGCCCGGCGGAGAAGCTGTATTTCTTTTCCTTGATCTGATCGTCGCTGACGGTGACGCAGAAATCCTCCACGGGCTTGCCCGCGTTGAAGGTATTGATGATCCGCTCGATCTCCGCATCGGAAAGGACGGTGCGCTGGTTGTCGTCCACCTTCACCTTGCTGCCCAGCTTGCTGGCGTCCATCAGGATCACGTCGCCGGTGTGCTGCTTGTCGATGAACAGCACGGACACGTTGGTGCCGGTGTTGGCAAAGATATTGCTGGGCATGCTCACCACGCCCCGCAGCCAATGATGATCCACCAGATGCTGGCGGATTTTCAGCGGGATGCCGCTGCCCGCTGTCAAAAAGCCCGTGGGCACCACCACGGCAGCCTTGCCCTTGTCATTCAGGGAAGCAATGATATGCTGGAGGAACATTTGGTACACGGCCATGCTGTCCAGCTTTTTGTTGGGAATATTCGGCACACCCGCAAAGAACCGCTTCTGGTAGGCTTCCCCCGCCAGGGTGTCCCGGGTTTCGCTGAAATCCATGTTGAAGGGCGGATTGCTGGCGATATAGTCAAAGGTGGCAATGTTGTCCTTCCGGGCGTTCAGGTGCCGGGGCGACACCAGGGTATCATCATGCACCACGTTGGGCAGGGAATGCACCAACCCATTGAGGATCAGGTTCAGGCGCATGAATTCGTTGGCCTTCTGGCTGATGTCCTGGGTGTACACGGTGCAGTTGTTTTCCCCGATCTCATGGGCCAGGGCCAGCACCAGGGTACCGGTGCCGGCGGCAGGGTCGTACACTGTCACGTTTTGCACGGGTTGCGGAACCAAAATCCGCGCCAGGATGGTGGCGATGGAATGGGGTGTGTAGTATTCGGCGTATTTGCCGCTGTCCTTGTTATAATCCTTGATAAGGTATTCAAAAATGTCGGCAAAGAAATCATATTTCTGCTCAAACACGCCGGTGAAGGAATCGTTGACCAGCTTGCCGATCATGGCCTTGCAGAAGGCGTCTCGCTTTTCTTCCTCGATCACATAAGGAGAAAGAGGGTCGAACAGCTTGATCTTCGACGCGCCACCCGCCTGAACGGAGAAGATGTCCATGTTGTCGTTGGAGATTGCCACCAGGGTTTTATCGAACAGATCATGGAATTTCTCATCATTCTGGTGGTTGAACAGATAGGAAATGAACTGCGTGGGCCGCAGCTTGGCTGTGGAGCCGCCAATATCCATCAGCGCCATTTCATATTCATCTTCGGATAAAGCGGATAAGCGCTGCTCCACCTCGGTGTCCGCCAAATCAGCATAGGCGGGATTCACCTTTTTCATTTCATATATGAATTTATCATTCAGGAATTTATAGAGGAAAACCTCTGTGATGATCTTGTATTCGCTGGCGGCGTTGCCCAGGCCGAAATTGGTGCAGACGGCTTTCAGGCCGTCGATCATGGCTTTGGTTTGCTGGGTGATTTCCACTGTATTCATTGCGCCCATGTCCTTTCATGGAAGTATTCCTGGGATAGCGTCGCCCCGACGAATTTGAGTTGCGGCAGGGTGAAGGGCAAACCGTGGGCCTGCAGCGCCTGCTTGATGGCGGGCATCATTTCAGCGGTAAAATAGGGCTCATTTTGCAGCATCCGCTGATTGGCCAGCACCCGGCTGTCCGCCAAGTGCTTCAAATCCATCAGCACCGGGAAAATCTGCGCGTCCGTACCGATGGGCGGCGGATTGCTCATCAGGCGCTTATGGATGCGCATGAGCTTTGGATCATCCGCGTATTTGTGGGTCAGCAGCGCGTCCCGCTGGTTCAGCACCGCCGCGCGGGAGCGGATGCTCTCCAGCTCCTGCATGTGCTCCTTCATTTCATCGGCGGTCAATTCCTCGATATGCTTTTTCTGGAACAGCCGCTGCAGCTCCTCCAACAGGGTGATGTATTCGGGGTCCTGCGGATCGAAGGTGTGCTGCATTTCCCGATGGGTTTTATCCAGCGTATCCCGGAACGCGTCGGCAATGACCATTTCATCCTTGGATACCCGCTTGAAAACAAACTGAATCTCGCTCATGGCCAGGTTCAGCACAGCGGTCATATCCTGGGGATCGTTGAGGGCATTCTTGGCGTTGACCAGAGCGATACGGTTTTGCACTTCATTGGACAGCTTGTTGGCGTTCTCCAGCGTAAACTTATCCGCCAGCTCCTCATAACCGAACAGGCGGGCAATGTTCTGCAATTCCTTGTAGCTTTCCAAAGCCTTTCGCAGAGCAAGAAGTTCTTCCTTTTCTTCGATGGAAGATATCTGCTGCGTGAAAAGTGATACGTTTTCCGTATCATACAGGAATAGCTTCTGCTGAATCTCCTGTAACGCTGCGGTGATCTCTTCCGGCGTCATGAAGATACTGTCATATTGGTGGAAGGCATCGCCCAGCTCGGCCTGGAGCTCGTCAAAATACGCTTTGTTGGTCTTATCGAATTCGGCCCGAATATCGGCGAAGTCCACCACAAAACCATAGCGGTGTTTTTTGTAGGGACGGTTGACACGGGTCAACGCCTGCAATAGATTATGATCCTTGATCACTCGACCCAGATACAGCTTTTTCAGGCGCGGCGCGTCAAATCCAGTGAGCAGCATTTGATATACCACCAGTAAATCGATGGAACCCTTTTTAAAGTGATCAACTTCTTTTTGCCTGGTTTCTTTATCGTCCTGCTTATCAAGTATTAATGCAGAAGTCAGTTCATAATCCTGTAGCTGCTTGAATACTTCCATTGCCTGCTCGGAAGAATCGCACACGATCATACCGCCAATGGAGCTATCTCCCAGGGCAATACGGCTGCGCTGGAAATCCTCCACAATATATTTCACCAAATCCCGCACATAAGTGGGGTGGGCGTATAATTCCTTGCGATCAATGGAGCCTTTCAGGGCCTTGATGCTTTCCAGCACACCTTGCAATTGGGTGCGGTATTCAGTACGGATGCCCTCGCGGATCAGGCGAAGAGTGTAGCCATCTTTGATGGATCGGTTGTAATAATACTTATGAATGTAAGCGCCAAATACATCCTTGGTGTTGTAGCCCTCACCAATCAGCGGCGTGCCAGTCAAGGCAATCATCACTGCTTCTCGATCGGACGCAAGCAGGTTGGAAAGAAAGGAGCCCTTCGGATTATAGCTGCGGTGCGCTTCATCCATGAAGTATACGCGCTGCACGTTCACATTGTAATCGCTGGGACGGGAAATGGAATCAGAAGAAAATTTCTGGATATTCACGACCGTGATGGACAATTCTCCGGATGCGTTTGCTTCGCCTGTCTGACCGATGGCTTTGGTGAAATCTTCTTTTGAATCCACCGTATCCACATGGAGTCCCCGGGCTCGGAATTCATCGGCGGCCTGCTTCAGGAGGTCAAGCCGATCCACAATGAAATAGAATTTGGCGATGATTCCCTGCTTTTGATAATAGTCTGTCAAATAGCGAACGTTGAAATAGGTCAGCGCTGTTTTGCCGCTGCCCTGGGTATGCCAAATGACGCCGTGCTTATCGTTGTGATTCAGTTTTTCTTCGATGGCTTTCGTGGCAAAAATCTGCGGATAACGCATCACATGCTTTTCCAGATGCTTGATGCCGTTATCGTCTGTTCGTTCCACATAAGCCAAGCCATAGCGCAACAGGAAAAGCAGCCGGTCTTTGCTGAAAAGAGAAGTCAGCATCCGATGGGTCGGTGTCATCGGGCTGGTATTGGTCTGATAATCCGGCGCAGATTTAACGGTGACCAGATTGGTGTCGGTCAGAATTTTCGATTCGATCGCTTCATCCAGAGGAGCAACACGGGTGAAGATGCTATCATCTTCCTCGCGGAAGTGGCTGAAGAACAGTTTCTCATATCCAATGGTGGCGTAATACGCGCCTTCCAACGGAACAGCTTCGTTATCGTCATATTCTCCATTGTTGGAGAACACCATCAACTGCGTCATATTGATGAAACGGCGGAATTTCCTGTTTTGCACGCGCCGGTTCATCCGATCATATTCTGCTTGGATTCCATCCTTATTATTTGGGCGTTTCACTTCGATAAATGACAGCGGGATGCCATTGATCAGGATCGTGATGTCAGGGCGGAATTCATCCTGACCATTGACGCAGGGAAGCTCAGTTGCTATTTGCCAAGTGTTTCTTTCCGGATGATTGAAGTCAATCAGCGTAACGCCATTGTATCCTTTGAGCAAATAATTGTAGAATTGCTTACCCAAATCTTCAGCATCAAGTACCTGCTTGAAATCCTGGAGTATTGCATTGATTTCGGCATCGGAAAAGGATCGGTCATTCAAACGGCAGACGGCATCACGAAATACACCAACAAAGATATCGGTATCTCCGTCGTAAGCGTTCTCTTTAAGAGAAACGTATTGATATCCCAGTCGCGTTAGGTGCAACAGGGCTGGTATCTTTACACGCTCATCCTCCGGTCTGCTCATTTGCATCACTCCTGCAATACGTAAACAACTTCAATTTATATTATACCATTTTTATTGCGATCAAGCAATAAATACTCTGTTATTACATTCAAAAAAGGTGTTTTCCTGCTTCCTTGGATAATATGGGGATGCTAATCGCAAGCTGGGCATTGTGGGGTCATAACCCCAAATGCATCTTGTTGGGGAAGTGTCCCCAAGCCCCCAAATCGCAGGATAAATCCTGCGGCTGCGCGTTTTTTCAAAACGCTTATGGCACCGTGTCGGTGACAGAGATGTACAGCAGAAACGAGCATCATGTTCTGATGAGACTCTTTTTTCAATCTAATCATGTATTATTAGTTCGCATATCATGCGGCAATACTGGTTATCTGAGAAATGGAGAAATGCGAAGAAGCTGTTCTCCGCACCTCTCCGTTTTTCTAATAACCTACCTGATCCAAATCATCAGGAAACCTTCTGATCAAAATCCTCATCCAGTTGTAAACCATAGAACTTCTGCTTGAAATAGGATGTAGGACATTTCCCTG
>JAUNMW010000113.1 GCA_030537395.1 Clostridia bacterium | reverse complement strand
GCTGTTCTTTTTCCTTCTGAGAATCGGCTTGCAGGGTGCTTAAATCGGCCTGCAGGTCTTCTTTTTCCTTGGTCAGGCTGTCGGCGGCAGCCTGAGCCTGGGCAAGGGCTTCCTTTTCGGCGGAAAGATCGGCGTTCAGGGCGGCAATTTGTTCCTGAAGCTGTCCCTTTTCCTTTTGAGAATCAGCTTGCAGCGTGCTTGAATCAGCCTGCAGGGCTGCCTTTTCGGCGTTCAAATCATCGGACAGGGCCTGGGCCTGGCTCAAAGCGACCTGGGCGGAAGCCAAATCGCTGTTCAGCACGCTGATTTGCGATAGCAGACCATCGATTTCTTCCTGAGCGGTTTGCTGCGCTGTGTTGATTTCCGCGCGCAGGGCGGCGTTTTCCGTACTCAGCGCGTCCCGAACGGTTTCCCATTCCGCCTGAGCGGCGGAAAACTGGCTGCGCAGCTCTTCCGCTTCCCGCTGCGCCGCATCCCGGGATGTTTGGGCCTGAGACAGGCTTTCGTTCAGGGCGGTCAGCTGCTTCTGGAGCCCGGATGCTTCCTGGGCTGCGGCGGACTGGGCAGCGGAAATTTCCGTTTGCAGGGCCTCGGTTTCGGCTGTTTTTTCCTCAGCCAGCTTGGCGGAAGCCGCTTCCAATTCCATTAATCGGCTTTCCAGAGCCTTCAGCTGGCTTTCATAGGTGCTTTTATTCTGAGCCGTCGTGGCCTGCGCGGCTGTCAGCGCTCGCTCCAGCTGACTGATTTGCGCCGAAAAAGTTTCGTTTTTCGCCTGCAGGGCGGCGGCTTCCTGCTGTGCGGCGTCAAAATCCGCCTGCAGGGCGGTCAGTGCTTCCGTCAGGCGCGCGTTTTCCTCCTGGCCCGCGACAGTCTTGGTCTGGGCGTCGGACAGAGCGGCCTGGGCGTTTTGCAGCGCGGTCGCGGCCGTATCCCGGTCGGCGGTCAATTCCTCGGCTTGCTGGAGCAGCCGCTTGTTTTCGATTAACACCTGCTCCATGCCTTGCATTCCGGTTTGAATGCTATTTTTATTGCTGCTGGAGCGCAAATACAGTACGGTCCCCAGTGCCAGCACGATGCAAATTGCAGCTGCCAGCGCGATTTTCAACCACTTTTTTTCCATTTTGCTTGCCTCCCCCTTTTTTATTATACACAAAACTGGGAAGGAAGCAAGCGATACCTTTCATCATTCCCCTTTTTCAAGCCCTTCCCGCAGCATTTCCAGGGCCCGTTTTTCGATGCGGGAAATATAGCTTCTGGATATGCCCAGCACCGCGGCGGCTTCATGCTGGGGGTGAACGGCCCCGTCCAGCATGCCGTAGCGCATTTCAATCACCATCCGCTCCTTCCGGGGCAGCTTTTTTACCAGCGAACGCACCTTTTGCAGCGTTACCCGGCGCAGGGCCTCATCCTCCACAAAGCCCGCCTCTGTGCCCAGAATATCCAAAAAGGAGATATCGTTGCCTTCCCCGTCCGTGCCCACGGGATCGGACAAGCTCACGTCCCCCCGGCGTTTCCGGGAGGCGCGCAGCAGCATCAGGATTTCATTTGCTATCCTCTCCCCAAGGCGCGATGGGCTCCCCATCATCGTAATCCACGTCGGCGAAGGCCTGCAGTTCTTCCCCTTCCTCGTCCGGGCCTGTGAGCGCGGGCAGAATATCCGGGTATTCGATTTCCCCATCGTCCACCCCGAACAGGATCACGTGGGCGTTTTCCCCGTCCCAAATCACCCGGCGTACCACCGTTTTCAGGGCGGCCCGCTTTTGCTCGATGGGCATATCGTCAATACCGTTTTTGAACCCTGCCAGCATGTCCCGCAGAAGGTCAAATTCGCTGTCCGTCAGGGCATGCTGGTTCAGCAGGCTTTCCACCTCCTGAAGCCGGTTTTCCCCGGCCTTTTTTTGTTGGCTCAGTGCTTCGATGCGTTTGGTAATTAGATTTCGTGTTTCCTTGTCGCTGATTTCAGCCAGGGAATCCACCAATCCGCTGATTTTTCTGTCAAGCTCCGTCTGTTCCTGCTGCAGGACTGTTTTCTGCTGCTCGTATTCCGTACGGTCGCCGGTGAAAAAACTGCGGCTCCGGGCAAGCTGTTCCACGAAAGCGCTTTTGTCCTCGTCCAATTCCTTGATCTTCTCCACGATCATGCTGTCCAGCACGTTGCCGTTGACGTTTTTGTTATTGCACAGGCTTTTTTGACTGCGTTCTTTCAATTTGCATACATAGGTGAAAACCGGCTTGCCGTCCGGGGCGGTGCGTTTGGTCAGCTTGGGGTACATCCGATTGCCGCACTTGCAGAACAGGAAACCCGTCAGCATCGCTTCATTGCTCCGCGGGCGGCGGAAAGCTTTGGATTTGTTCTGGGTCAGCGCTTCCTGCACCTTGATCCAATCCTTTCCGGGGATCAGGCCAGGATGCTGGCCCACCGCCACAATCCATTCGTTGACAGGCAGGAAAACCGTGGCCCGGCCCTTTTCCTGATCCGTGCGATTGTAGGCCATGATCCCGCGCACCCCGTCAAATTCTTTTTCATCGGAAAAGATTTCCGTGCCGCTGTCCGTAAAATATTGGTGCATGTCCCCGTCCGCCAGGGCGTACACGGGATTCTGCAAAATGCCCTTGATGGAAAAGCGAGTATGGTATTTGCCGTTTTTGCTGACGATGTGCCGCTGCATGAGCTCAGTTTCCGTCCTGGTCAGGGAGTTGGTTTCGCTGAACAGGGCAAAAATTGTTTTCACCGTCTCCGCTTCCTCCGGGATGGGTTTCAGCTTGCACATCTTCTTGGTTTTCCCATCCACGGTGACGCTTTTCACGCTTTCCGATTCGTATCCCGTGGGCGTGACGCCCCCCAGCCACCGCCCCGTTTTCGCCAATTCCCGCATGTTGTCCCGGATGCGCTCGGCGATGGTTTCCCGTTCCAACTGGGAAAACACGGAGGCGATGTACATCATGGCCCGGCCCATGGGCTGGCTGGTGTCGAACTGCTCCCGGATGGACACGAAATCCACCTTGAGTCGGCTCAATTCCTCGATCAGCCCTGTGAAATCGCTGATGTTCCTGCTGATCCGGTCCAGCCGGTACACGATCACCGCGCTATGCTTCTTCCCCTTGACAGCTTCCATCATTTGCTTGAACGCGGGCCGGTTCAGATTGCCGCCGGAAAACCCCTCGTCCTCATACACCACGGCGCTTTCCGCCGCTTCCTCTCCCATATTCCGCCGGATGTACTCCCGGCAAAGCTCGATCTGATTCCCGATGCTCTCCCCTTTGCCGGTAAACTTGGATTTTCGGGAATAAATGGCGATGGTCTGATCGTTCCCTTTCACTTTTCTCACTTCCCTGTCTTATTCTGTGTGATATACTTACATTAATATAATATCATAGCGTATCTCCTTTGTAAAGAGAAAAACCCGCTTTCCTGCCTGAAATTTAGGTTTTTACAAGATGAGGTATGATATTGCTTTACAAAACGAACTGACCCTGGAAGAAAACATCGGCCTGGCGAAACGGTTCTTGCTGGAACAATTCGTCAGCAGGGGCATGATCTGCGATTTTGCGGTGCATATGCCTGACCCAAAAGGAGGCATACCAAACCCGCATTTTCATGTGCTGTGTCCCATTCGTCCCATGAATACGGACGGAACCTGGGGAAATAAGCAGAAGCGTGACTATGTATTGGATAAAAACGGCCAGCGTATCAGGGATGAAAACGGCAACTATGTCTGGAAATCTGTACCTACTACCGATTGGGGGCATAAGGAAACACTGCTACATTGGCGGGAGGAATGGGCACGATATGTGAACATAGAATTGGAGAAGAAAAACGCTCCAATGAAAGTTGATCACCGATCCTATAAGGAACAGGGAGTCCATCAACTGCCGACGATCCATGAAGGCCCGACAGTTCGCGCCATGGAGAAGAAGGGCATCTGCACAGAAAAAGGAAACCTGAATCGCATGATTCGATCCGCCAACGCCATCTTGAAAAAGCTGATTACCCGTTTTCAGGAACTGACGGCATGGATCAAGGCAGCAAAAGCAGCACAGGATGAACCGAAATCCCCAAACCTGACCCTGCTGCTCCTGGATTATCTAAGGAAACGAAACGCCGGAGCCTATTCCGATAAAGCCAAGGCAAATAACTTGAAAAAAACATCCCAGGATATTGTTTATTTGGAAGAACACGATCTTTACACCCTGGATGACTTGCAGACTATAACCGATCAATTCCGGGAAAAGCTCAACGGGCTCAACCGGAAAATGAAGGCCAATGAGAAGCGGCAAAAGGAATTGAAAGAGCTGATTGCGGCGGCTGAGAACTATCAGCGAACGAAAGCCGTTGTGGATCAACTGAAAGAGATTCATTTCAACAAGCGCCGTGAACAATACCGGAAAGACCATGAAATAGAATTCAATATTCATTTCGCAGCCAAGAGGACTTTGGATCGGCTGTTGAAAGATAATTCCGACAAAACCTTGCATGTCCATGCATGGAAGGAAGAAGCAGAACGGTTATCGGCTGAATACGCCGTCGATTATGAAGAATTGAAAAAGCAGCGGGAAGAATCGAAAGAACTGTTCCGTATCCAGGCACAGATCGATTCCATCCTGCGGGATCAGCAAGCGCAGCAGCAAAACAAGAACGAACCTACAAGATCATAAGTCCTCATTTTTACTTCGTATAGAACAGAATCAGGCGCATATATTGCACCAGGAAGGGAGGTGTCCTCTATTGCCAAGTCTGTCCATATCAACATGATCATTTATTATCCGAAATCCGAGGAAGGAAAAAAACAGCTGGCCCAGCGTGTGGCACAGATTCATGCTGACAGCGTAATAGACAGAATAAAAAGGTTGAATTGTCCTTCCGATCAGAAAACGGAATTATTGAATGCTGTGCTGAACACACCAAAGAACGAAGAATCAGGCCCATAATAGCCTGAAATATGAAACCCGGCGATGAGAGACGTTCCATCGCCGGGCGTATCTTGTAAACACGAAACGAAATAAGCAGAAGGCTTCCCTAAGAAAAAGCGTATGGTCTTACCGGCCCTCTTTATATAACGAAACCGGCCTCTTGCCGTATGAACCAGCCTCCCAAAGAAGTATAATGTTGTTCTGAATTGGCCTTATCATACCAAAGAGCGCAGGAAAACACAATGAGAAATTAGAATCTGAATAAGGAAGAATTGGAATAGAGATTTCGTTAAAGTATACTTGTACGAAAAAGCTAAATTTCATGCAAGTATACTTCTATGAAACGTTGACTTTTCGTTCATTTTTGGGTACAATAGCGGCAGGAGGCGATGATGATGGCCATTACCACGCCAGAGCAGATATTGAAAGTACTGCGGGCCTTTAATCCCTGGTGGACGACCGGGCAGGTACCGCAGGGGTTTTTAAAAGCATACCGGAGGTTTGCGTATTACGAAGCCATGAAGCGGCTTGATCAAACGGACATCCGCAGAACGGTGGTACTGACGGGAACGCGGCGCGTTGGGAAAACTACCATTGAATATCAGATGATCGATACGCTGCTGCGGCGGGGCGTAACCCCCAATCAGATCGTTTTTATTTCTTTGGATCATCCGATGCTGAAGCTCAGTAATTTCAGCGATATATTGGATTGTTATCATGAAAACGTCTGGCCTACGCAGGATGTTTACTACTTTTTTGACGAAATTCAGTATGCCAGCGGCTGGGACAAGTGGCTGAAAACCATCTATGATATGCAGCCGGACACAAAATGCGTGGCGACCGGTTCCGCCAGCCCGGCCTTGATCAAGGGGAATACAGAAAGCGGCGCGGGCCGCTGGAGTGTGATCCAGGTGCCGACACTGTCGTTCTATGAATACTGCGCGCTGATCGGCGTGGATGTGCCTGATCTTGGGCCGGAAATCAAGCCTACCGCTTTTTTATCGCTGTCTCAGCGTCAGCGGACGCAGATCATGCTGAAGCTCTCCGTCGTTCAAAATCACTTTTCCCGATACTTGCAGGTCGGGGGATTTCCCGAGCTCGCCTTGGCGAGCAGCGACCTGATGGCACAGCAGATTATGCGGGAAGACGTGGTGGATAAAGTGCTGAAACGGGATTTGCCGTCTTTGTACAGCATCCGCAGCGCTACGGAACTGGAAAGAATATTTCTGTACCTGTGCAGCGTTTCCTCCAATATCGTTTCCTTTTCAGCGATTGCCAAGGAATTGGACGGCGTCAGCCGGGCGACTGTGGAAAACTATATTAAGTATTTGGAGAGCGCAAACCTGATTTATTTAAGCTGGCCGGTTGAGATGGGCGGGCGAAAAGCGTTGAAAGCGCAGCCTAAAATCTATATTGCCGACGCGGCCATCCGCAACGCCGTATTGATGGATGATGATATGATGACCGATCCCGTGGAGCTGGGAAAGGTAGTGGAAACGGCTGTCTATAAACACGTGGCGGCTTTCTATTACCAGCAGGCGACCCGCGTGGGCTATTCCCGGGGCGGTCCCAAGGATAAAGAAGTGGATATCGTGGTGGATTATCCCAATATCAAAAACATCCTGATCGAAGTAAAATACCGGGAACAAGCGCCGATCCCCAACGACGACGCGATCATCGAACTGAGCAAGGAAGCCAGCGCGGCCATGATCATCACCAAGCGGGTTGACGATTACGGCGTTCATGATACCCCCAACGGACGGCAGCTCATCCGTATTCCCGCATTCGCTTTTCTTTATCTGCTGGGCAATGCAGAAAAGCACGGCTACAAAGGAAGGGAATAAAAAACGATTCGAGGAACTTATATCACATGAAGAAGAAAATCGCAATCCTCGCGGCTATCGGAATCCTGTTTATTGCGAACACGGTATTCGCGGAATCCTTAGGGGACATGATTCGGGTTTATGTGCCCATCCTGGACTGGTTCTCTTTGGAAGAAGCGGTAAAAGCAGAAGTGCCGGAAAGGCTGACGGAACGCGAAGCGGAAATATACCGGGCCGGTTTCGCTGACGGGCACTACAGCGCACTGCATCCCGACTATGTCCCGGGAACATATGTAATCAATACCAAAACGAAAAAGTTCCATCTCACAAACTGCAATACCACATTAACAATCGATTCAAAAAACCGCGAACATACGACCAAAACACCGGAAGAACTGATAGCGCAGGGGTATAAACCCTGCGGACAGTGCCACCCTGAAAACAGTGCGGAGGAATAATGCCGGATTCGTTTCAGCGGCATCGGGGCTTGATATAAATGTTGAAAAACGATATGATAAACGCGGAGGAAAGGAGGAAAACCCATATGAATAATCAATATGGGCAAAAAGAACAGGCTCTGATCGATTTATGCGGCCAAACCCCGTTGGATATGGAAATGTTCACGCGCTGCGTAACAAGCGGTGTTGACGTAAACGCATCTTTAGGTGATGAAGAAAACCTGTTATTGGATGTTCTTTGGGAATTGATATGGCATAAGAACGAAGCAAGAATAATTGATGTTATTCATTTGTTTTTGGATGCGGGTTTCGATACAGACCGGTTTGGATATGATTGCCTTGAGAGAATGGGAATTTGGTCAGGCACTTTCCAATTTGTGGAAGCATGTAAAGCCATGCTGAAAAATGGCGTAAAAATGTCCGATGAACAATGGAAATCTGTGCGCGAAACCTTCGGGACCGAAGAAAGCTTCAACAGCGTGGAAGGCAATCACGCTTTTGCCAATAATTCCTACGCGGCTTATGAAATCGTTGATGGAGCCTGGAAGAAAAAGCCTTTTGATGACATATTGCCTTGGGAGTGCTGCGTCGGCCTAAAGCTGGATCATGTCTTTGTTGCCGCAAACGTCAGAAAACCGCTAAAGAAAAGATCCCGCATCCGTTTTCAGATCATGGATCAGTTGCAGTTTCAATGCGGCGATCAGACCATTGTGGTAATGGGTCGGCCTAACCTGTATATCAGAAAAACAGAAAATCTTGACGGCAGAAAGAACGTGCAGAATGTCAGCCGAGATTTTGAAGAACTGATTGGAAAAACCATCACGCATGTTTACTTTCGGGGCCATCATATCCAGAAAAATAAAACCGGATATCAGCAGCCGGAAATCTATCTGAAATTCGAAAACGGGAAAAAGCTGTGTTTCTCGACCAATTTCGGCTGTGTACCCAAGAAGAAAACTGCAAACTTCGTGGAAAAGGTAACGAATGAAAAGAACCTCTTTGAGATTTTTAACGGGGTGCTGCTCCAATATCGAGGTCGGGCTGCCAAGGTCATGATTCCCGAAGGGGTGATGGAAATCGGTCGCGGCGCGTTTTATGGGAATCAATTCATCCGGGAAGTCGTTCTTCCCGATGCGGTAAAGATGGTAGGGGAACAGGCTTTTTCAGAATGTCGCTCATTGGAGACGATACAATTTAATCAAGCGTTAAAATCGATTCAGCCGTTTGCTTTCCGTCATTGCATAGGCTTGGAAACGATCCATATTCCCGGTAGCGTCAACAGCATTTCATTCCGTTCTTTTTTGGACTGCACCAATCTTCGACAAATCATCATCGAAGAAGGGGTAAAACGCATCGGCCCCGGCGCGTTCAGCGATTGTATTTCGCTGCGAGAAATCACCTTTCCCGCTTCCTTAATTGAAATCGACCATGAAGCATTTGTTGGATGCCGTGCATTGAGACAAGCCACATTCCTTTCCGCGCAAACGGAGATCGGATGGCATGTTTTTGCAAACTGCAACAAGGATTTCAAAGCCTCAAGATTACAGCAGAACAAACAGACGGAGGTTTGATTTCGCCTCCGCATTTTCTTTTCTTCGCGGTTATAACGCGATAACGAGGTGAACACATCAGCCTGTTGAGTTCTCCATAAAGGGCTTGAAGTGTTTTTCCCACATTTCTCTGCTGATTTGTTTCTTCTCTGTTTCCCAAACAGTGATGTTATCGACATCCGTATGAAGATATTGGGCAAATTCGGCTCGGGTCATGTTCAAGGATTGGCGCAAATTCAAGATCGCCTGCCCCTGACCGGCTTGCAGGAAGCGGGTGTAATCGTTCAGCAGGTCGTTTATGGGGATATGATACAGCGTGGCAAGCTTGTCCATGATTAGCGGATCATAAGCATCCATTTCATCAGTTTCCAGGCTGGAATAAACGGCGCGGGCGACGCCGATTTTTGCGGCGACTTCCTTTTGAAGCAGGCCCAGTTCATGCCGTCGCCAGCGGAGGCGGTCGGGGATGGAAGCAATATCTTCATAGCGTCTATAACGTTGGTTCAGGGAAAACGCTTCGGATATCTTCTTGGTGACGGTCACGCGGAAGGAAAGGATATATAAGGGAGCATACCGCGCATGGCTTCCCTCTGTGCGGCACATAATACGCATTCTATCCGATATTTGGGCAATTACATGCCATTTACTGGAACGATCCCAGCTTCCGCCCGCGAAAAACGCATCGGCGATGGCATAGCATTTTCAATGCACCGGGCGGCGTAGGAGGAAAGGGCGGGCCCCGCGTCGGGCCGGAAGGTGTTCACCGCCTTGATCAGCCCCAGCGTGCCCACGGACACCAGATCCTCCCCGGTATAGCCCGGAACGGTGTATTTCCTGGCGATATGGATCACCAGCCGCAGATTATGCTCGATCAGCCTGCGCCGGGCGTCTTCGTCGCCTGATTGCATGGCGGCGATGGCCTCTGCCTCCTCCTGCCGGGAAAGGGGCCTGGGAAAGCACCCCCTGGCCGATACCATGCCGAAGAAAAACAGTGCGTCCTGAAACAGCCAGTATAAGAAAGACAGCATGCTGCCTCACCTCCCGCCTCCATGATATGCGCCGAAAGGGCTGAAAAGGCCACGAGAACCCTGAATATGGTGTCTTTCGCCCGAAAAACAGGCAAAAGACACAGGGAAAGCATGCGGGAATGAGAGAATTTCCTAAAATTTATTACAATATTTTAACGATTACAAAATTTTTTTCTTTATGTTGGAATGCACAATGTTGCATAAATATTATCAATAAGGGGGGGATCATTGCATAATTATAAAGCAGTAAAACAAAGCGCTAAAATTAAATCAAATAATCTCAAATACAATCATGAAAAAAGCATTGGTCACCGGCTCCTCCCGGGGTATCGGGCGGGCCGTGGCTAAGGAATTGGCCC
>JAUNMW010000004.1 GCA_030537395.1 Clostridia bacterium | reverse complement strand
TTGAGGAGCAGGATTAGACCCAGCGCTTTTCTCTGTCGCTGTGGAAAAATATCCTGCGTTACGCGAAGGAATACTATTGGGATTTAGGAAAACTGGCGGTTGTTATGGCCATTACTGCCGGCTGCGACGTGGTGTTTCCGTTGATGACCACTTATGCCATCGATCATTTTATCCCCAATTTGAATCATCCCGGAACCATGGAAGGAGTCCCTGGCTTTGTGGCGGTCTACCTGGCGCTTCTGCTTTTGCAAGTGGCCACGATTTACTATTTTCTGTATTTAGGCGGGAAAATTGAAGTGGGCGTGTGCTATACCATCCGAAAGCAAGCGTTTCGGAAATTGCAGGAGCTGCCGTTTTCCTATTATGACCGTATGCCCGTAGGCTATCTGATGAGCAGAATGACCAGCGATACGCAGCGCCTTGCGGAAACCATCGGCTGGTCCCTGCTGGATTTGGCCTGGGGGGCGGTCATGCTGACGGCAGCCAGTATTACCATGCTGGTGCTGAATTGGAAAATGGCGCTGATCGTGATGCTGGTCGTGCCGCCGCTGGCGGTGATTTCCTGGTGGTTCCAGCAAAGGATTCTGAAAGCTTACCGTGCCGTGCGCAAAACCAACAGTCAAATCACCGGGGCCTTCAATGAGGGTATTATGGGCGCGAAAACCACCAAAACGCTGGTTCGGGAAGAAATGAACATGGAGGAATTCACGAATCTGACTCACGAAATGAAGAAATCCTCCGTCCGGGCGGCGTCTCTTTCGGCGGTATATTTGCCGATCGTGGTAGCGCTGGGGTCCCTGGCGACAGCATACGCGCTGTGGCAGGGCGGTCACGCCGTGCTGATCGGCGGTATGACGCTGGGCGTGTTGCAGGCTTTCATCAATTACACTGTGCAGTTTTTTGAGCCGATCAGGAACATCGCGAACGTATTTGCTGAAATGCAGTCCGCGCAGGCGGCGGCGGAACGGGTGCTGACGCTGCTGGAAACGGAGCCGGATATTGTGGATTCTCCGGACGTGGAAGCGAAATTCGGCGACAATTTTCACCCCAAAAAGGAAAACTGGCCCACGCTCAAAGGGGACGTGGAATTCTGCCATGTGGATTTTCAGTACAAAGAAGGCGAAAAGGTACTGTCCGATTTCAATCTGAAAATCAATGCGGGGGAAACCATCGCTCTGGTGGGCCCCACCGGCGCGGGCAAATCCACGGTGGTGAATCTGATCTGCCGTTTTTACGAACCTACGGCCGGTGAAATCAAAATCGACGGGGTCAATTACAAGGAACGCAGTCAGCTTTGGCTGCAAAGCAATTTAGGCTATGTGCTGCAGGAGCCCAGGCTTTTTTCCGGCACCATCCGAGACAATATCCGCTACGCGCGGCTTGACGCATCGGATGAAGAAATAGAAAACGCTGCCCGAATGGTAAACGCGGAACCCTTTATTCTGAAAATGGAAAAGGGCTATGATACCGATGTTGGCGAAGGCGGCAGCCGGTTATCCACCGGCGAAAAGCAGTTGATTTCCTTTGCCCGGGCCATTTTGGCGGATCCCCGCATTTTCGTGCTGGATGAAGCCACTTCTTCCGTAGATACGCAGACCGAGCAGATCATTCAGCATGCCATTTCCAAAGTGCTGACCGGCCGGACCTCCTTCATCATTGCGCATCGGCTCTCCACCGTGCGCACGGCAGACAGAATCCTGGTCATTGACGATGGGAGAATCAAAGAAATGGGATCGCATTCTGAATTGCTGCGCAAAAAAGGCGCTTATTATAATCTGTACACCAACCAATTCCAGGAAGAACAGGCAATGGAAATATTGGGGAAGGCGGAAGCATAATGGATCTGACGTTCCGAACGGAAATGGGGCGCTTCAATTACCGCGTCTGCGCTGTGATTCTCCGCCAAGAATACATTTTGGCCATGAAGGATGAACGCTCGCCTTACTATTATCTTCCCGGCGGCAGGGTACATTTGCATGAAACAGCGGAGGATGCGCTGCGAAGAGAAATCAAAGAAGAACTGCTCATTGACGCCGAAATCGTTCGCCCCTTGTGGTTCAACCAAAGCTTTTTCACGGAAGATGTGGATCAGGAAAGATACCACGAAATCTGCGTTTATTTTCTCGTGAATATCGAACATACCGGCCTGCGGAATACGGGAAGCTGCTTTCGGTTAGACGAGGGAAAGCATACACGTGTGTTTGAATGGCTGCCCTACGACAGCTTAAAAAGCTTATATTTTTATCCGGAATTTTTAAAAGAAAGAATCCGGTGCTTGCCAGAATCCCTGGAAATGCTGACAACAATAGAATAGGGTTCCATCCATGAATCAAAGGGAGGCATCCGCCTCCTTTTTTTCGTGTTCTTCCGCATCCTGCTTCGACGCTCATGCCGTACACAGACGCATATACTGAACGCACGGAGGACGAAAGCATGCGTGTAAACGGAGAGGCATTTTTTCTGATCAATGGATGGATGAACTATCTGTCACTGCTTACGGCTTCCAGGATGGCGCACATCCGGCTTCTTCCCGGAAAAGCGCTTGTTTCATCGGCCTTGGGCGCTGCGTACGGCATGATTGCCGGGATCGGGAAGCCGTTTTTCCGAAGCTTTCCTATGCTGCTGTTTTCGGCGTTTTGCATGTCCGCTTTTTCGTTTGGCGGCGTCAGCATAAAGAATACGCTGCTGGTTCTTGCGTCCGGCTGGTTCCTGTCAGGACTGTCGGATTTTGCGCTGACGAAGCATATCAATTCCGCGTTCACGATCATATTGTGTTCTGTCGTGGTATTGATCATCTGCGTAGGATTGTCCGGTCAAACGGTTGGGAAAGATGGCTTTCGGCTTGTGATCGCGCTGGAGAGCGGGCAGGCTGAATTACCGGTTCTGCTTGATAATGGGAACCTGCTTCATGAAAGCGCCACGGGCCTTCCTGTTATAGTCATACCTGAAAAAATGCTGAAAACGATCATGCCAGCGGGGGTGAATATTCATGATTTATCCACACTGCCGGAGGGTTGGAGGCTGATTGGTATTCGCACAGCGGCAGGAAGAAAGACTTTGATGTGTTTTCATCCGCAAAAGCTGCTGCTGTGTCATGACGGAAAGAAAATCAGAATCCATGCCGCTGTGGCGATCAGCGATTTTGATGAAAATCGGGCGCTGCTGCCCGGGAGCCTCTGCAATGAGCGATAAGGAGGGAAGTATATGCGAACGATTGAAATGAAACAATGGATGGCGATATTTTTTTCTTATTTGCATCCGGACGGCGTCTATTATATCGGCGGAGCGGATCCGCTGCCCAAGCCGCTGACGCCTGAGGAAGAAATATCGCTTGTATCGAAACTCCCTCAGGACGACGGTACGGTACGTTCCATTTTGATTGAAAGAAATCTCCGTTTGGTGGTTTTTATCGCCAAGAAATTTGAGAATACAGCTGTCGGCATGGAAGATTTGATTTCCATCGGAACGATCGGGCTGATCAAGGCGGTGAATACCTTTAACCCGGAAAAGAAAATCAAGCTGGCAACTTATGCCAGCCGATGTATCGAAAACGAAGTGCTGATGTATTTACGGCGCACGAGCCGCTTAAAATACGAAGTATCCCTGGATGAACCGCTGAAAACCGATTGGGATGGGAATGAACTGCTTTTATCCGATGTACTGGGAACGGAAGGAGATTTGGTATCTCGCGGCGTGGAGGAGGATGCTGAAAGACAGATTTTATCAAACGCATTGTCTCATTTGCCTCAGAGGGAACGAAAAATCATGAATATGCGTTTCGGCTTGGAAGGAAACCGGGAAATGACGCAAAAGGAAGTGGCGGATGAACTGGGTATTTCCCAATCCTATATTTCCAGACTGGAAAAGCGCATTCTGAGCCGTTTGCAAACAGAAATGGCGCGATCCTCATAAAAACTGCTCCCTTCCATATCGGAAAGGAGCAGCAGAATTGAAGATCAAACATTGATTTCCTGGGCTTTCACACTTTGATCGGCGTTGGATTCCAACATAGGCTGAATGACATCCGCAAGATATTTTTTGGTTTGCTCCGCTGCGCAGCCAATATAGTTTTCGGGCTGCAGGGAGGATTCCAGCGTTTCCTCATCCACCTGAAATGCAGCGTCGCCGGCAATGCGGGACAGCAGATCGCATTCCTTGCCTTCCATTTTTACGGCGTTTGCGGCGGCAATGGAATGCAGCCGAATGTGCTCATGCAATTCCTGCCGGTCCCCTCCCCGTTCCACGGCGTCCATGAGGATGTTTTCGGTAGCCATGAAGGGGAGCTCTTCCCGCAGATGCTTTTCGATCACTTTATCATAAACCACAAGGCCGGAAGCAATATTCAAATACAGAGACAGCACCGCGTCGGCGCACAGAAAACCTTCTGCCAGTGACAGACGCCGATTGGCGCTGTCGTCCAGCGTGCGTTCAAACCATTGTTCCGCGGCGGTCATGGCGCCGTTTTGGGCGTTGCTGATCAGGAAGCGGCTCAAGGCCGTCATGCGCTCGGACCGCATGGGATTGCGCTTGTAGGCCATGGCAGAGGAACCGATCTGGTTCTTTTCAAAGGGCTCCTCAATTTCTTTCTTATGGGCCAGCAGGCGAATGTCGTTGGCAAATTTGTGGGCGCTCTGGCCGATTTGGGACAGGGCGTTCAGGGCACGGCTGTCCGTTTTCCGGGAATAGGTCTGGCCGGATACAGGTACAGCCTTTACAAAGCCCATTTTTTCGGAAATCAGTTTATCCAGTTTCCATACTTTGTCATAATCGCCGTGGAACAGCTCCAGGAAGCTGGCCTGGGTGCCGGTGGTGCCCTTGCAGCCCAGTGGCTTCAAGGTGGACAGGCAGAAATCGATTTCCTCCAGGTCCAGCGTCAGATCGTTCAACCACAGGGTAGCCCGCTTGCCCACGGTGGTAGGCTGGGCTGACTGGAAATGGGTAAAGGCCAGGCAGGGCTGGGAAGCGTGTTCATCGGCAAAATCGGAAAGCGCCCGGATCACGGCAATCAACCGTTTACGGATCAATTGCAGGGCATCCCGCAGGATCAGCACATCCGCGTTATCCCCAACATAGCAGCTGGTAGCCCCCAAATGGATGATGGGCCGGGCGGTGGGACACTGATCCCCCCAGGCGTGAATATGGGCCATCACGTCGTGACGCAGCTTTTTTTCGTATTCGGAAGCTGCGTCAAAATCAATATCATCAATGTGGGCACGCATTTCGGCGATCTGTTCATCCGTAATAGACAATCCCAATTCCTGCTCGGATTCGGCCAAAATGATCCACAGCTTTCGCCACAGGGAAAATTTGTTCTGAGCGGAAAAAAGATACTGCATTTCCTTGCTGGCATAGCGGGTGGAAAAGGGGGAAAGGTAACCGGTGTTGTCCTGCGGCATAGCGTTCGATCCTCCTGAAAATCATTGGTTGACATTCAGATTATAGCAAAAAACAATCTCCGGCACAATGGCCGGAGAAAAATGTTGTAAAACGTTAAGAAAGGGGGCGAATCAGGATAAGCGGCGTCAATTCGTCGCCCTGGCCGGAGGGGTTGTCCTGCATGGCGTCCTGGATTTCTTCATCCGTCAGGGGGAAGCCGTGGCTTTTGCCCAACTGATCCCGCTGCAAATCGTTGGCGTCCATGAGTACCACGGGGATGCCCGTTTCCTTATAAAGCTGATCGCACAGCTCCACGGGATTATCGGGGTTAATCAGGGCCATTTCCTTATACACATCAAAGCTGGAGCGAAAATAGAAGCCGTCGATGCCGCCCACGCCTTTTCCGCACACCTTGTAAAACACGCCATGGATGCCAAAGGGCTTTGTGACGGCGGAGCAGAACACGGCCAGAAGTACCCGGGGCAGGCCGCAGATATCAATGACCAATTGCAGCTTGTAGGGCTCATGCATGCCTACGCCGGTATGATTGATACCGGCAAAGCGCCACAGAAAATTGGCCCAAAAGCCGGGTTTTACTTCGTCACGGGTTTTGACGGATTCTACGCACATGCACATGACCTTCGCGCCGAAGGACAGTACGTCGCCTTCCTTATACAGGGGCCGCACATATTTTTCAACCAGTTCTTTCTGGCTTTCTCCGCGCTGGACAAAGTGGGTCTGAATGGCGTAGCGGTCATATTTGCGGCCATTCTTGCCGGTGACGGTTCCGCGATCAAAGTATACGATGCCGTTTTCCTCACGGCGCTGATCTTCCAAATTACGGGACGGGATGATGCCCATAACCATTACCTCCAAACCATGGAAAGAATACAAGGTTTATTTTACACCCGCTGAGGCATAATTGTCAATCTTTGCGCATATCTTTGCGGGGAGGGATGCGAATGCGCACTGAGCATTGGATACTGTTGGCGATGAACGGAATGCTTTTTACCGGTTTGCTTTTGTTCTCTTTGCTTTCCGACAACCAGAACAGGGCCTGTCGCTGGATGCTGAAGATTGCTTGTTTTGCTGTTTTGCTTTGGATCAGCGCTGACCTGGGCGGCATAGGCCTGAATGGACTGAATCTGTTTGTTTTTTCCTGTTTCGGAACACCGGGCTATGCAGCGTTGGCCATTGTGTCAAAGCTGTGAATTTCATTTTTCTTTTCCCAAAACCTTCACTTTAGCCTGCACGGCAGCTTGCGCATACTGAACCCGCCAGTTGAAGGATTCCCAATCGGGGATCGTGAGAAAATTTTTCACGGCAACGTCGCCAAAGCCGATCCCATCGCAACGGATGGATTGCAGATGGGAAATCAACGTCAACAAGTCCTTCTGCAATTGATTCTCTACAAGCACGATATCCGGGTTCGATCCAGGAGAATATAGGGCTTCACACTGAAGCGATATATGAAGGACGATGGGAGTTTGGCTTATATCCACGGACAGAGAAGCAGGCTTTCCGACTGTTATGTGCAGCGTTATGCTTCCCTGCTGCATGGTCAGCGCTTCTACATGTCCGCTGAGAAGGTGGATGAGCGCCATTTCATAGCCGCTTATATATCCGCAAACAGAGATTCCATCCGTAGCTGCCGCTCCGAACATTTCAATGGCTTCCAGGCTTTTTCGCGGCAGGCTCCCAGCCTTTGTATCCAATGATTTCTCTTCACTTTGATTCTCAGAATGATTGAAATTGTTAACCGCGCCAAGAATAAAGAGAGGATCGCTGAAACCGAAGCCCAAATCTCTTACGCCCGCGCAGAGATCCGTACTGGGCGTAAAACCTTTTCCGGCGTTGCTGGCCAGGGTGTTTTCTGCGTATCGGCTCAGACGCATACCCACATAAGGCTTTTGCTCCTTTATGAATTCCATAGCCTCTCCCTGGCAAATGATTACCGCAGCGGAACAGCGGAACCTGGGTAAATTATCAATTTGCTGAAGAAGGGTGATAAATCCGGTTTGTTTTGATACAGCCTCCCCAATGATCACTTCCCTAACTTGAGAAAAATTGAGCCGCCTTGGCGTGGTAGCATTCAGCATGGAAATAGCGTCGGCAAAATGATCGCCTTCAGCCTGCAAAAGCAAATAGCCTGAATCCTCCCGATCGGATGAAGAAGAACTGGCGGAAGTATTGGCTGGCACTTTGATGGCTGTCAGGCATCGATGATCTTCCGTTTGATCGATGGCTAAAACGATTACCAGCAGTTCTTCTTCCACCTGACGTTCATTGCAGCCTGTAAGAAGGATGCAGCATAACATGAGAAAAAACAGTATCCTTTTCATGCTTTTTCCTCCCTGATTCCTTTGCTGCGTGTTCTCAATAGGCTAAGCAGACAAAGAGTGGACAAAAGAAGAAGGGATAATGCGGCCCTCCAGGGCGCTGCAAGGATGATGATCTGTTTGGTATGCGCTGTATTGGTCACGCATGAAGGAATCATCAGCATCAGCAGGATCGGCTTCAGGAAACGCGGTTCCTTTTTTCTCCAGATACATTTTGAAAGCATTGCAGATGCATGGGCTATGCTGACGCACAGCGCGAGCATAAACAGCAGCAACAGGGCAATAACCTCCAGGCTCCAGGCGGGAATAGAGGGGGTCATATGGGCAACAAGCAGCAGCCGCCAGCCCAAGGATTGGGGTCTTGCCATGGCATAGAAGGGGAGCAGCCATACACTGACTCCATAAGTAATCAAAGAAAACAAAAGAAGAATAAAAACGGAACGAAAGATAGGGACTTCTTTTTGCTTATACAGCATCTGTTCTTCCGCGCCTGCTGTGAGGTACGGCCAAGCAGCGGTGGAGAATGCGCTGCACATCCACAGGGCTCCTTTCAGAATGGAATTCATTCCATTGCCGAATATGGGAAATAAGTGAGATGCTTTGCCGTGAGGGATGGCAATCAGGAAGCAATAAACAAATAAAGCGCCCACAATCCATTTAAGAAAGCTTCCCAGGTGCGTCAGCGCCTGTTCTTTTCTATGATCTAAAGAAACAGCACAGGTAAAAGCGACCGCCACAGCCCCTTCCCAGGCGCTGTGATCCGGCATCACATCCCGAATCAAGGCGCATAAAGCATAAAAGGATATAAAACCGTCATACAAAGGCGGAATAGATAAAAGTATGAAAAACAGCTTCGATGCTTTTTCTCCCGCAGCGAAAACAATGAGATTATCCCGTCCGTTGGTATGCGATGCCAGGAATTTGCCTATATAAAGCAAAGCGGCGGCATAGGGACCTGTCAACAGCAAAGAAATCCATCCAGGCGTGCTCACATGATCGTACAGATACAAGGAAAATCCAATCCATAGCTGAGCGTACAAAACCATAGCGTTTAAAACGCAGCGTTCACGGGCATAGGCGCAAACGCGCTGTTTCCTTGCCTCGGCTTCCGTATGAACGGAAGAAACAGTTTGTTCCGTCATGTTTTCTCCTTGGGGTGATCCCATACGCGCATGGGACCGATCATTCGATCCATGAAAAAGGGATTTGCAATAGCGCCCCGAAGCCGCTGACGCCATATCGGTTTTCTAAGGATCGCATCCGGATTGGCGGGGCGTTTTGGAATGGCAGGCGCAAAAAACGGCTGGCGCAGGCTTGTAATGCCAAAGCAGCGAGTGAGAAGAGCAAACAAGGCAAATATCATGCAGGGATACCCGCCGATACCGGCCCCCAATACCAGGATCAGCTGTGAAATGCGAATGGACAGCGTGATCGGAAAGGAAGGCGCCGCATAGCTGCCCAATCCACTCAGCGCCACAACGATCAACACCAGAGGGCTGAATAATTCCGCTTCCACCACCGCCTGCCCCAGAATAAGCCCTCCAACGATGGATAAACTGGTCCCCAGCGCGCCGGGCACTCGGGTGCCGGCTTCATTGATCAAGCTGAAAATGAGCAGCATGATCAGCAGCGAGGGAAACAAAGAAAGCGGCACCTTGGCCTGGCTTTCGATAACTGATGTGAGCAGCGACAAAGACATGCCTTCCGGATGATACACGGTAAGGCAGATAAAAACGGCTGGAAGCAGCAGCGAAATGGTGATGCCTGAAAGCCGAAGAAGCCTTAGAAAAGTACCGTACTGCCAGCGCATAGCCGTGTCATCCGGCGCGTGAAACAGATGCTGAAACCCGGATGGAAGCGCCAGAGCTGAAGGCGCGTTTTCCATCAGAAGCACGATTTGGCCTTCATTGAGAAAACTGACGGCCCGATCCGGCCTTTCCGTAGCAGCTGTTTGGGGAAGCAGCGAAAAAGGCTGGTCTTCAAGCAGCTGTTCCAGCATACCGATGCTTGAAACATAATCGATATTGATTCCTTCCAGCCTGCGGCGCAATTCATCTACGTTTTCTTTTCTGGCAATCCCGTTCAGATACAGCATACAAACGCGGGAAGGAATTTTGTTGCCGACAGCGGCGGCTTCTATGATCAGAGAAGGCGTGCGCATCATCCGGCGCATCAAAACGGTATTGTCCCGCAGGGATTCTGTAAAGCCTTCATGGGGCCCTGCGATGACCGATTCATTGATCGGTTCTGAAATGCCACGGCGGATAAAGCCTTTCACATCCGCGATCAGAGCGCCGGGCATGGTATCCACAATCAGCGCCGCATCACCGCTGAAAACCCGGCTCAATACAGTGAACAACTGAGCGGTGGGGGACACGGAAGCCAAAGGGAGAACCTTTTCAGCCAGATAGGAATCAAGCGAAAGCTCATCGCAGGGAGCGGCATGCAGAAGAGGTTCCATCAGATAGCGCTGTACAGCTTCGCCGTCCGCCATACCATCCAAATACAATATGGCGGCTGGATGTCCCAATACGCTGAATTGCCGCAGGATCACATCCTCGCTTTCATTCACATGCGCCGCTTCCCGGATCAAAAGCAAATTCTGTTTGAAATCTTCTGTGATAACGCCGCTTTTCTGTGGATTCCAAGAAGGATGCTCCAATTGAATCTCCTCCTTTCGCAAGATATGCATAGTATGCTTTTTCGGCGCTTTCTTTATTCGCATAATAAAAAACCGCCGCGGAAGCGACGGTCTGTTTAGAGCAGTGTTTCATTCATCCAGATAATTGATACCAATTGGGAGCGCGGGCCGCAAATCCTTCGCAGGCTCGTTTTCCCGCTTTTCCCGAAGGGCCCGTAAACGTCCCGTCCGCTCCTGAACCCTGAGCCCCAGCATAGATTTGCTTTTATAATGGGAAAGCAGCGCCCGGGTGCCCATGGCAGCCGGAACAGCGGCAACCGGCCCTGCGGCTACGGCGGCAAGCGCGCCCACACCCATGGCGGCCCCCGTTTTTATCATGCGCTGCAAAGCGTCGCTGAAGCCTGCTTTCCCGGTTTTTCTGCCCATGATCACCTTCATTTGCTCGGTAACGGCAATAATAGCGAACGGTGCGGCGGAAGAGAGCGCGTCGATCATGCCGCTGTCGTCCAGCAGCCCCAAATCAACAGCTACGTTGTCAGCATAGGATAGCCCGGCTGTAACGCTGTCCATCAAGGTGTCTTTTTTTCTTTTTGTATATTTTTTCACCAGTTCTTCATACATCGGCATATCGAAACACCTCCTTGAGGCAAGCAATACTGCTCCTGAATTCTTTACTATTATAGCTTTTCGCTGATTAAAAATCAAGCGCTCAATTGAGACAATAAATGGGCAAACAAAAACGCGCGAGCGGCGGCATCTTTTCTCTCGCGCGTTTTTTTCGTTCACTTAGGTGAGCGCGTTGATGATCGTTACAATGATCCATGATCCGGCTCCGATAGCGACCAGCCAGGTAGCCTGGCGCAGCATGGCAGTGATCCCGTCCGTTTTTTTGGGCTTCTGCTCCTTTTTGTCCTGAAGCAGTTTTTCGGCCTTTTCAAGACGGGAACGCAGGACGGCGATTTCCTTACGCATTTCATCCGCTGTAACATCCGCGTCATGGAATCCATCCAGCATCCTTTGTTCCAATTCTGTCTGCTGGGCGGAAAGACGTTCGTTTTCCTGCGAAAGCTTTTGCTGATCTTCGCTCAGTCCCTCGGCTACAAGGGTCATTTCAGATGTGAATTCCTCCACCATCTGCCCCATATCCTTTCCCTTCAAAGGGGAAAGAACGCCGTTCATAAAATCTTTGGCGGACTGAACGATGTTTTTGGGAGCGTTAGGCTCGGAAATCAGGTCGGTTTCATCCTGCTTGTTCATGATTATACCAGGCGGATTCCTTCCGCCGCCTGTTCGGATTGATAGCGGGCCAATAGCTTTTTGATCCGGTTATAGGGGTTCAGCAAATTGGACAGGGTCCTGTCATGATTCAGGGTAGCAATGATATAGGAAATATACTTGCTCAGATCCGCTTCCACAAACCAGGGGGCGGCCTGTACTTCAGGGCGGCGATAGGTCAGATTGCTGGCGATAACCTTGGTCAGCAGTCCGTCTTCATAGGCTTTATTAAAGGCTTCGATGCCGCTGGTAAAGAAAGCGAAGGTGGCCACGGCATAAATACGATTGGCCCGGCGCTTTTTCAGCTCCTGGCACAGATCCAGCATGGAATCGCCGGACGCGATCATATCATCCACAACGATCACGTCTTTGCCTTCCACGTCGGCGCCCAGGTATTCATGAGCAACGATGGGGTTCCGGCCGTTGATCACAGTAGTATAGTCGCGGCGCTTATAGAACATGCCAAGGTCCAGCCCGAGCACAGAGGAATAGAAAATATTGCGCTGCATAGCGCCTTCATCAGGGGAGACCACCATCATGTTTTCTTTATCGATGGCGAGCGTTTTTTCGGTGCGGCAGAGGGCTTTGATCATCTGATAGGTGGGCATCACGTTTTCAAAGCCGATCAGGGGTACCGCGTTGGCTACGCGGGGATCGTGGGCATCGAAGGTGATGATGTTGGTAACGCCGTACTGCTGCAGCTCCTGCAGAGCCAGAGCGCAATCCAGGCTTTCCCGGGCGGAGCGCTTATGCTGACGGCTCTCATACAGCATCGGCATGATCACGTTGATCCGCTTGGCTTTTCCTGCGATGGCTGCAATGATCCTTTTCAGATCCTGAAAATGATCGTCGGGAGACATGGGAACTTCCACGCCGTACATTTTGTAGGTCTTATTGAAGGCGCATACGTCCACAATGATATAAATATCGTAGCCGCGTACGCTTTCTTTGATCACGCCTTTGCTTTCGCCGGTGCCGAAACGGGGACAGTAGGTTTTGATCAGGAACGAATCGCGGTTTACGCCGGGAATGGTGTAGAATTCTTCATCCTGGGATTCCTGGAGAGAATTCCATTTTTGCAGCCAGGCATTCACTTTGTTGCCCATCTCTTCGCAGCCGGACATGGCGATGATGCCAAGCGGCCCCACAGGAATTGTCTTCAGATCTTTGCCCCACTCGGTCAGAAAGCTGTTCATACGATACCACCCCTTCGTATAATATGCTCCATACAACGGACCCGTTTGTATTATACATGATTTTTCTGTCGCTGGGAAGATAAAAGATCGGAAAATTGCGGTTTTTGGCAAAAACGCAAAAAATTGCACGAAATAATGGCACTTTGATGTAAAAAACGGCAAAATAAGCGAGAGAAAATTAAATCACGAACCCGCCGTTGACTCCTAAAAGCTGCCCGGTAATAAAGGAAGCCTCGCTGCCGGACAGAAAAAAGGCGGCTTGGGCAATATCCTGAGGCGTGCCCAAACGAAGAAGCGGCGTTTCTTCTTTTAAAGCGGCAAGATCGTCCTCACCATAGCAATTCAGCATGTCGGTTTGAATAACGCCGGGACAGAGGCAGTTTACACGAATACCAGAAGGCCCCACTTCTTTTGCCAGCGCTTTTGTAAAGCCGATCAGGGATGCTTTGCAGGCGGAGTAAGCAGCTTCACAGGAAGCCCCGGCCTGCCCCCACATGGAAGATATAAAGAGAACGGAACCGCTCTTTCGGGAAATCATACCGGGAAGAAAAGCTCGCGAGGCAAGAAAAGCGCCCCGAACGTGCACCCTGAAAAGCTCATCCCATTCTTCCACAGTCATATCCTGAATCAAGCCGGTATAAGCCGTTCCGGCATTACAGATCAGCGCATCCAAATGGGAAAAAGAAGAAAGCACCTGAAGGGACATCTGTTCCGTTTCCGCTTCGCTCCCCGCATCGCATCGGATAGCAAGCGATCCTGTTTCCTTGGAAAGATTCCATGCGTTTTCTTCGCTATGGCGATAAGTGAAAGCAGTTCGCCATCCTCTTTGAGAAAACAGTCGAACCATACCAGCCCCGATTCCCCGGGAGCCGCCGGTTATCAGCACGGTTTGCATTTTGATGTTCCTCCGATAAAGCAACGGCGGGCAGACCATTAAGCCTGCCCGCTGATTTAAAAGTTGGAGCCATTCCAGCCCCAATGCGGCGTTTCTTCATATTCTACATAGATCCCGTCCGCGGGAATAGACAGCGTTTCTTCCAGCATGGCCGTGATTTTTCCGGTCAGTTTATTATATGCGTCCGTACTGGCGCGGCCATAGAGCTTCACATTCACGAAAGCAAGCGGTTTCTGGCTGTCGCCCTTGAAATACAGGCGGCAGTTATCCTCAAATTGCAGCATCAGCCAGCTTTCACTTTTTCCCAGCACGTTAATTGCCTGGCCCAAATCCTTTGCCAGCTTCTTTTCAGCCTCCTGGCTGATGGGACGATTGACCCGGGTGTGGATGAAAGGCAAAAGAATAACCTCCTCTCGCAGCGGCCTGACCGCTTCATGACCATACTATTATAGCAAAAACATAAAAAAATGTAAATGCTTTGTAAAAATCCAGATTGGAGCAGGAATTTTACCTTTTCATTGCGAAATAATAAAAGAATTATGTCATTTGATGGCTGACGCCTTCAGAAGGAGCTTGCATGAAATGCCCGAACTGCGGTCATTGGAACCGCGCATCTTTTCCCCGCTGCTTCCAATGCGGCGCAGAGCTGCCCAAAGGCGGAGAAGAAGAAACCAAAGCTGCGCGCCCTGAAATGCCTAAGGGCGGCGCTTCCAAAATATATATTCAAATCAATGAAGAAGGAAAAGCCACCTCCTCTGAGGATTCCAGGGATCAGCTGGCTCGGGAAATGGAGGATTTGCTCCAGCGTAAAAAGCGCGGCGAAGCGGAGCAGCGGCGGCTGAGAGAAAACAGCGCTGTACAGGGCTTTGCACCCTCCTTCCGTACAGCCCAGACCATGACCGGCAGAAAAACCTTTCCCATGCCCCAGAGCACTTCCTACACGCAAAACGGCATGGAGGTGGAAGGAAACGTAAGGCCCGATGCCATACCGGTTGTCTCCCAGCGGGTAATCGGATATGACGAAACGGCTGTTCCGGAACCCGGAATGCAAGTGAGCGAAGGGTACCGCAGCAAACGCGGGGAAAGGCGGATGCGTCCCTACCGTCACAGTTTTCTGCGCAGGTTCGGCAAGCTTGCCGCGATCATGCTGGCCGCAGCCGCCTTACTGCTGGTTGGCTATGACCGGGTATATAAGCCCTATATGGACCGCAGGCACGCGGAATCTCTGCAGGAGCAAACCATTATCACGCCTTCCATCCTAAATGAAATGCCTGCCCATATCATCCGTATTCCCGGGGAGGAGGGACAGATTTACTGGATCACCGAACTGAAAACTCCCTACCCCGTGGTGGGCGGCTACGCAACGATAGAAGTGGCAGACTATAAATGGTATGAAACATTGGAAAACATTACCGAAGAAACGGTGACCGCAACCATCAGCCCCTATCTGCGCACCATTGCTGGGGAACAGAAGCAGATGCAGCAAATCACCTTCCAGGTGGATGTGCCCGAATCCACGCTGGAGCTGGTCAGCCCCTCTTCCGCCAGGTCCCAAACCTACCGCAAGCTGTATGAAATTCAATTTCGCGTAGCCAGAAACAGCGTCGTTACCATTAACGGCGAAGATTATTCCGACCTTGTTAACAGCACCGACGGACTGATTACGTATAACGCGCTGGTTTTCCCCATCGGCGACAATGTCTTTGAAATCACCACGCGGGCGCAGTACTGCCGCGAAAAAACGGAAACGGTGATCATATACCGGGAGCCTCAGCAGATTCAGCTGGATTTGGCGGCGGATATCGGCACCCGCTATACGCCCAGCCGCGTACAGGATCCAGTGACGGGGGAAATGTACGAGCCCTATATGACCATCAGCGGCACGACCCTTACCTGGGCCGAAATTACGGTGGAAACACCGCATGTGAATCTGGATACCACCCAGCTTGCCTTGAACGGTACTTTTTCCTTTCAGGCGGTTTTCGATAAAATCGGCTATAATACCATCGTCATCACCGCCTCCGCGCCAGGCTACAAAACCAGCGTAGTGGAGCATCAGGTTTATTATGTGCCCGTGGCTGATATTTACACCCGAAAAGCCTGGAGCATGAAGGATCAATACACGGATTATTTGAACAATTCAAACACGCGCATCGCCAACACGCAAATCTATCAGTGTGACGGTACCATCACAAGCATTATAGCCAATAATCCGCAGATCGCTGTTTTGGAATTGAGCGGCAGCACGCCCCGTTCCATAACCCTGACCAACAACACCTATGATATCTGGGAAGTGGGTTCGGTATACCGGATTTTCGGGGATGCCTACGGTGTCTATAACGGAACCCCCTGGCTGAATGCCCGGTACAGCTATATCCAAAGCAAGAAAGAATAAGCGGAACAAAAATGAACCGGCGGTTTTTCCCTCCTTTACAGGGAACTCCGCCGATTTTCATTTTCACGACGTCTGTGCCATTCATTCCAGAATGCGGTGAATCCATCCCGAATATATTCTTCCTTGGGCGTTTCTTTCGGGAGGCTGGCCCGGTAATAAGCTTCCACTCGATCCACGAATTTCAGCACCTGATCCTGATAAGCTTGAAAAGGAACCCGTTCAATTGTACCCGTCATCGTTTCAAGTTCGATGATATTTCCATCATGACGCACAACCCAATCGGTGCCATAAGGATCGCCGTCCAACTGAACGCTTTGCAAGGTACTGTCACAGGCGTACATATAGAAGCCGTGATTGGGAAGCATTTGATTTCCATTTATATTCAATTCGATGTGATCTTCTGTCAGAGTTCGCAGCAAGAGCAAACAGGTGGAACTGACCGTACAGTCATCTTCCAGCACTTCATCTCCAATGACAGCCCTCACATGCCCATGCAGGCATTGGTCGGTGGGATCGTCCCTCCCATCATCCCGGATCCACCAATAACGGGTGGCTTCAATCTGAAACAAGGCACGGCACTCCCTTTATAAACGTTTAAAAGCGGCAATTTCGCCTTCGGTTACGGAAACCATCACGGTTTTCTGATTGGTATAGATCACGAAGCCCGCAGGGGATCCTCCGGGTTTTTTCACGTATTTGCGAAGCGTATAATCCACAGGAACAGCCATTCCCTTTCCTTTGGAATACCAGGCGGCCAGCCGCAGAGCGGCAGCAAGAGCTCCCTGGGAGGGCTGTTCGGCTTTGATGATCACATGGGACCCCGGCATATCCTTGGCGTGCAGCCAGGTATCGCTGCCCTTGGCGGAGCCGGTGACCCGATCGTTCTGTGCGGAGTTTTTCCCTACGATGATTTCCGTGCCGTCGGGTGCTTCAAAGCGCATGGGAGCGCTTTCCGGCTGCTTTGGTTTTTTCTTGCCGCCCTTGCTCGCAGGAGCGGGCTTCAGGATGCCGCCATCCTCCAGCGCTTTACGCACGTCGGCCATATCCTGTTCCGTTTCGCTTTCTTCCAGATCAAAAAGCGCCTGCTCCAGCAATTCAATTTCCTTGAGCGTTTTTTCCTTTTGCTCTTTGGCTAAATCCTGGGCCACACGGGCTTTGCGGTAGCGTTTGAAATACTTTTGCGCGTTTTGTGCAGGATTCAGCGCCACGTCCAATGCGATTTCGATCATGCCGCCCTGGGGGTCATAGAAATTGGGAAGCTGCACGGTCTCCGCGCCGCGGGGAACCAGATATCCTTGGGCAGTGAGCAGCTCGCCTGCGATACGGTACTCCTCCATTTTGGCGCTGGCGGTCAATTCTTCTTCCTGCAGGGCCAGCTTTTTTTCATCCCGCTCCAGATGCGTTTTAATGAGGCGCTTCAGCGATAAGCTCTTTTGATTCATCCGGTCCCGCCGATCCCTGCCGAAATAGAAGGCATCCAAAGCGGCGGATAGAGATGAATATGGCTTTTGGAGGGAGGTTTCCAGACTCAGATAGGGGAAAGGCAGCACGTCCGCCATCAGTCCATCCGGTCCCATTTGTGCGGTAGGCTGGGCGATTTCTGACAGCCGATGAAAAAACGCGCATACCACTTTGCATAGCTCTTCGATTTTCAAATCGGAAAGCTCTGTTCTGTGCAGCCCAGTGACGCGGAACGCGATTTCCCGGGCGGCAGCGGGGGAAAGGCCCCGAATGGACGCGGCTAAAGCTTTATCCAGGGGGCCGGACAATACGGATAATTTTTCAGCGAGCTTTTCTTCCGTTAATTCCGCCGGATCAATCTTATCCTGGGCGGGGGGCGGAACGAAGGGAAGTCCCGGCAAAGCTTGACGCACCCGGCTCATATCTCCGGATACGTGTCGGATGGCGTCGATGATGCGGCCATCCTTCACCAGCGTCAAGTTGCTGTGACGGCCCATCAGCTCCAAATACAGTTCCCGTGGAGCGGTATCGCCCAATTCATCCTTGTTTTCAATGGTGATCTTCAACACCCGGTCCCCGCCCAGCTGCTCCAAAGCGGTAATATGACCCGCTTGAAGATGCTTCCGCATGAGCATACAAAACATAGGCGCGTCGATGGGATTCTGATAGGAAGCTTCCGTAATGTGCGCCCGGGCAAAAGAGGGGGCGGCTGATAAGAGTAATTTATGGTTTTTTCCCTGGGCCCGGATGAGCAGCACCAGCATATCCTTTTCGGGTTGGGTCACCTTTTCGATGCGTCCATCCCGCAGCGTTTCCTGCAATTCCCGGGCCATAAAGCCCAGCGTCAGGCCGTCCATTGGCATAACAGAAAATCTCCTTATTTGTTTTCAGATTGATACACTTTGGCATAGATGATGGAAAGCCCCGCGCCGCCGATGATATTGCCCAGGGTGACGGGCAGCAGATTATGCAGCAGGTAATTCCCCCAGGTCACTTTTTCCATAAATCCTTCCGGAAGATCGATCAAAGCATAACGATGAGCCGGAAATGAGCTTCCCCAGGTTCTGCTGATCCTGAGTCCCAGCGGAATGTAGTACATATTGGCAACAGAGTGTTCAAACCCGCAGAGCACGAACAGCATGACCGGGAAGAAGCAGCACACGGCTTTTCCGCCTGCGTCCTGAGCGCCGGTGGCCATCCATACGGCTCCGCAGACCAGGATGTTGCAGCCGATGCCCCGCAGCAGCGCGGCGTCAAAGGGAAGCGTGCATTTGTTCAGGGCGATTGACGCGGCGGAGCGCAGCAGATCTTCATTCCATAAGAAACCGCTGGCGCAAACGATCCATGCCAGGAGATAGGCCCCCGCCATGTTGCCCAGATACACAAACAGCCAGTTGAGCAAAATGCCGGAAGCTTTGATTTTCCTATTGGATAAGGGCCCGGCCATCAGGCAGTTGCCGGTAAACAGTTCAGCCCCGGCCATGACTACCAGGATCAGCCCCGCGGGGAATACGCTGGCGCCCAGTAGCTTTCCCAATCCTCCGCTGACGGATGACTGAACAATGGTGCAGCCCAGCGCGCCAAATGCAATGAACATTCCTGCGAGAATGCCCAACAGCAGGCACCTCCAAATGGACAATTCGGATTTTCCTTTGGCGATCCCTTCCCATTTTTGCGTAATTTCCTTGGATGACAGCATAGCATTTTCTCCTTTGATCCAATCAATTTACAGGCGGCAGCGGCCCACCGCTTCCCGCCAGGCTTCTAAAAACGCCCGCATGGAAGGATAACGGTCCGCTTTGCTTTCCTGAGTGGATTTATGCGCTACTTCCCACAATGGATACGGCGCGATCCAGTTTTTCCGGTCTCTGTCCTCATTGCTTCCGTAGAATTCAAAAGCCAGCGCGGCCATATTATACACAGTGGTGGATTCATCCAGCACGGCGCTCAGCTGGTATTCCTCCGGCGACATGAACCGGGAGGAGCCCCACATCCGCCCTCGGTCATTAAATGCGGGTTTGCTTCGATATAGATCAATATCGCAGATCAAGGCTTCGTCCCTGGCAAAATCGATCAGCACATTGCCGTCATAGAAATCCACAGCGACAATTCCTTTCAGGGCTAATTCTGCATGGAGATCAAATACCATGTCCAGCATTTTCAGAGAACGGGGGAGGGCCAGCCGACGCAGAGCATCCCGTACCGCCGGGTCATAGGGCTGACCACGAAGCGGAGAAGCGTCCCGCCAGGCGAATACAGCCGCGTAGCCGTCTCCTGCCTGCCCGTGGGCCAGGAGCGGAATCAAAGCGGGATGCTTTATATCATATAAGGACATGGCGTTTTGCAGCAAATAGACAGCGTCGGTGGTTTTGCCGCGATAATTGATTGTTTGCGCGCCGGCGTATTTGATAAACAGCCGACCATAGGGCCCTTCGACGCCGAAACACAGATTGCCGGAAAACTGCTGATCCAGCACGGAAAACACGCGGCCGTAGACATGGAGCCACGAAAGATCCGGCTCTTTGCGAACCTGATAGGGAATACCGTCGATGAAACAGGTGATTGATTCATTCTCATTCTCTGCCATACAAAGCTTCCGCCTCCTTCCGCAAAGTTTGTTTCCGTTTCATTATACAACAAAAACATCAAACAGAAAAGAACGATTTCAGCGTTTCTTTGACAATTCATCTTCATTTGTTTCATTCCTGTTTCAATATAATGTATTCTTTCCGCGGCCGTGCGAAATCCTTGATTTTTCAAAATGAATATGATATTCTTACCGTGTATCGCATGAAAAAGGAGAACTGATGACATGGCTGTTTTAAGACGCTTGGCCGTCTTGATCCTGGCGCTTCTGCTGGGGATTTTTGTATCTGCCGCCGCGGAAGATTTTATTCCTTTGCCAATGGATTCTTATGAGCCCGGCCCCGCGCCCAAGGATTCCGCTTATCTTTCCGATACGGAGTATCAGGATGAATCCATCCATGTGAAGATTTATCAGGATCGGTATGCTGACACGGATTATATTTATGCCCATATCAAAATCAGCCATCCTTCTCAATTGCGTACCGCGCCTGCCACGCTGGCCGAAAAAGGAATCAGCCTGAGCAAAGTCAATTTCCGTTACACGGCGGAGCTGACAGCCAGAGGCCGTTATATTGCCAATGCGGCCAACGCCGTTATATCGATCAACGGGGATTATTTTACAAAAACGGATAAGTGTCAGGTGGTGATGCGGCAAAGCCAGCAGGTAAGAAACGCCGCCGACGGCACCATGGATTTGCTGGTGATCGATAAAAACGGCGATCTGACCGCGCTGCCCAAATGCACCCGAGCCCAATATAATGATTATTTGGATGCGCATGAAAGCGAAATGTACAATGTGTTTTGTTTCGGCCCCGTTCTGGCTGAAAATGGCGCGAGCGTAATTCCGGAAAACTATCAAAACGGTTCTGTGGGGGCGCAGAATTCCACCCAGCGTTCCGCCATCGCGCAGCTTGGCCCTCTGGAATATATGATCATCACCTGCAACGGGCCCCAGACCTCCGGCAATAAGGGCATGACCATTCCAGAATTTGCCGCTGTGTGCGAGCTTTCCGGTAAAAAGCTGAACGAAAACGGTTGCCTTCTGGCCTTTAACCTGGACGGCGGCAACAGCGCAACCTTAAATTTTAGAACCATGAATGCCAAAACAGGTCAGCTTGGCTATGCGAAGGTCAATTGTCCGGAAATCGAACGATTCCTGAGCGATATCATTTACTTTGCTACTTTAGTAAGATAAGGGTGAAAAAAGATGGTAGGATACGGCAGCGTGATTTCCCTTCCCTGGGGCGGAGAAATATCCTTCTATGTGTTCCTGATGGTAATAAGCTCTCTGGTGGCGGCCGTTTGGACGATGTACCGCTGTTCCTTGAACGATGCAGGCGCGGGACGCGGGATTCTGTTCACGCTGCTTTCCGCTGTGCTGGGCTTGGCCTGCGGCCGGGCTGTTTACTGCGGGGTGCGGTATGTGCGCCTGTTTTATGATCCCCGGGGAGAATTCATCGGCTTTTCGTCCTTTCTGGATCTGACGATCGGCGGTATCAACGTTATCGGCGTGATCCTGGGCATTCTGCTGGCTGCCGGGCTGTCGAGCCTGGTATGCCGCGGAAAAGGGCTGGATCTGCTGGACGGCGCGGTTGTGCCGGGGCTTTTCCTGTTTGCGGTGGAACGGTTTATCGAGCCTATGAACGGCATGGGCTTCGGGGACCTGATCACCAACGAGCAATTTAGCAAATTCCCCTTTGCCATCGAAAACGGCATGGGCGATTATTCTCTGTCTGTTTGTTTTATTGAAGCGGTTCTGGCCGCGCTGATCGCGCTTGCGCTTTTGTTTGCTTATCACAAATGCAAAAAGAGCGGCACGCTGGCAGGCATCGGCCTGGCGCTGCTGTGCATGACTCAAATCATGCCGGAGAGTTTGCGGCTGGACGACGTGCTGTTCCTGTTCATTTTCGCCCGCGTCACCCAAATTGGCTTTGCCGTGCTGATGGCGGGAACGCTGTTTGCTTTCCTGATCCGGGGAAAACGCAGAGGTCTGAGCGGGAAAACCATTGCGGTGGAAATTTTGATTCTGCTGCTGGGGGTGGGCGTGTGCATTGGCGCTGAATTTGCACTGGATAAAACCAATTGGCCCAATCTTGCCGTATATGCTGCTATGATCGCCGCGCTGCTGGTGATGGGGATCATGACCGTGCGCCGGGGCATTTTGGAAGATAAGGCCAGGGAGGAAAAAGCGAATGCATAAAAGAGCCCTGTCCGCCGTGCTGATGCTTTGTATATTGTGCTCCTTCGCGTTTCCCGCTGTGGCGCAGATTTATGAAAGCAAAGACGGAAAAAGCGTGATCATTGCTGTGGGGGGCAGCTTTGCCTACACGCGGGATACGGCGGGCGTGATCCGCGTTTGGGGCGATAATCAGTTTGGTCAGCTTGGAAAGGGCCATAACAGCCAGAGCTTCAAGGTGATGGAGTTCAAAACCAAGAATCCCAATATCGATGTTTCACAGATCCGGGATATTATTCCGGCTAACGATTACAGCTTCCTGTGCATGAACGACGGCACAGTTTGGGGCGTGGGCAACAATTCGTATCTGCCTCTTACGGTAAGCGAAGGCATCTATTCCACTCACGTGAAAATCAAACTCCCGGAAGCGCCTAAGACGCTGGCTCCCGGCTTTGGTCATGTGCTTGCGCTGACCGAAAACGGCGAGGTTTACGCATGGGGCCGGAACAGCCAGGGGCAGGTGGGCTGCGGCAATACGAAAAAAATGATGACTCCCGTAAAGCTTTCCCTGAAAAATATCGTTCAGATCGTGGCCGGCGGAAAGTTTTCTTTGGCGCTGGATGCGGATGGACAGCTTTGGGGTTGGGGAGACAATGAATACCATACCATATCGCCCGGCAATGATCCATATATCCTGACGCCGCAGAAAATCGACACGGGGGATATTGATATTGCTGTGATCGAGGCCTGCGGCGCCAGCGTGGTTCTGCTGGACACTCAGGGCACGTTGTGGACTTGGGGCCACAATGACATGCAGCAATTGGGATACGATACCAAGGGGAAAACCGTTTCTGTACCCACGCCGGTACCGCTGCCCAAGCCTGTGACCTATGTGGCCGCCTATTCTTCCCAAACCTATGCCATTCTGGAAGATGGATCCCTCTGGTCCTGGGGCAACAACAGCTATGGCCAGCTGGGGCAGGGATTCCGCTCTTCCTCAACGGAAGGCGTTCTGCCTGGACAATGCTATGATCATGACGTGGTGTTCGTTATGGGCGGAAGCCTGTACTGCCTGGCGATGCTGAAGGATGGCACCATCTTATCCGCTGGGATCAGTAAATTTGGACAATTGGGCGAAGGAACACCCGACAGCAAATATACCCTGACTCCCAACGGCATGAATTTGTTTGTGAATTAAAGATTTTTCAAAGCGCGATCTTTGCAAAACAAAGCGCGCTTTTTATATCGCTCCCCGTCTCTTGTGAAAAAAGCGACAAGACCGGAAATTTTGCTTGTCAAGGAAGGAATTTTCGTTTATAATATTTTAATGGTATGCAACGCTTGAATTTCGCGTCATCAGTACGCACGAAAGGAAGGGTTCTTATGAGCAAAGTACATATTTTCGATCATCCTCTGATTCAGCACAAGCTGAGCATCATGCGGCAAAAGGATACGGGCTGCAAGGAATTCCGCGAACTGCTGGATGAGATTTCCATGCTGATGGTGTACGAAGTCACCCGCGATCTTCCCACGGAAGATGTTGAGATCGAAACCCCCATTTGCAGCATGAAAACCAAAACTTTAGCCGGCAAGCCCATTGGCATCATCCCCATTCTGCGCGCCGGGTTGGGCATGGTGGACGGTATTCTGAACCTGATCCCCAATGCCAAAGTGGGCCATATCGGCCTGTACCGCGATCCTCAAACCCTGGAGCCTGTGGAATACTACTGCAAGCTGCCGGACGACGCGGAACACCGCGAGCTGATCGTGCTGGATCCCATGCTGGCTACCGGCGGTAGCGCGGCTGCGGCCATTACCTTTATCAAGCAGCGCGGCTGCAAGAATATCCGCCTGGTCAACCTGATTGCCGCTCCCGAAGGTATTGCCCGTGTTCAAAAAGAACATCCCGATGTGGATATCTATGTGGCTGCCTGCGATGAAAAACTGAACGATCACGGTTACATCGTACCTGGCCTGGGCGATGCGGGGGACCGGCTGTTTGGCACCAAATAAGCGTCTAAAGAGGAAAATGCAATCATGAAGGTTCAGCCCGTCGTAAAGGCGGAAACCCAAAAAATGGCGCTTGGCGTGGGCATATTGACTGTGCTGATGATCGCCGTATTCCTGATTGCCCGTCAGTTTGATCTGACGGTGCTGCTGGGAGCGCTGCTGGGCAGCGGAGCGGCCATTGGAAATTTCTTTTTCATGGCGCTGACGGTACAGAAGATTACGGATGACATGCCCATTCTTCCTCCCCGGGAAGAAAACGAAGAAAACGATGGGGAAGAGGACGCAAAGCGGGAAGAACCGCTCAGTGAAGAGGCAATACAGGGAGGAAAGCGCATGCGGCTTTCCTATACCATGCGGATGCTGGTGATGATCGGCGTGGCAGCGCTGGGTGTATGGCTGCCGCAGTTTCATCCCGTATCTACGCTGATCCCTTTGCTGTTTCCCCGTATTGTGCTTGCCCTGAGAGGCTTATTTGCAAACAAACAGAAGGAGGCATAACATCGCTGTGGAGAATAAAACCCATTTCCGGGTGGTAGATGCCCTTCTGCTGCTCCTGATCATTCTGCCGCTGGTGCTGGCAATGGGAATCAAGGTCTGTACAACGCCTGATGCTCCCTTGGAGGATGGCGTGGTCATTTCCGGCGCGCAGATTTTCTTTACCATTCCCATGCCTCTGCAGGAATGGCCCATTACAGAGGCTCAGGTGAATTCCTGGGCGATCATTCTGTCCGTTCTGGGTTTGTGCCTGTACCTGACCCACGGAATTGTGGTTATTCCCAATTCCAAGCGTCAGTTGGTCGCGGAATGGATCGTGGAAAAGGTGAGCAATCTGGTCAGAAGCAACATGGGGGCAAAGTTTATGGATTTTGCGCCTTTTGTGGCCGCGATCCTGGCGCTGTCCGCTCTGTCCAGCCTTTCCAGCTTGCTGGGGCTTTTCGCGCCCACTTCGGACTTCAATATCGTGCTGGGCTGGGCGCTGCTGGTGTTCATCCTGATCACGCACATGAAGCTGAAGGCCGGTCTGTGGGAATACATCAAGAGCTTTTTCAGCCCCATTTTCGTGTTCGCGCCGCTGAACATCATCAGCGAATTTGTGACGCCCCTATCCATGTCCTTCCGTCATTACGGCAACGTCATGAGCGGTATGGTCATTTCCGCGCTGATTGCCTACGCGCTTCGCAGTTTGTCTGCTATGCTGCTGGGCTCGCTACCGGGCATTCTTGGCAGCATTCCCTTCCTGCAGGTTGGTTTGCCTGCCGTGCTTTCGCTGTACTTCGATATTTTCAGCGGCTGCATGCAGGCCTTCATCTTCGCCATGCTGACGATGATGTTTGTATCCACAGCCGGTCCGGAGGAAGAATTATCTTGATGCAAGGCGGGTGCTTCCCGCGTTACATAAAAATTTGAGGAGGTTTTCCCATGCTTGAAATCGCCATTGGTATCATTCTTGGTTGCTGCGCCATCGGCGCCAGTATCGCCGTGCTGACCGGTATCGGCCCTGGTATCGGAGAAGGCCAGGCAGCCGCGAAGGCTTGCGAAGCTGTCGGCCGTCAGCCTGAAAGCAAATCCGCTGTTACTTCCACCCTGATCATGGGCTGCGCTTTGACCGAAACCACCGGTATTTATGGTTTGATCATCGGTATTCTGCTGATTTTCGTTGCGCCAGGTTCTTTTGTGAACATTCTCAAGAGCGCTGTGGAATGGAGCAAGGGCATCCTGTAATCAACGAATCCTTAGTTTTTGATTCGTTACAAGAAAGGCTGAGAAGATGCAGTCATTGGATATTATATCCATCAATGTATGGAATATACTGATTTCCCTGCTCAACCTGCTTTTGATTTATTTGATCATCAAAAAATTCCTGTTCAAGCGCGTTCAGAATGTGATGAACGAAAGGCAAAGTCAGGTGGAAAAGATTTATTCCGATGCTGACGAAAGCCGAAACACCGCAAACCAGATGAAGCAGGAATATGAACAGCATCTGGCTGACGCCCGTCAGGAAGCGGATGCAATGATCAAAAACGCCACACAGGCCGCTCAGCGCAAGAGCGACGAAATCGTAGCGGAAGCCAATAATCAGGCCAGCCATGTAAAGCAAAAGGCCGAAGCTGAAATTGAGCAGCAGAAAAAGCAGATGCTGAAAGATGTCCGAAATGAGATTTCCGGCTTGGCGGTGGATATCGCTTCCAAGGTAGTGGAGCGCGAAATCAGTCAGAAAGATTATGACGGGTTCGTTGACGAATTCATTCAGAATGTTGGTGAACAGCCGTGACGGAATTCGGCAGAGAATATGGCGAAGGACTGTATGCCCTTTGCGCTGAAGAAAAAATCGATCTGGATGTGCAGAAGGAGCTTTTGTCCCTGAGGCAGATTTTTCGTGAGAACGAAGATTTTGTAAAACTGCTCGGCAATATGACGCTCAGCAAGGAAGAAAGGGTTGCCATCGCCGATGCGGCATTCACCGGACAGGTGCATGAATATGTGCTGAATTTCATCAAAATATTGGTGGAGCGCGGTTCCATTCATGAATTCTCCGAATGCGTATCCGCCTATCAGGACTGCTATAACCGGGATCATCAGGTGGCAGTGGCTGAAGTAACAACTGCCAAGCCCCTGAATGATACTCAGCGCAAGCAGCTGATTGCCCGGCTGCGGCAAATGACCGGCAAAGAAATCGAGATCAAGGAAAAGATCGATCCATCCGTTATGGGCGGCGTGCTGCTGAACATGGACGGCAAACGGTATGATAATACCGTAAGGAGCCGCCTGACGGCTATAAAACAGACCATGAGCGAGGAATGAGAAAAACTCGGCATGGAAGCGGATTGAAAGCGGTGATACAGTGCAATTGAGGCCCGAAGAAATCTCCAAGCTGATCAAAGAACAGATCAAGCATTACAGCAATAAAATTTCCCAGAGCGATACCGGCACCATCATCATGATCGGCGACGGCATCGCCCGCGCTACCGGCCTGGATCAGTGCATGGCCAATGAACTGGTGAAATTCCCCAATGGGGAATACGGCATGGCCCTGAACCTGGAGGAAAACTCTGTGGCCATCGTTATGTTGGGCACGGATGAGGGCATCCGGGAAGGGGACACCGTGGAACGCACGGGACAGGTGGTATCTGTTCCCGTGGGCGAAGCCATGATTGGCCGCGTGGTCAATTCCCTGGGTCAGCCCATTGACGGCAAAGGGCCCATCGATACCAAAGAAATGCGGCCCATTGAACGCAACGCTCCCGGTATTATCCAGCGGAAAAAGGTGTCTGTGCCCCTGCAGACCGGTATCAAGGCTATTGACAGCATGATCCCGATCGGGCGCGGCCAGCGTGAATTGATCATCGGTGACCGCCAGACCGGCAAAACGGTGATCGCTCAGGATACCATCATCAACCAGAAGGGCAAAAACGTCATCTGCATTTATGTGGCCATCGGTCAGAAAATGTCTACCGTGGCACAGCTGGTGGATACCCTGGAAGCGGCGGGCGCTATGGAATACACTACTGTCGTCAGCGCTTCCGCCAGCGAGCTTGCGCCCCTGCAGTATATCGCGCCTTACTCCGGCTGCGCTATGGCGGAATATTTCATGGATCAGGGCAAGGATGTGCTGATCATCTACGACGATTTGAGCAAGCATGCCGTGGCGTACCGCGCGCTGTCCCTGCTGATACGCCGTCCTCCGGGACGTGAAGCTTATCCCGGCGACGTATTCTATCTGCACAGCCGTTTGCTGGAACGTGCCGCTCGGGTGGATGCCAAGTACGGCGGCGGCTCCATTACCGCCCTGCCAATCATCGAGACCCAGGCCGGCGACGTATCCGCCTATATCCCCACCAACGTGATTTCCATCACCGACGGCCAGATTTTCCTGGAAACAGAATTATTCCACAGCGGTATTATGCCTGCCATTGATCCCGGCATTTCCGTCAGCCGCGTGGGTGGCGACGCGCAGATCAAAGCCATGAAGAAAGTGGCTGGCAGCTTGAAACTGCTCTACAGCCAGTATCGCGAATTGCAATCCTTCGCCCAGTTCGGCTCTGATCTGGACGCGGACACCAAAGCCCGTCTGGCCCAGGGCGCGCGCATTGTGGAAGTGCTCAAGCAAAACCGCAATCATCCCGTCGCTGTGGAAAACCAGGTCTGCATCTTTTACGCCGTCACGCACGACTATTTGAAGGACGTGGAAGTGAAGGATGTGGCGGATTACGAAGAAAACCTGTATCACCGCATGGAATCCCAGCACGCCGATGTGCTGGATGCGATCCGGGAAACAGGCCTGCTGACCTCCGAAACGGAAGAAAAGCTGAAAAATGCCTTGGACGGTTTCACCCAGGATTTTCTCAAATCCAAGAAATAAGGAGGCAAGCCCATGGCCGGATCATCCATGAAAGCCATCAAGCTGCGCATTAAAAGCGTGGAAAGCACCATGCAGATCACCAAAGCCATGCAGCTTGTAGCTACCTCCAAATTGCGCCGCGCCAAGGAACGGATGGAAAAAAGCAAACCATATGCCACGATTTCCCGCGCTACCTTGATGGAAGCTGTTGCGCAGTGTGATCCGCTCAATACACCGTTTCTTACCGCCAGGCAAGTAAAAAAACGCTGCTATGTAGTGATTGCCGGGGAACGGGGGTTGGCCGGAGGTTATAACGCCAATGTGTTCAAGGCGCAGGCTGCTCACGCGGGGGAGACGCCCTACTGTGTGCTTCCCGTGGGGAAAAAGGCAATTGAAAAGTTTGAACGCCTGCATGTGAAGCTGCTGAACAATGCGCTGGAGCATGTGGAAGGGCTTGGCGTCAGCACCTGCTACAGGCTTGCTCAGCAATTGCTTGAAGGCTATCAAAACGAGGACTTTGACGAGGCGTTCCTGATCTATACCAACTTTCAGTCCATGATGAGCCAGGAGGTTTGCATCGACCAATTACTGCCCATCCAGAAGCTGAATGCTGAAGAAGAACACCGCAACGTGGTCACCATTTATGAGCCCAGCCCGGCGGAGTTGCTGGAAACCGTTATGCCGGATTACCTGGCAGGAAGATTGTACAGCGCTGCCTGTGATTCCTTCGCCAGCGAGGTTTCCGCCCGAAGAAACGCGATGGATTCCGCTACCAAAAACGCGGGGGAAATGATCAGTGATCTGCGCCTTAAATTCAACCGGGCTCGTCAGGGCGCTATTACCCAGGAGATTACCGAAATCGTTGCCGGTGCGGAACAATAAAAAGCAGGCGGCGTAAGGAAAGAAAACAGCAATTCACGATTCCTGAAAGTCCCGAAAGGAGAAACCCTATCGTGAGTGATAAAAACATTGGGAAAGTTGTTCAAGTCATCGGTCCTGTGCTGGATATTCGATTCGATGACGGACATCTGCCTGAACTGCTCTCCGCCATTGAAATTCAGAACGGCGATAAAAAAATCGTTGCCGAGGTTGCTCAGCATATCGGCGACAATGTAGCCCGCTGCATTTCCATGAATGCCACGGATGGCATGGTGCGCGGTTTGGAAGCGGTGGATACCGGAAGCCCCATTACGGTACCTGTTGGCAAAGAATGCCTTGGCCGTATTTTCAACCTGCTTGGGCAGGCTATTGATGATCAGCCTGATCCTCCAGCTGCGGAACGCTGGCCCATTCACCGCCCCGCGCCTTCCTACGAGGAACAGGAATCCTCTGCCGAAATCCTGGAAACGGGTATTAAGGTGGTTGACCTGATCGCGCCCTATGCCAAAGGCGGCAAGATCGGCCTGTTCGGCGGCGCAGGCGTGGGCAAAACGGTGCTGATCATGGAACTGATCAACAACGTAGCCAAGCAGCACGGCGGCCTTTCCGTGTTTGCGGGCGTTGGCGAGCGCACTCGTGAAGGCAACGACCTGTACAACGAAATGAAAGAGAGCGGCGTTTTGAGCAAAACGGCGCTTGTATACGGCCAAATGAACGAGCCCCCGGGAGCCCGTATGCGCGTAGGTCTGTCCGGCCTTACCATGGCGGAGTATTTCCGGGATCGGGAAAACCAGGATGTGCTGCTGTTCATCGATAACATTTTCCGCTTTACCCAGGCAGGCTCCGAGGTATCCGCTTTGCTGGGCCGTATGCCCAGCGCCGTAGGTTATCAGCCCACCCTGGCAACGGAAATGGGCGCGCTGCAGGAACGCATTACTTCCACCAAGAAGGGTTCCATCACCTCGGTGCAGGCTGTTTACGTGCCTGCTGACGACTTGACAGACCCTGCTCCCGCCACCACCTTTGCCCATTTGGACGCTACCACGGTGCTTTCCCGCGCTATTTCGTCCCTGGGCATTTATCCCGCCGTGGATCCTCTGGATTCCACCAGCCGTATCCTGAGCCCTGAAATCGTGGGCTATGAGCATTACGAAGTCGCCCGCAGCGTACAGAGCATTTTGCAGCGCTATAAGGAACTGCAGGATATCATCGCCATCATGGGCATGGATGAACTGAGCGATGAAGACAAGCTGATCGTGTCCCGCGCCCGCAAGGTGCAGCGCTTCCTGAGCCAGCCTTTCTCCGTAGCCGAACAATTCACGGGTATGGAAGGCAAATACGTGCCGCTGAAGGAAACCATCCGGGGATTCAAGGAAATCATCGAAGGAAAACATGATGATCTGCCTGAAAGCGCATTCCTTTTCGTGGGCACCATTGATGAAGCTGTCGCGAAAGCCAAGAAGGGTGAATAACGATGTCCACATTCCATTTGCAAATCGTGACTCCTGACCGGATTGCTTATGATGGTGAAGCGGAAAAGATCATTGTGCGTACCATCAACGGAGACGTATGCATTTTGCCGCATCATATCGATTACGCTGTACCGCTGGCTATCGGCGAAGCGAAAGTGACGGATGGAGAAGGAAAAACGCGATCGGCTGCCTGTAACGGAGGAATGCTCAGCGTACATGATAATCAGGTCAAGGTAATTGCCATCACTTATGAATGGGAAGATGATATTGACCTGGAACGGGCGCAGCGTGCGGAGAGCAGTGCACAAGAGATGCTGCATTCCATGAAACGCGAGGATCGGGATTTCAAAGTTGCCGAAGCCCGACTAAAGCGTGCCATGACCCGAATCCGCGTGAAAGGATAGTATCTTCTTCTCAAATCATATCAGCTTTGGGCGTATTTTTCGTTCTGGTTCATACTGCTTTGGTCAATGCGGCACTGCTGCGTTTTCCTGCGTTCAGCTACACCAGAACGAAAAAACATTCCAAATCTTTTATGGTTTTAAAACATGGATGGCTTTTCTTATTCCTTGTGGTTATTGAAAAGTATCAATAAAAACGCCTGCCGAACGTTTCAAGCATATTCGGCAGGCATTTTTATTGTTTACTGCATTCAGCCGTTTCAAAAGTTTTAACCATTCGTTGTCTGGCGGAAGGAAGATACGTTGCTGTTCTGCTCCAGGAAAGCGAAAAAGTCATCATTGCTTACATTGTTGTTCATTTTCACCATCAAGGAATAGGAAGTCGTGCCGTCCTGATTATGGGTTATACTGGTTTCCAATACTTGGGCATGCCAGATATTCAGCTGTTTTGTCAACGCGCTCCGGAAGCCTGTATCGTCCTCAACGGTGATTTCGATAAAATTGTTTTGATATAAATCATTGAGGATTGGCAAACGGTGCATGATGATTTGAATCAAAAGGACGACAATTGTAACAAAAATACCAAGTACCAGCATACCGGCGCCCAGCGCCATGCCAATAGCCGCTGTAGCCCACAGACCCGCGGCTGTAGTAAGCCCCTTGACTGCAGAACCTTGCTTGAATATAACGCCGGCGCATAAGAAGCTTATGGCGCTGATAACTTGCGCGGCAATACGCGCAGGGTCTGCGCCATCGGTTCCCCATATGTCATCCTGACCAGCAATGTCCGAAAACGCATATTTCGAGATAATCATAGCCAATGCGGCTGTGCAGGAAACCAGCAAATGCGTTCGGACCCCTGCTTCTTTCAGGCGGCGGCTTCTTTCAATGCCAATAGCAGCGCCGCATACACAAGCAATCAGGATACGGATAAAAAACTCTATGTACTGCAAGAAATCAATGTGCTGGCTCATCATTTCAAAAAACACGAAAAACACCTCCATCATTGTACGGGTAACCCTGCGTTCAGTCTTGCGCATACTATCGTATGTTCCAAACGCGGAACGTGATTATGTTTTGGTGATATTTATAGAATATGTATAAATACCACATCTCACTTCTTATACATTTTATCACAATCAAAGCAAAAATTCAATACATTGATTAATAAATATAATTTTGATGTAAATAATAAAATATAATTTTGATGAAGCCAAAAGCCAAGCTTTGTTTGATCGTTTTATATTGACGAAAGGACAAAATGGCGTTATAATTCATTTGTGACAAAGGCGGCTGAATGGCCGCAGGCCGAAAGGCATGAGGAAAGTCCGGGCACCGCAGGGCAGGATGCCTGCTAACGGCAGGTGGAGGCGACTCCAAGGCAAGTGCAACAGAGAGATACCGCCGGGGGAAACCCCGGTAAGGGTGGAAAGGTGCGGTAAGAGCGCACCGGCGGCCTGGCGACTGTGCCGTCATGTAAACCCCATCCGGTGCAAGGTGTAGGGAACGCATAGGATTGCCCGTCCTGTTCCCGCAGTACCGCTCAAGCGCGCTGGCAACTTCGCGTTTAGATAGATGGCCATTTTCAACAGAACCCGGCTTACAGGCCGCGCTTTGTCACGCATAAGAACTGCATGGTTGTTGCTCTTGCTGGAGCATCAGCCGCAGGGCACAAAAGAAAAAGCGTCCCGATGGCTTACGCCCGGGACGTTTCGCTATCGCTGCGGAATGGATTACGCTTTTTTATAATTCCCGTTGTAAACCCGATAAACCGCTACGACTTTTCCCAGAATGGTGACAGCGCGGGCGAAAAAGGGACGCATACGGGGATTCTCCGGCTGAAGCCGGATTCGGTCGGGTTCCTTGAAATAACGCTTGCATGTGGCCTCATCATCGATCATTGCAATGACGATTTCACCGTTCTGGGCTGTTTGCTGCCGTTTGACCACAACGAAGTCGCCATTCATGATCCCGGCTGTAATCATGCTGTCGCCGCGTATTTCCAAAATAAAGTGTTCTCCATGGCCAACCATGGTTTCCGGAAGCTGCATATAGCCTTCCGCATTTTCCTCAGCCAAAATGGGCACACCGGCAGCCACCTTGCCAAGCAGAGGCAGCTTCACCATCTGCGGCTTTTCTTCCCGGCTCACGTCGATCGTGCGGGGCTTCATGGCTTTTCGATGCAGCAGCCCCTTTTTTTCAAGCCGATTCAGATGCCCATGAACAGTGGAAGTGGATTTTAAATCCACCGCCTGACCGATTTCGCGCACAGAAGGCGGATAGCCGTTTTCTTCTATATAATTCTCAATGTATTCCAGGATGCGTTGTTGAGTTTCACCATTGGGCCTCCTGGGCATAGCGCTGCACCATCCATTTCAAAGATATTTCATATGTATTATACCAGGCAAACAAGTGTTTGGCAAGGGAAAGAAGAAGCGATTTCAGAAAAAAAGTACAAGAACGGGGGACACTGGAATGAAAAAATGTGTGCTGTATGATCGGGACTGCATCGAATGCGGCGAATGTGATCGCTGCGACCTGGACCCGGATAAAATCTGCGATAACTGCATGAAGTGCGTTAACGGGGATGACGAATATCGTTCCATTTTGATCGACAAAGTGATTCTGCCTGAAGAAAACAACAAAGACTCTCACTGATCTTTGGACCCCTCATCGGAAAAGTCTGTTTTGGGCAGCGGTACCATCCGGGAGGCTTTGCGCTTGTTGGCGTCGGACATGGCTGCGTAGTGGCGGCGCGTTGTGTTTACATCCGAGTGCCCAAGCACATCGGCTACCAGATAAATATCACCTGTTTCCTGATATAGATTGGTGCCAAAAGTGCTGCGCAGTTTGTGGGGGCTGATGCGTTTTTTCAGCGGGGCGGCCACAAGCGCGTATTTCTTGACCATGTTTTCTACGGCTCGCTGGGTCATACGGCGTTTTTGAAGCGACAAAAACAGCGCGTTTTCGTGACCTTCCAGCGGCTGTATTTTGTTTCGCTCTACCAGGTAAGCCTGCAGGGCGTCGGCAACCTGATCCGGGAAATACAAAATGCTTTGATCGCCGCCTTTTCGGGTTACCAAAAAGGCGTTCATATCAAAGTCCAAATCGTCAATATCCAGCCCGACGCATTCACTGACGCGGATTCCGGTACCTAAAAACAGCAGCAGCATAGCCGTGTCCCGTGTTCTGGTGAAGTTTAGATAGCGCTGCTGGGCTTTGGTCAATCCTTCGCCGGAAGCCACAGTATCCAGCATTTTCTGCATTTCATCCTGCTCCAGGCGCAAGATAGGTTTATCGTGCAGTTTGGGAAGCGTTACCAATGTGGCAATATTGGCCTCAATATGACTATTTTTAAACAAATATTCAAAAAGAGACCGAAGTGAGCATAGTTTCCGCATAATGCCCAGCTCATGATTCTGAATCACTGTGGATTCTCCGGTGGCTTCATCCGTCACATAATATTGCATCAAATATTCTTGATATCCATCGATATCACGCTTTTGAATCATGCGCAAATGCTTATCCGTCATAAATCTTGGTTCGATATCTGCAAAAAAAGGATTCTCTCTATTCAAGTATTGAAAAAACAAACGGAAGTCATAAGCATAAGCCAGACGGGTCAGGGTACTGGTCGTTTGAGAAACGGAACGAAAGAAATCTGTGCAAACGAGGGGTAGTTCTTTTTCCAGCGCGTGCAATCGATCCAGACGCTTGATATCGGATTGAGCGTGGTAATTCATCGAATCCGCCAAAGAAATCGCCTCACAATTGAAAGAATAAATACTGTTATTATGCAAGACTTATACAAAAGAGAAGAATTGCTTTCAAAGCAAATTACTGCTGAAACGCCAAAATCAGCCGCTTAGCACGATCAAAGTATATCATAAGGACTCTTTTTGGTCAATACTATTCGTAAAAGTTTTCTTTTACGAATAGTTATTGCAAGAGCAAGGCCCCATTCAATCTATAACGCCCGCTCCCCCGTTTTTACTCGACAGATGGAATGCTTCCAGGAAGACGGCTGATCTTTCTGCTATTGCAATGCATCGATTAAGCACGCCATCATCTGTTCCTTTGCCGAAGCTGTCCAATAATCATGACCGCATTGCGGTAATTGAACCGTTGTAAAATCAAATTGCTGTTTTGCCAAACGGCTGGCTTTTTTCCCTACGATTTCGTCTTTTTCAAAAAAGAACGCTGTTACATAGTTTATTGATTTTTTGGGCGCTTTTCTTGTATTCCGAATCAGCCGTATTAAATCTAAATAAGGATGCAGGCAGGACAAATAATTCCAAGCATGTTTTGCAAAGACACTGTTTGCTTTTTTGACCGAAAGGACATACGGGTTTTCCCCATGATAATTCGATACAGCCAACAGATTATTTCTGAAATATGCAAATGTAGGCCGCAGGCTCAAGGGACAGGCAAGCAAAAGCATACCGGAAAAATGCACGCTGGAAAGCTTGGCTGCTTCCATTCCCAACAGACACCCCATCGAGTGGCCAACAAAGAAAACACGCTGATACTGACGGCATAGCTTTATCGCCGTATCATTCACCTGATCCAGCCATTCTTTCTTTCCGGCATGTCGAAACGCTTCTACATTTCCCCCATGCCCCGCCAATAGTACATTTTCATAGCGTATCCGTGGGGGCAGTTGATCTATCATCCACTGAAACTGCGCTGGACTTCCCTGGATACCATGTACAAACAAAATGGCCATCGCTTTGTTATCCATGTATTCTCCCGTTTTCATGTATTACAAATACTGTGTATCATCAATGCCTTGATGCCATGAAAGCATATAATCCTTTGCTTTCAGCAAGCCTTTTTGTACTTCATAGGAAGGATTCAGCCGCACAGCCATTTGTCGAAACGCATTCATGCTGTCCATTTCCGCACCCGCGCATAAACACAAACAAGCAATGTGATCCCCATACATCCGCTGTTCGCAATGGAAATTCATCCCATTCCATGGTTCAAAAGGAACGCTGCTCCAAAGCGCGATATATCCGCTGCCTTTGCGAAGGAATATCCAGTGTTCTTCTTTTTCGATTTCGTCAAACCGACATTCCGGGCAATATAAATGAATGTAATGCAGCGGATGGTCTTCCGGAATTTTATAAATCATGCCCAGCAGCGGGCCTTCCTGCTTGAGGGCTGGGAAAACGCCGTTCCCATGCCAGTACCCGGGCCGCATATCGCCGCTTTCCGACGTGGAGCCGGGATGATTGATAAATATTGCTGCTTCTCCATCCAGGGCGGCATACCATAGATGCTGCTGATAGCCGTATACGCCGGGCTGAAAATGGGTGGTGCCATGGAAGCATTCGTTATAGGACTTCACAAAGGCATGACTGGATGGGTCGGTATCGGGCTTGCGTACCTCGTTTTCCCATCTTGTGAACGGCTCACGGGGGCTTTGTACGCTGGTCAAGCACCAATCCTGATGCTTTTCCAATACGATACGGGCATTCCCGGTCACATAGCTGGTGCAAACATCACTTTCCATTAGCTTCTTCAAGTGCTTTGGGAACTGATATTTACTGGTGGCGTAAAAGCCCAGCCAGCCTTCCCCGAAATCATAGGGTTGTTCTGGGTCCGCCAGATTCATCAGCGCCATGGCTCCCGCGGAAAATGGATACAAACAGCCCCGGTATACACGACCCTGCGGCGCAATGATGCCGCCTTTGAAGGTATGTGTCGCCAGCATTTCCAACAGCTGATCCGTGATTTTTGCCGCGCGGGCAGAAATGGCTTCCTCCGCATAATCCACCACGTTGATCAGCGCCGCGAAGGTCACGCACATGTAAACGGTGCTCAGAAATTCCTCAAAGCCGTTTTGCTCTACATCATCCAGCCATTCCAGTACCTTTCCCCTGCCCCATGCGTGCAGCTCGCTGCCTTTCATTCGGGCCAGCGGAAAATCGTCATCGGGGTACATTTCCCCTGCCTGCATGGCGCTGGTATAAAACATCAGGCTGTGGTTTTCACTCCAGAAACACATGCCGTCGAAGCCATCCATATCCATCCAATAGCGGAAATGCGTCAAAACGTACCGGATTCTACCAGAGATTTCCTTAGATATGGGATAGCTTTTGAGATACCGTATCAAGCCGCACACCTGAAAATCGGCGCAGTCCACCCGCTGCTCGATCAAATCCAGCATTTCCAGAAGCAGGCGGTCATCATCCTTGCTGGTATCCCCCAGGTATTTCCGTGCCAGAATATTGGATATGGGAAACCCGAATTCTCCCCGGTTCAGGCTTTCCACATCGGCAATTCGACGGTAAATCTTTTGCAAGTTTTCTTCATGGGAAGGAACGGGATCAAGAATTTGAGGCTTTATCTGCTCCGTACGCTCAAATATTCTCCGCAAAATACACTGATCAGCACCATAATGTGTTCTCAGCTCAATGTACCCTTCTCCTGTCGGAAGCTGGATTTTGTCTTTTCCATCTGCCTGATGGTAGACAAGGGGCAAATCCTGATGGGCATAATCCGGATCATGGCGCACTGAGGCCCACACTGTATTGGGAGGAGCTGGGCAGGTAAACACCAGCGCGTTTTCTTCCAAAACAGCGGATTCCAGAAACTCCAGCGCGGGCGCGGCTTCCTTTGCCATTTCTTCATCCGGCAGTGTTACGAGGATTTTATCTTTTCCTGTGATGATTTGGAGGCCCACCACGCTTCGGGTATCCCGAACGCCCAGTGTTTCGCAAGCCAGATAAATCACATTCTTCCCGGCTTTCAGCGGCAAAAAGATTTCTGCTCGTCCAATGGGCTTGTAAACAGCATGTTCCAATCCGCCGACGCGGATGCCATTGCAATATACATCCACCGCGGCGTAGGACCACAAAAGCGCCCGCACCTCGCAATCGGATGGAACAACAAGCGCCGTTGCAGCGTCAAAGGCGACGCGCTGCATGGTGGAATAAAAATCCGAACAATTGACAAAAGCACAATCCTTTCCGCCTGTAAAGCCCCAGGGCAATCCCAGACGGCTGTTTTTCTTCCTGGAAATATGCTTCGTATCCGCGAGCTTAGGATGCTGCGGCACAATGGCGCGCAGGTGCGCTTCATAGCGAAGTTGATTCTTGTCCCTTTCTTCGCTGAAAAAAGGGCTGACTTTCGGCCCGGAAACCATGTATTCCGTCACGAAGCCTTCTCGGTCCAACGGCCAATACGTCATATAGCAACCCATCCTTTGCATTTTTTCAAAAACTCAGTTTTCCACATCGTACAATTTGATCATTTCACGGGTGTTCATGCTGCGGGGAGTCACTTGAATATTCTGCAATACGACCCGATCCGCATGACGCACCCAAATGCCATACGCATCTACGTCGCCATGAGCGTTGGATTCCGGATAATCGGTCAAAAATTCTTCAAATGTATCGGGAATGCTGAGGATTTCTTGATTGTCGCGGTATTTTACATAAAAATTTTTAACAGTAATATCATGAATTGGCTTGCGAATGATTTTTCCGGCCTTTGTTTCATCCACATAACCAGTCAGGATGGAAGGAAGCTCAGCTTCCTCGGCCTGAATGTTTTCTATCTGAATATGGTGGATATCTCCGCCCCAGTATAAGCCGTTTTGATCTTCTGTATATTCTCCCTTCACTTCATTTCGGCGATTCAGCAGAATATACAGCGGGCATTGAATCTTGTTCATACGGATGTTTCTCACTGTGATATTTTCCACGCTGGATCCATCACAGCTTTCTATGGAGATGCCGGATACGGAACCGGGATAAATATCCGGCATGATGAAGTCACAGTTTTCCACGGTCACATTCCGGATATCAAAACGGGTTCCGGTGCCGATTTTAAAAGCGTTCATCACGGTAGTGACTGTGCAGCGCTGAATATGAATGTTTTCAGAATCCTGATGCGTATATACGGGATTCTTGATGCATAAGCCATCGTCCGCGCAGGAAATGAAGCAATGATCCACTTCCACTTCGCTGCAGCCGGAAATATCTATGCCGTCTGTGTTGGCCACGTGGCGGTTATCATCGATCACTACATCTTTGATCAGTACATTCGTGCTGGATTCAGGATGTAGCGTCCAGCACATGGAATCCCGCAAAATAATGTTTTCAACCCGGACCCCTTCGCATTTCAGCAGCCATACCATAGCGCTGGGGCGGCGCAGGGTGGGTTTCCCTTCATGATATTTATCCTCAGCATAACGAATACGATCCCGATAGAATGTACGAATGGAGCCAGGCACGGTGTTGATTTCCATGGTTTTCGCCTGAGCCCGCGTAGGAAGCATGGTAACGGGGAAAGGCGTTAAAGCGGGCTTTTGCCGGGGTTCATGCACGAACCATTCTCCGTTTCCGTGAATGCTGCCGCCGCCGGTAATGCAAATGTCTTTGGCTCCAACAGCCAGAATGAGCGCACCGCCGCTGGATTCCTGCCCGAAATCCTGCGTGCCATCGATGCGGCTGATCAGATCGTCAGCATTGCGGGATGCAATCAATTCCCCATCAGACGCTACAAACAGCGTGGTATGATCATAAATCCTGACGGTGCCGGTTTTATAGCTGCCGCCTGATACCAATACCACGCCGCCTCCCCCGTCCCGGCACGCTTCACAAGCCAAGCGGATGGGCTCCGTATTCAGCAAATCACCGGGCTGAGCACCGAAAGAGCGAATATCATAAATCTTTTTTCCTTCCGGCAAAGGCTGATCTTTCCCGATATATTCATCAAATGGAATACCATCAAAATAATCTCCGGGATAGATATGTCCCAGATGGGGATTGGTGATCGATTCCTGGTTCAAAGCCATTTTTCTCCTCCTGAAAAAGCTGATTGAGGCTTACCATATATCGATTGTAAAGCGTCGGCTCCATAATGTCAATGAATAAACTCCAAATAATCAGGCCAGCGGAAAAATACCGCTGGCCCTGCTGACATCCGATTGTATCAGCCCTTGACCGCACCGGCAGTCAGGCCGCCCATGAAATAACGGCTGAAGCAGATGAACACGATCAGGATCGGGATGATGGCGATGGTTGCGCCGGCGAACATGATGTTCCAGGCGGCAGCGCCGTCACCCGCGTTTTTCAGCATGTTGACGCCCACCGTCAAGGGACGCAGGCTGTCGTTGGTCATGGTGAACACGCGAGGCATGATGTATTCGTTCCAGCCCTGACGGAAGGACAGGATGGCGATGGTAGCCAGAACAGGCTTGAGCATCGGCATGATGATCCGATAGTAAATCTGGAAGAAGGAGCAGCCGTCGATGCGGGCCGCTTCGTCCAGCTCCCGGGGAACGGAGTTCACATAGCCGCGGCACAGGAAAATGTAGGTGGCTTGGCCGCCGCCGGCGGAGAACAGCACCACGGGCCACAGACTGGTGTGGATGTTCAAACCGGTTGCCAGTTCATACAGAGGACGGAGAGATACAGAGCCCACGTTGATGAACATGAATGCTGTGAAGATGCCATAAATGATTTCCTTTCCCCAGAAGCTCTTCCGGCTGAATACGTAACCTGCCATGGAAGAAATGATCAGGGAAAGCACCATCACGCCCACAGACAGGATCAGACTGTTTTTCGTATATATGGCGAAATTGGCCTGATTCCATGCATCAATGTAATTCTGAACGATCCACTTCTGCGGAAAAATGTTGCTTCCGCCCAGCAGCAATTCCTGGTTTTCCTTAAAGGACCCCAGGATAACATAGGCTACCGGGAAAATGACAATGATGGTTGTAATTACAAGCAGAACCCACAGGACAGCACGGATGGCCTTTTGCTGAGGAGAGTACACAATCTGCGCTCTGTTTTTTGCCATTGCTTCTCCCCTCCTTTACACCACGTCATCCAGCCGCTTGGCGACCAGATTGTAGATAATGGTTACAGCGCCAACGATCACAGCCGCCATCAGGCTCAGCAGCGCGCCGTAGCCGATTTGCATGCGGGCGTTGTCAGCGGTACCGAAGATGAGCTTGAAGATGTACAGGAACATAACGTTGGTCCGGCTGCCGGGGCCGCCGTTGGTGAGCACCATGATGGCCTCGTAATCCTTGAAAGCGCCGGTAATGGCCAGCATGAGAACCACTTTCAGCACGGGAGCCAGCATGGGCAGCGTGATCTTGAAGAAGGTCTGCACCGCGTTGGCGCCGTCGATCCGGCTGGATTCATAAACGTCTTCGGAAATGGAGGTCATGCCGGTAACAAAGTACAGCATGTAGTTACCAAAGCCAGCCCATACCGACAGGATGATAACGGCCTCCATGGCGAAGTTCTTATCCATCAGCCAGTTGATGGGGGCCCCCATCAGCCCAATGGACTGCAGAATGTTATTCAGGATACCGTTCTGCGTAGCGAAAATGAAGGTAAAAATCATACCGGAAATAGAGGTGGCAATGACTGTCGGCATGAAGAACGCGCCGCGGAAGAAGCTGGAGCCGCGGAGCTTCTGGTTTAGCAGCACGGCCATGATCAGCGCCAGAGGAATGATAATAATCAGCTTCCAGAAAGCGTATTCAAAGGTGGTCACCACGCTGCCCCAGAAGGTAGCGTCGTTGAACATGCGGGTAAAGTTGGCTGTACCCACATAGCGGGCTGTAAAGCCGTTGTAATTGTACCCGATGTAACGGAAAATCCAGATGAAAGGATAAATGGAGCAAATGCAAAGGAAGATGATGGACGGGGCCAGCATCAGTGCGGCAGACAATCCGCCGCTTTCCTTGAGCCGCATCTTTTTATTGACGGGCCTTGGCGGCATATCTGTGTGCCGCAGCTGCAGGTGTTGTTCGCTCACAGGCGAAAGCCTCCCTCTTTTCGTGTTCAAAACCATTGAAAAGGCCGTCTGCAGGGATGCTTGCGCGTCCGCTGCGGACGGCCTTTCCGCATTGGTTTATACGCCTTTGCGGCGCAGAATCAGATTACTTGTCCAGGTATTCAGCGGTACCGGCAGAGGGCTGGAGAGGATTGTAATCCTTGATGACCAGACGCTGCACTGAGCCGTACATGATGTCTTCATCATAGCACTGGTTGTAGCGGGTGTTCAGGTCATTGATGGCTTCGTCGATATCCACATAGCCCATGATGGCATTCCACAGCACGGTGCGGTAGTTGTCGCCGGTCAAGTTGATGGAGGGAACAGCGGGATACACGGATTCATAATCCAGCAGACCAAAATCAGCCATGCGGCCCAGCTTGGTCTTGTCGATCACGCCGTCCATGTAGGAGGTGATGGGCAGGGTGAAGCCGCCTTCCAGATAGCCCTTGAGGAATTCTTCGCTCTGGAAATACTTGATCACTTCCCAAGCGGCATCCTTGTTCTTGGAGGAGCTCATCATGATGTAGCCCTTGTTGGGGTTAGTCTGCAGAGCGCCCTTGATCTCGCCGTCCAGAGAGGGAACGGGAGCCACGCCCCATTCAAAATCGGTAATGGGGAACTGATTGGTGAACACGCCGGCTTCCTGAGAAGCATTGCCCCACAGCGCGAAAGCGCCGGCAGCAAACTGGGCGCGCATATTGTCCACGCCCTGCTGATCGGGATAGGCCACGGCTACCAGTTCACGGCCAGCTTCCAGGAAGGGCTTGTAGCCGGTGAAATCGAACTTGCCGTTGGCATAGTCATAATAGAACACGCCGGATACCTGAGCCATCATTTCCAGCTGGCGTTCAAAGGGAGAAGAAGAGGTGAAGCCGATGCCATAGGTCACAGGATTATTTGCAGCACCGTCAGCGGTGATCTTCTTGGCCATTTCGATGTATTCAGCCAAGGTAGCGGGGATGCCTTCAAATCCGGAAGCTTCCAGCAGAGCTTTGTTGTATTCGATGCGCACGCCGGAACGCATGCCGGAGGGCACCCAGTAGATTTCATCGCCGATGGCGTTCAGGCCTTCAAAAGCATGGGTGAAGGGCTCATTGACCTTCTGATATTCTTCATCCTTTTCGATGTAGGGGCGCAGGTTCACGATAGCGCCGATGTCAGCGAAGTTCTTCACATCGATGCTCTGCCCCACCAGATCAGGCGCGGTGCCGCCCTGATAGGCCAGCAGGATGGAATTCTCGAAGTCGTCGGTCATAATGGTCATCTGAATTTCGATGTTATCATGTTCCGCGTTGAACTTGTTGATCATTTCGGTCATGTAGGTTTCGTCATGGCGGTCATTGCTCCAATAAGTAACAACGGTCTTTTCAGCCAGAGCGGGCACAGCGCCGAAGGCGAGCAGCACCATCATCATGGCCAGCAACAGAGAAATGGTTTTCTTCATACCGGGTATTCCTCCTTTTTTCCGTGCCATCAATGCACAGTAAATCTACATTGCAAATATACCATAAAATATTCAAAATTTCAACCACTAATTTGACGATTTGCATAATTTTTTATTCATTCTTACAGCAAATAGCCTTTAAATCGCAATTTATGATAAGCGTCATGTAATTTAAAATGAAAATAATGACAAATGTTCATAATAAAAATGATTGCGCAAACCTGTATTTCATGGTAAACTAAAAAGCAAAAGATTCTATTACTTTGGGAGCGTGCGGAATATGAAAGAGTACATTGAAAGTGTATTGGCCCCCCGTTTGCAGGGAGACGGCGGATGGGTGGAGTTCGTATCGCTGGAGGATGAAAAGCTGACGCTGATCTTCCGGGGCGAATGCTCCAAATGCCTGATCCTGAACCGATGCACAGATTGGATCGCGCAGAAAATCAAAGACGATCTTGGGAAAACGGTGACTGTGGTTCCGGTACGGAAAAAGCCCTTTTTCTGGGACCAGGATTGATGGGAGGAAGAATGTATGGCACATGTAAAAGTGGTTCGCCGCTCCATGCGGCCTGAGGAATGGACCGATCTGCGCTTTAATTGGCTCCAGCGGGGCATCTATGATGAAAAAGTGGAAATCACCGATCTGACCATCCGGGATGCCCGGCAGATCAGCGAAAATGATTATGAATATTTAGATGGAGAGGAACGTCCACTTCGTACCGGTGATATGTATTTTACGCCGGACGGCACCGCCTTTATCAAAGGCCATGCCGTGATCCCTCCCCAATTTAAAGGAAAGAACGTATATTTTACCTTGAAAACCGCCGCTGAAATGATCGTGAAGATCAATGGAAAATACGTGGGCGGCGTGGACCCTAACCGGGAACGCATCCTGCTGAACCCGTATATTGACAGCGATGAACTGAACATCGAAATCGAAGCCTACAACCGTTCCAAACCGGACGATGAACGCAATCCCGCATCTCTTAGCAAGCGCGGCTGCCGCCAAATTTTTGAAGGAGCCTATCTGTGCACCGTTCGGGACAATGTACAGTCACTGGTATATGACTATATCCTGCTGATGGATATCGCCCACAGCGAATATTTCAATGAAGATTACCGCAAATTCCTGTTCGTGGAATTGAGCCGCGCCTTGGATAAAGTGGATTTCGATACCTGGGAGGGCGTGGACGAAGCGGCGGTATATGTGGAAAAGATGATTTATTCCAATACCGATTTCAAAGGCAGCGGCGATGTGGCGCTGGTGGGCCATTCCCATTTGGATATCGCTTATTATTGGCGGCGTATCCACGCGGTGCAAAAAAATGCCCGCACCATCCTGATCCAGCTTCGCCTGATGGACAAGTATCCCGAATTCCGCTACACGCATACCCAGGCCTATACCTATGAGACGCTGGAAAAGTACTATCCCGCACTGTTTGAGGAATTAAAGGAAAAAGTAGCCCGAGGCCAGTTTGAGCCGGTGGGGGCCATGTATGTGGAGCCCGACTGCAACGTGCCCGCGGCTGAAAGCTTGGTCCGCCAATTCCTGTACGGCCAGCATTATTTCCGCCGTGCGTTTGGCAAAACCATCGATAACGCCTGGCTGCCGGACGTGTTCGGAAATTCCTGGATCATGCCCCAAATCTTGAAGAAGTCCAAGGTGAATTATTTCGTTTCCAATAAAATGTCCACCTGGAATGATACCAACCGTTTCCCCCACAACAATTTCATCTGGAAGGGTATCGACGGCAGCGAGGTTTACGCCTGCGTCCCCCCCACCCACTTTATCACCTGGAACATGCCCAGCCAGATTCAGGAAAACTGGGAAGCGTACCAGGATAAGGAAGTGGGCGGCCAGACCCTATCCATGTACGGCTACGGCGACGGCGGAAGCGGCGTGACAGAAGAAATGCTGGAAATGGTGCGGCGCTTCAATAAGGTTTCTGTGATGCCCAAAACCGAACTCACCGGCGGCGCGGATTTTTTGCACAAGAATTTGAAGAATAATCAAAAGCTTGCTACCTGGGATGGGGAACTGTATTTGGAAATGCACAGGGGCACCTTTACCACCAAATCCAACATCAAGAAAATGAACCGGCTGCTGGAATACAAGCTGCGGGAAGCGGAAATGGTCTGCGCGCTGGCGGCATGGAACGGAAAAGCGGAATACCCTGCCGAGGAACTCCGGGAATGCTGGAAAAAGCTGCTGCTGAACCAGTTCCATGATATTCTGCCCGGCTCCCATATCCATCCCGTGTATGAGGATGCCATGGCAGACTATGCGGGAATCGACAAGCTCCTGGATAAAGTCCTGGACAGCTACAAGGGCAAGCAGTATTTCAATTCCCTGCCTTTTGCAAGAACCTCTCTTACCTTTATTCCGGATGAAAATGGTCCTGTTACCCGCGACGGCGTGAAGGGCTTCTGGGCACGGCCCAATCTGCCAGGGCTCAGCTCCGGTGACGTTCAACCCCTGGAAGGCCAGGAAGCCTGGCTCACCATCTCTCCCGCTTTGGATGGCGATTGGTGGATTGAGACGCCTCTTTACAGCCTGCATCTGAAAAAAGACGGCAGCATTTCCAACTGGAGGGAACAAGGCCGAACCTGGGTAAAAGATGATCGAGGTTTCAATAAGCTGCACATTTGGGCGGATAATCCCGGCGTATATGACGCTTGGGACATCCTGCCAAACTACAAGGACGTGGAAATTGACCTGACTGTGACGGCAGGAGCACGGCTGACCTATCAGGACGGAAGCAGTGCGGAATTCACCGTGGAATTTGCCACGGAAAAGAGCACCTGGCGCATGATCGTGCGTATTTTCCGGGACAGCCGTGCTATCGAAGTGGAGCATATCGTGGATTGGCACGAAAAGCACCGGCTGGCGAAGGTCAATTTCGGTCCCAATATCCTGACCCGGGAATTGGTCTGCGATACCAGCGCCGGCTTTGTCCGCCGTCCTCTGACCAAAAACACCACCTGGGAGCAGGCCCGGTTCGAGGTGTGCCATCATAAGTGGTTCGATCTTTCCGAAACCGGAGCGGGCGTGGCGGTGATCAACTGCGGCAAATACGGCGTTGGCATCGAAAAGAATGAAGTGAGCCTGAGCCTGCTTCGCTCCACCATCCGTCCCGACATCACCAGCGATATGGGGCAGCACAATATCAAATACATGATCGTTCCCCATGAGGGCGACGCCGTTCAGGCCGGGATCAACCGCATGGCTTTTGAATACAATATTCCGCTGAGAAAGCTGAACCGCAGCTTCGGAATGTTTGCCGAAGCAATCTGTGACAGCGGACTTTGGCTCCAAAGTCTGAAGGTTTCCGAGGATGGCAAATATCTGGTCATGCGTCTGAGTGAGCAGGATGGATGCCACAGGATCGTTTCTTTCCCCTGCAAGATGTACCTCATGAATATGCTGGAGGATGTGATCGATCCCGAAGGCGCTGAAAGCTTTGAAGTTTCTCCTTTTGAAATTTTGACAATTGGTTATCCTGTGAAGGAATAATACAATTGAACGCCGAATACTACATATGCTCCTTAACAAAGGAAAAAGATTGGAGGATTGATTCCCATGACCGAAATGATGCAGCAGCTGAAAAAGATCGGTATCGTACCCGTGGTAGTTCTCAACGATGTGAAGGACGCCCTGCCCCTGGGCGAATGCCTGATGGAGGGCGGACTCCCCTGCGCGGAAGTGACCTTCCGTACCGCCGCCGCCGAAGAATCCATCCGGCAGATGGCCAAGAAATTCCCTGACATGATCATCGGCGCGGGCACCGTGCTTACCACCGAACAGGCCAACCGGGCCATCGACGCGGGCGCTAAATTCGTGGTCTCCCCCGGCTTCAATCCCAAGGTGACGGAATACGTGCTGAACCGCGGCATCCCCATGACCCCCGGCGTATGCACCCCCACCGAAATGGAAGCGGCCATGAGCCTGGGCCTGGATGTGCTCAAGTTCTTCCCCGCCGAACCCTCCGGCGGCCTCAAGATGATCAAGGCCGTGTGCGCCGCTTATGTGAACCTGCAGTTCATGCCTACCGGCGGCATCAACGCCAACAATGTGCGTGATTATCTGGCTTATGACAAGATCGTGGCCTGCGGCGGCAGCTGGATGGTGAACGGCAGTCTGGTCAAGGAAGGCAAATTCGACGAGATCCTGGCGCTGGTCAAGGAAGCGGCGGGCATCGTGAAGGAAATCCGCGGATAAACATTGAATCCTATACGCCGTATGCAGATTCTTCAGTATACGGCGTATTTTTTTATTGAAATGAATAAATCATTGTACCAAACAGGCGACGAAATTCCGCTGTGCGATCAGGAAACACAGCAGGCATTCGACTGGATGGTAGAAAACTATCATTATTTATTACCCATGCCCGGGGATGTGATCCATCATTTGCAGGGTTAAAAGAAAGGCCGGCGAGAAAACAAGTTCGCGCCGGCCATTTTTATGAATGCTGAATGTTCAGTTGGTTGGGGTCGCCCAAATCAGGGTTGCGGCTCAAGTATTGCTGAATCGCACCGCGGGCCAGGGCATCGCAGCGATTATTCTCCGGATGGTCGGAATGTCCCTTTACTTTATGAAAGGTCACGATGTGGCCTTTTTTGTTGATGGTAAGCAATAATAGCCGCCACAAATCCTGATTCTCTACCGGCTTTCCATCCGCTGTTTTCCAGCTTCGGCGCTGCCAATTATCCAGCCAATGCTCATTAAAAGCATTCACCAGATAAGAGGAATCAGAGTAAATGGACACCTGACAGCGGGTTTTCAGCTTGCCCAGTGCGCTAATGACGGCAAAAACCTCCATACGGTTGTTTGTGGTTTGAGGCATGCTGCCGCTGATTTCCATTTCATGCTGTCCATATCGCAAAATAGCTGCCCAGCCCCCGGGACCGGGATTGCCGGAACATGCCCCGTCCGTAAAAATGTCTACTGCCTTCAGCGCTTCGCTCATGCCTGCCAAGAGCCTCCCCATCATTTTTGCTCAACAACTATACCATATCTTGTAGTAAAATGCAATTCCCCCAACAAGAAGTTTTCTGTCATATTGCCGGGAATCGCACATAGCATGAAAGCAGGAGGTGGCGGCATGATAAAACAAGTGCAGCGTGATATTCAGAAGCATCGTGAAGCGCCTGATTCGGATGCAAGCTATTTGCCGGTCTCAAAACCGCGGTGGGGCGAAAAACTGATCAGGAATCTATCCGTAGCCGGGATGCTGGTGCTTACCATCACGGCCATACGAAATGAACAGCTTCCTTCCGGAAGCACGGTACTTACTGCTGTGCAGGAAATGATCAATACCAATTGGGATGAAAATATCGGGAAAATCAGCTTCGTCAGCAGCATACTCCCGGAATCAGTGGCCGTGTTTTTTGAAACAGCGCCGCAAGCGGAACTGACTGCCCCATGCTTTGGTGAAATCAATCATCCATGGGCGGATCAAGAACCCTATATTGGGTATCTGAGTACGGATAAAATGGTGTATGCTGCCGCTGACGGACAAGTGATGAGCGTTTCCCATGGACCGGATGAGGAAAGAATCATCCGGATACGGCAGGAAAACGGCTTGGAAAGCCTGTATTATAATCTTGCCGGTGCCTTTGTGTCTGAGGGAGATGTGGTCAGCGCGTCGGTATGTATCGGTGAAGCGCTCCCAGACCGGGAGGTTATCCTGGAAGTCAGGCGTGCGGGACTTGCTGTTGATCCCACTGCCTTGCTTTCCCCCAGAGAAAAGGAGCAGCAATGAGTTTTCGTTTGGGGAGAATTCTGATCAGGATCCATTTTCTGCTTCCCATTCTGGGAATGATAGGGTTCCTTTTTCATATGGAGGATCAGATCATTCCCAATCTTTCAGCTTTTGCGCTGCATGAAGCTGGCCATATGCTGTCGGCTAAACTATGGGGCGCAGCGATTCGGGAAATTGAAATCACGCCGCTGGGGGGCGTCATGTTTGTGGAAGGCGAAGAAAAGTGCTTGCCATATCAGCAATTCCTGATCGCCTTTGCGGGCCCTTTTTTCAGCTTTCTGGGATGTGTTCTTTCCGCTGCATTATATCATTCGGGAGCAGTTTCGTTTCTATTTGCCGCTCATTTTGCCAGAATGAGCTTTTTGCTGTGCCTTTTCAATTTGATTCCTGTGTTGCCGCTGGATGGGGGCCGGATGGCTCGTATTCTGTTGTGCCGTTTTTTTCCGCATTCTTTCGCAACGCGCATTCTGACTGCGGCGGCATTCCTGATTGGATTCTTTTTATGCGGCGTCACTTTTTTCTTTGCTTTTGAGGGGCGTATCCTGCTTGCTCCGGCTTTTGCCGGTCTCTATTTGATTTATGCCGCGAATATAGAAGGAAAGCAGAATACGGCTGGTTATATTACGGCGCTGATCGGCCGCAGACAGCGGTTGGACAACAACGAAATCATTCTGCTGGAAGCGGTGGCAGCCAGTGCCAATATGCCTGTGCTTTCCCTGCTGCGTTCTTTCAGCCCCGGGAAATATCATGTGGTTTATGTTTTATCGCCGGATGGAATGGAAAAACAGGGCGTTCTGGAAGAAAAGGCGCTTTGCGATGCCATTTTGAACCAAAAGGATGCTACATTGGGAGAAATTATTGAAAAAAGCCGCGCATTCCACAAATAAGATGCGAATTGCGGGGCTTTTCCAATCAGCCTAATCAGGCTACATCAATTTTTATGGAATATAAAATACATACCGATATTGGCGGCGGCATAATCCGGATGTGTGAGCGCTACCAATCCAGGCTGGATCACCTCGATTTTTTTTCCCTGATAGGTATTGTACGCCGTTCTGCAAAGGGGATCCAGGATATACACCCGTTCATCGTCAATGTGCGCGATCAAAAGATAATGGCCCGTATTTGTAAATGCACCGCCTCGGGATGCGTGGCCAACCACTGTATCCCCTTGCTCAATTGCCAGAACCGCCGCGTTATAATCCGCCGTCGCCGTGATGCTCACGCCGTAAGCTTTGGCAATTTCATAGAGAAAGCCGGTGCCCGTCCCCTGTGATTCCCCGCGGCTGTACACATCAAAGACATTGTTGCCTGTAGCAAAATCCCCGAATACCAGGGGCAGAAAACGGACAAAATCCCGCTGCGTTGTCAGTACATACCGGGCATGGCGCTTGTTGCACTTTTCTTTGTTCAGGGAGCAGGAGCAGAGCGAATACCCCTGTTTTGCATATGCGGCGATTGCAGGAAGCTCATCTTCAGAAACAAGATTGGCAATCGCCATAGCGCCTGCGGTGGGCCCGCAGCCTCCATCTCGAAACGGACGGCGGGAGGGTGTTTCGGCACGCTCGTAGGCAAGGGCACCCCAAAGGGGATCATTTTGAGCATAATATCTCATAAGCCCCCTCCCGGGTACTTCCACCATTCCCGAGTATCCCTCCGGCCGGGTGAAAAACGCTTCCATCAGCGTTAAATCATCAGCATAAGAAATATGCGCGGTCTCCCCCAGAAAAACGCACAAGCAAATCAGCAAGGCGGCTCCTCTGATCAGAAAATCGCGCATGTTTTATCCTTTCCCGCCCGAAGGCGGAAAGGGGTTATTCCTCTTCCTCTTCTTCGGGCAATTCAGCGTTGTGATATACTTCAGTCACGTCGTCGTT